>JAENZW010000128.1:0-4985 GCA_016841065.1 Actinomycetota bacterium
AGGGCGGCGCATATACATCGCCAGCGTACGGCGCCGGGTACGGCGCGGGCTGCGCGATGGGATACGTTTGCGGCTGCTGGAACGGCCCGGCTTGCTGAGCATCGAGGGAGCCACCCGCCTCCGGACGCGCCTGCAAGACGATCGCGGTCCAGAGGTTGGAGAAGAACACGCTGATCACAAGCGCTGCTGCGTAGAAGAGGATTCCCGTGCTGAACGAGGTGCAGGCGTAGGCCCCATTCGTCGGCATACCGCTCTTCAGGATCGCGTCTCCAATGGAGTAGACGCCGAACAGCACGATGTTGGCGCCGAGAAGCGCCAACATCACCAGCAGCACGTAGCCGAAACGCGCACGCCACACCCGGAATCCCTGACCGAGACCAGCCGTGACGCCCTGTCTCCACAGGACGATGTGCCGCACGGAGAGCTGAGACCACGATTCTGTGAACGCCCAGCTCACGAACATGAACAGCGCGAAGAATATGATGCCGAAACAGAGGGATGCCGCTATCGCCGGGTCCACGCTGCTCGTTTCTCCGGAGCGCATGATACCCGCCAACCCGAGCGCGAACAGGAGACCGTAGGAAACGATGCTCGCTGCGAACATTGGCAGGTATATCGACAGGATCTGAGCTCCCCAAACGCGCCCCGAGAAACCGAACGCCTCACGCCAGATCTCGGCAGACGACGGCCGATGGCCGCGCCCGATGGCGCCCGCCGAATACGCGAGTCCGGATTCAAGAAGGGCCCGGAGGTACGACATGACGAGCGACCAGACGAAGCCGACGCCCAGGATGCCCAACGCAGTACCGACCGCAACGCGTCCCAGGAGCTCCACGTTGTATGTGGAGTACTCGGATGCGGGATTGAGGACCTCGATGCCGGCGGTGCCAAACGCGGTGGCGAGCAGTACGGCCATCGAGACGAACAGCCCCACGGTCAGGACCACGAACACCACCGCGATCACGGCTACGAACGGCCACTGCGCCTTCTCTCGGAACGTGGTGCGCCACGCGTCCGAAAAGGCTCTGCCAACGTCCATACCGGCCCCTCCCCGTGTGCGTTCCGCGACTACTCTACACGCTCGAGAGTGTAGACCCGCGTGCCGAGTCCCATCTCTTCGGCATACGTGATGGCGCGTGTCCCGTCGATGCCGGTGATGCGGGTGAACTTGTCGCTGCCCTCGTGCATGCCCTCACCACGCGTGCCGGGAAGTCCGCGCGCCTGGGTGACGAGATCGTACGCCGCCTGCTCGATAGCGACGATGTCGGTCGAGGCCAGCACCCCGATGTCGGGGACGACCGCCGCGTCGGAGAAGTGCCAGCAGTCGCAGTCCGGCGAGACATTCATGACGAAGGAGAGGTAGACGACCTTGCCGTCCTTGTCCGCCAGCGCGCCCATGGCGTGCTCGACGATCTTCTCCTGTATCGCTTCCGGTGTGGTCTTCCATTCGATCGAGATTGCGCCGTACGCGCACGCGGCGACACACTCACCGCAGCCGTAGCACAGCTCGGAGTCGACCCGAGCGACGCGGTCGGGGCCGATGGTCATGGCGTCGACCGGGCACCACTTTACGCAACGTCCGCACGCCGTACACTTCTCGGCACTCGGCTCGGGCGAGAAGTCCGCGTGCATGCGCTGCTTGGCGCTCCGGCAGCCAAACCCCATGCCGACGTTCTTTAGGGCACCGCCGAAGCCGGTCGCCTCGTGGCCCTTCACGTGGGTGACGACCACCATCGCGTCGGCGTGGACGGCGGCCGCGCCGATGCGAACGCTGTCGAAGTGCGTGCCGGGAACGGGCACGTCTTCGGCATCACGCCCGTCGAGCCCGTCGGCGATCACCAGCGGCGCCTCGACCGTCGCGTAGGAGAAGCCGTTATGAATGGCACACGCGATGTGATCGACCGCGTTCGAGCGCTGACCGCGATACAGCGTATTTGAGTCGGTTAGGAACGGCTTGCCACCAGCAGCTTTGACGCGCGAGACCACCTCGCGCAGGAAGATCGGCTGCACGAATCCGGTGTTGCCCTGCTCGCCGAAGTGCAGCTTGATTGCGACGAGGTCGTCCTCTTCTACCGCCGAAGACAGACCTGCGCGATCGAGAAGCTGACCCGCACGCGTCACGAGACTCTTCTTCCCCGAGGTTCTCACCGGCGAGAAATAGACGGTCGCCGGCGGACCGATCGTCGGCCTCGAAGGCGTCGGCGCGGCGGTCGGCGAAGGTGCGAGATCCAGCGTGGGCTGGCTCGGCTCCGCTTGCGGGACTGCGGCGGGTTCGTCCTCACCGAAGTCGACATCGAAGTCGAAGCTCGCCTCGACCGGAACTGCCTCCTCGGGCGTCGGGTCCGGATGCGGCGCCTCGACTGACGGCGGTGCTGCCACGGGAGCAACAGGCGGTTGCGGTTGCTCCTCGACGGTGGTGAAGTCGCCGAGGGCCCGCCGTGTGAGTCCCAGATCGATGGGCACGCCTTTGCGCGCTGCGAGGACCATCACCTGGACGAGGGCGCTCTTGAGGGTCTGTGGCACGCCGTGCCTCTCGGCGATGTACTCCAGCACGTCGCCGGGTACCTCAACCCCCTCGCGCGCAGCCTTCTCGCGCAGTATGCGCACGCGTTCCGCGAGATCTTCGATCCGGTCGCCGCCCACTTGCTCTCCCCTCGATAGACCGATCTAGCGGTGTAGTCCTTCGCGAGAGTCGTGTTCATCAAACGCGAGAGCCGCCGCTCCGAGTAGACCTGCATCATTGCCGAGTTCCGCGGGAATCACCTGCACGTCACGACGACCCGCGAGCGCCTCTTCGGCAATGGCCTGTGCCGCCCGCTCGACTATGAACGGACACGCCTCGCCAATGCCTCCTCCGACAACGATGAGCTTCGGATTGAGAACGTTCACGATGCCGACCAGTGCCCGGCCGAGAACCAGGCCCGCATTCATCAGGATTGCAGTCGCCGCCTCGTCGCCCTTGTGCGACGCGAGCACGACGTGTTCTGCCGTGATGGCCGAGACTTCGCCCCCGGCTTCCTCCAGGATCTGGCGACCGCGGTGCGCTGCTGCAGCCTTCTGGCCCTCGACAGCGAGTGCGGCACGCCCGAGGTAGCTCTCGATATGGCCGGTGCCGCCGCACGGACATGGAGGGCCGTCCATCTGCACGACCATGTGGCCTACCTCACCGCCGAGTCCACGCGACCCGCGGTAGGGTTCGCCGTTGACGAAGAGACCGCCCCCGACACCGGTGCCGAGCGTGATCATCGCGAAATCGCGCGCTCCTTTCGCAGCACCGTACCGGTACTCGCCGAAGGCCGCGAGGTTGCCGTCGTTGTCGAGCGTGACCTGATGGCGGATTCGCGACATCACCAGTGCGCGGACATCTACGCCGGCGAGCGGCAGGTTCGTGCAGAACTCGATGGACTGGCGAAGGAAGTCGATCTGGGCAGGAAGTCCAATGCCGATTCCTGCGATCTCGGAGGAGTGCACCCCCGCGGAGACCTCTTCGACGAGTTCGATCACCGCATCGACAACCGCGAATGGTCCCGCCTTGGGCGTGAGCGTCTTGTTGTCCTTGACGATCCGGCCCTTGCGCTCAACAAGTCCTGCCGCGATACGCGTACCACCGACGTCGACACCAACCGCGTAGGACGTGCGCATGGATGGACCCTCCCTGACTCGAATGACTCACGTATCCGTCTGAGCGCAGCGCGAGGGCGCAGCTTCGTCCCGGCGGACAGAGGCGGACCACCACGATGATATCAGTAGTCCCAGATGATGCCCCGCTGTTTGATGATGCCCATGTCGAGCATCCGACGCATCATTTCCGCCTCAGAAACGCCGAAAAGACGGGCGAGGTATCGATAGTCGTTGAACCACTTGGACGCCTGGTCGAGAATCATGTCGGATGGCGCGACGAGCTCCTCGGCAACTATGTCGGCTTCCCGGTGATCCAGGCGCGCATTCCTCGGAAACGCCTCGGTAGGGTCATCGAAGAGGATCAGCACGTGAGCGAGAAGGTGTGCAAGTGTCTGCCGCTGAACGGCCTCGTCCTTGTCTGCGTTCAACAGGATGACAGGGAGCCCGTCCTCGTTGATGATGGCGCCGGAGAAGAAGGTCGGCAGGGTGAATGACCGCGTCGGTATCCCGTAGTGCTTCGCGAGGGCGTCCAGGGGTATGGGGGGCTCGGCGATGCCAGCCCGGCTCAAGGCTTCGCCCGCAAGTCTCCTATAGTGGATATCGGTCTTCAGAGGCACGTGTGGCCGCTCCGACGTCTTGTCCGCGCGCTCGCATGAAGCGCTTTGCCAACTGTATCGGATGATTCCGCACTTCGCTGTCGCCTATTCTGATGAACGACATGCCGCTTGTCGGTTGCCGGTCTCTCCCGTGACCGGCGGCACGTCGCCGATGAGCGGCCCAGCCGATACATCCAATTCGGGGTAGCATCTTGTTGAGCGATTCCAGTCTTGGAAGGAGCGGTGTGGAGACAGAGGGGCATCCTCTGGCCGAAGAGGTCGTCCGGTACCTCGCAGCTGCTGCGAATGCCGCGCGCCTCTACCCGCCTTCCAGTCCACTTCCGCGCGAGGCGCTGGAGCGCTTCTTCGTTCGCGCGAACGAGGTGACGAACTCGATCGGTCCGCTCCGGTACGTCGTCGACCCCCATGGCTTCCGAGTCGGCGACCAGGAGGTCGCCCCCGGACAGGGGCACGTGACGGTCCTCGCCGAATCCCTCCACGCCATGCAGGTCGGGCAGCTCGTCATAGCTCCCGATCTCACCGAGACCGAGGCCAGCGCCTTCGTGGGCGTCGCGAACACTGAGGCCGCTGTCGTGCGCCAGCGAGGCATCCGCGATGCCTTGGCCGGCGCAGGAGTGAGTCGCATCGCCGTCATCGAGGTCACGCTGCGCGCCTCTGCCGAAGAAGGGCACCTTGGCCTGGAACTGACTGCGGCTCAGCTGGACGAGTTGGGTGCGGAAGTACTCGCGGCGCCCGAGCAGTGGTCGC
>JAENZW010000128.1:4995-5455 GCA_016841065.1 Actinomycetota bacterium
AAACGGCGGCGACCGGACAGGGCGTAGACGATATCCGCGCCTCGGTCGACGGCCGCGAGGCAGCTACGCGCGACATCGCGACCGGTCGACTCGCCGGGGGGCTCATGCGGCTCGACGAGGCGGATCGGATGCGGCTGCTCGCCCAGGGGCTTCGACCCGATGCGACCGGAGAGCGAATGAGCGGCATGCTAGACGTGCTCGCTCAGATGAACCCGGCGTCGCTGGCCCGCCTCTTGCGGATTGTCGCCCAGCAGGCTGGTGCGGACCCCGATCGAGTCGCGGCCGCACTGGAACTGCCCCCCGAACTCGCCGCCGAGATCTCGATGCTGCTCGCACCCTCACCTCGAGCCGAAGAGGACTGCGGCGTCCCCGCCGCTCCGGACTTGGAACAGATGGCCGAAGATGCGATCGAAGACGCGGACACCAGCGACCTCGAGCGGCAGATCGCGCTGGCCGCGCC
>JAENZW010000129.1 GCA_016841065.1 Actinomycetota bacterium
TCCGCAGCGGTGTAGGCGACGAGCGCCACCGCGCCCAGCAGCCGCAGCCACGTCGGCCCGATCGCGAGCGCCGCCAGCGGCGAGAGCACGAGTGCCGCCAGCAAGGCGAAAACGGCCGCCAACAGCGGGAACGGCATTGAGGCCGTCGTGCTGCCGTTCTTCTCGATGCCGTGCAGGAACTCGGGAATCGAGCGGTAGATTGCCACGGCGGCGCATCCCCGGCCATCGATCATCTCAAGACTGCCGCCGGCGCGTTTCACCATCATCGCAAGACCCACGTCATCCCCGGTCTCCAGCCGAATGTGCTCGAAGCCGGGGGTGCGCTCGTACGCTTCGCGACGTACCAGGTTGAACGCTCCCGAACCGATCGCCATCTTGCTCTTGGGGTTCCGCACTGCCCGAGGGTCAACGATGACTGCAAGCCCACGCATGAAGACCGCCCAGACGGCGTCCATCCAGAAGTTGCCGGTCTCGTAGGCAGGCACCAGCGCGAGCAGGTCGACATCGTTGGCGATGCAGTGCGCCATCGCCCGGCGAAGCGTCCCCGGACTCACAGAGACATCGCCGTCCGAGAACAGCAGCCACTCGCCACTCGCCCTTTCCGTACCCTTCTGCAGCGCGTGCACCTTGCCGAGCCATCCCTTCGGCAGCTCGTCGACGCGCACAAGCGAGAAACGCGGGTCGTCCTCGGCAGCACTCGCGGCGATCCGTCCCGTTCCGTCGCTGGAGCGATCGTCGACCAGAATGACCTCGAGGTCCGGGTAGTCTTCTGCCAGACGCGACGCGACCGCATCGCCGACAGCACGCGCCTCATCGCGGGCGGCCATGATCACCGATACGCGTGGCCATCGTCCGGGCTCCGGCGCGCTGGAACGCGCGAGTGATCGTAGCCCTGAGACGTGCACGAAGAACACCAGCGTCTCGAGCAGCACGATCACGCACGCGGCGGCCAATAGCGCGTAGGTCGCGTCCATAGGTGAGTTATCGGCAACCCGCGCAGCGCCTGTTAGGCGCGCGCCTTGCGTTCGACCCTACTCACCCAGAGCCTCGGCGGCAGCGAGGATCCTGTCGGCCGTTGAGCGCGAGACCTGTCCCGCCACAACTGCCGAGTCCAGAGTCTTGCGGAGCGGTCCTGCACTGTCGCTGTGCGCCCGCAGGCTCACGATTGCAGCCGCGAGCTGCTTCCCTATGAGACCCTGCGCTTTCATCTCGGCGACCATCGAGCCGAAGTTCTCGCGAGTGACCTGATATGCGATCACGTCATCCGTGCCATCCGGCAGGTGCCCGACGATGAAGATCGGTGTCCTCGGCAGTTGGCGCCAGTCCAAGACCTCGACCGTGTGAGTGATACCTACCGAGGGCACGAAGTCCTCGATGCGGGTCGACAGGGTCTTGCGACCGACGAGTCCCGAGAGCGTGAGGTCGCAGGTCTGGCTTTCGCCGGTGAGGCGAACGTCGAACGAATCCGCGCGCTCGCTTGAAGCCATCTCCAAGCCAGAGGGCGCGCCGAACACACCGCCGAAATCACCCGATCGACCCCCGAGAGCGAGACCTGAGACCTCGAGCATCCGGCTCACATCGCCCGGCTCGCGGGCGAGCTTGACGGCCGCCTGCTGAGGCATAGGCGACATAGCCGACACTCGCAGCCCGTGACCCCCGAGATTCGTCTCCACTCTCCACGTGGCGTCCGGACCGGTCTCGGGAACCTGCACCCGCATCGCCTGGTCGCCGTCGAAGAGATCGTAGGTGACCTCCCCTGCCGAAGCCCGGCGGATGTCCACGCGGTAGTCCTCGCCCGACGGCAGATAGTACTCGACCGGCTCGCGCCAGTCGGAGTCCACGATTCCCGTGAACAGCTCGATGCGTTCACCACCGGGTATCTCTGCGATCTCCTCGCCGTCCAGCTGGCCAAGCCGCCTACCGAGAGAGTCGGTGTGCATCACCGCAACATCGAACTGGCGTACGAACGAAACGCCGACCAAGGACACCTCTCCCCACAGCTTGGGGATGCTGTCGAGCTCGTTTGGGGAGATCGGACGCATGACTCCGAGGTAGACGTCGTTGTAGCCCCCGACATCGAAGTCCGTGCCGTCGGTCGCGAAGTGCCGCATGTCGTTGGGTGCGTTGCTGTCGTACATCGACATGTATACCTGGCCGTCAGGTCGCGCCCATCTGAGACCTGTGATGTTGGTCGCATGGCCCCACGTAGTCCCATTGGGCCTCTCACCCCGGAAGCCAAAGAAGTAAGGATCCTGCCAGCCCCCTCCGAATGCAACGACCAAGTCCAGCCAGCGACTGAACGCCTGATCAGGATCGAACCATACCGTTGACTCTCGAATCGTCGGATCCTTCTGGTAGTAGTGATACTTGCTGATGTATCGCTCGATCGGCTCATCGAGATGGTTGCTCGACGTCTTGCGAGGAATGTCCCTCGCGTACTGAGCTCCCGGCTCGAAGTCACCGGGATCCGCCCCGTAGACATCCCGGTAGAACATGCCTGCGACGACGGCGATGCCGTAGCATTGGCCGCCGCCGTACGCTCCCTTGAACGTGCCCTCGTAGAACATCCGCGCTCCGAGCGTCAGTGGTCCTGAGGGCAGACCGAAGACGCTCCTGAACAGGTCTTCATCGGCCTGACCACCGAAATTGCCGAACGGGAAGCCGTGCGCCCACTGACCGAACGGCGAACCGGGAGAGTTGAGACGGTACTGCCCCGTGCCGTCCGTCCACTTCACGGCGATGTAGTAGTCGCCGGTCCAGGTAGCGGTGTACCGAAGGGACTTCGAGCGCGAGCCCGAGGACGTAGCCACCGCCCCGTCCCCAACAGGATCCACCGTATTGGGCGGGTACAGCGCGAACTCGAAATCCCCATCGTTTGCGTAGTTGGTGACGTTGAACTCGTAGACCTCGCCCAGCGTCAGGTGCGTTCGGTACACGTCCAGCGTGTCCCCGTTGGCAGCCCCAGTCTCCGCGACATCCCAAAGACCCGCCTCCGGAGGATCCAGAGCTGTCCCCGGAATGCTGTCGTTCTCTTCGGGGCCGAAGAGACGATATTCGCCGAAGCCCGTGTACGCATAGACCTCAAGGTAGTAGATGCCGCCCTGGCCGGCTGGCGCCTCATATATGAGCCTCCCACCGCCGCCGATATCGGGTATGGCCAGCAGTGGATCGGCTACTGCAATAGAAGTGCTGCCCGGCGCGTACAGGCGCAAACGAACGTCCAGGCTGCCCCCGGTGGTTATCGCCTTGAAGTAGGCTCGCTGACCCTCGGCCAGGTCAACACGAAACACGTCCGCCTTGTCGCTGAGGGCGCTCAAGGATCCCGCGGTCGGCGAGATGTGCAGGATGCGGCCGGGTATGTCCCCGTCGAAGCGCTCCCCCGACGTGTTCAGCCAGGCTCCTGGCACGGCTGTTGACGGCGGCGTCGGCCCGGGGATGAACGTCGGCGGCGCTGCCACGGCACCCCCCACGGCAACCAAGCCCGACGCGACAGCAAGTGCAACAAGAGCGCACAGCGTGCGCGAGGCAAGGGATCCGCGTGAAGACAACATCGCGACCACTCCTTTTCGGCCCGTCCCTGCGGACCTCCGAGAAAACGCAAAGACCGACCTCGATGGGTCGGTCTCACCATTTGCTCGGCGCCGAAAGGGTGACCGTTCGGGGCTTCGACGCTTCTCGGCATCCCACCTCGTACTTCCGCCGCCACTCCCAGACGGCGTGTAGAGATTCTACCACGCGAGAGGGCGCCCCTATCGCGGGACGCCCTCTCGGTCTATTGCGTGGCGGAGAGCCAGGGATTCGAACCCTGGGTACGGGTATAAGCCGCACACACGATTTCCAGTCGTGCACCTTCAGCCTCTCGGTCAGCTCTCCGAATCCGTGCGCAGCGCGAGGCTCGCAACGCATAGGCGAGTATAGCGACCTCGCGGATGACCGGCAACGAAGCGCCGAGCTTGCTCGGGTAGAATGTGGACGTGGCTCTTCGGCACATCAACGTCTTTCGCTGCACACCCAGATAGGGAGGGTCCCCGTGAAGAAGCTCAGTCCGCTCTGGCTAGGCGTAGGAGCCGTCGTCCTCTTCGGCTGCATCATCGCTTCGTCGCTCATAGGTATCTACAACGAACTCGTCCAGAAGGACCAGGACGTTCAGAACAACTGGGCGCAGGTCGAGAACCAGCTCCAGCGTCGCGCGGACCTCATCCCGAACCTCGTCGAGACGGTGAAAGGCTTCGCAGCCCAGGAGAAGACGATCATTGCGGACATCACGAGCGCGCGCGCGGCGCTATCCGGCGCGGGTACGCCCGCTGAGGCCGCTGCCGCGAACGACGCTCTCTCCGGGGCTTTGGGGCGCCTGCTCGTGGTCGTCGAGAACTACCCGGACCTGAAGTCCGATCAGACGTTCATCCGTCTCATGGACGAGCTCGCGGGTACCGAGAACCGAATCGCCACCGCACGCATGGACTACAACGAGATGGTCACCGACTACAACAAGGCGATCCGCATCTTCCCGCGCAACTTCATCGCCGGTATGTTCGGCTTCGATGCAGCCGAGTACTTCGAGGTCAGCGACGCTGACAAGCAGAATCCCGAGGTGGACTTCAACACAGGCGGCGGCAGCTCGACACAACCGGCTACGTCCGCGCCATGATCCCGCGCGTCTTGAAGCAGACCGGCCGGGGGCGCCGAGAGGGCGTCTTCGGCCTGCTGCTGCTGGTCTGCCTCACGCTCACGTTTGTGCTCGCCATTCCGCTGAACGCGGACGCGGTCGAAAGTGCAACGCCGATCGCCGCGGATGAGATCGTCGACAAGTTCGTTCTCGATGAGGCGAACATCCTCTCGCCCGAGCTCGAGCTGAAGCTGAATCGAATCGGAACGTCTCTCGAGAAGGCGGCATCCGGCGCCGAAGTCGCCGTTCTCACAGTCTCATCGCTGGGCGACCGCGATATCGCCGAGTACTCGACGAAGCGCTTCCGCGAACTCGGGGTCGGGCACAAAGAGAAGAACAACGGCGTGCTGCTGGTCGTCGCGCCCAACGATCGAAAGGCCCGCATCGAGGTCGGCTACGGGCTCGAAGGCGCTATCCCCGATGGCAAGGCTGGCCAGATTCTCGACGACTACGCGATCCCGCACTTCAGGCAGAACGACTACGCCGCCGGAGTGGAGGACGCCTATGTCGCGATCGTCCGCGAAGTCACCAACGAGTACGGTGTCACCCTCAACGAGGACCTCTCGATCCAGGGCGTCGCCGAGGAGGAATCGAGGAGTAGCCTGATGACGGTCTGCCTCGTCTTCGGCGCCTTCGCCCTCGTCGTTGGGATCATCCTCTGGGTGTCGACGAAGGGCGGCAAGGGGTGGGGCAGCGGAGGCGGAGGTAGCTCCTCCGGTGGCTTCGGCGGAGGGTCGTCCGGGGGCGGTTTCGGCGGAGGCGGCTCGTCTGGCGGCGGCTTC
>JAENZW010000130.1 GCA_016841065.1 Actinomycetota bacterium
CTGTGCTGGACGGCGACCGGCTCATCGGAATCGTCACACGGAAGGACCTGCTCCGTGCCGAGCACGGCGACCAGTATCTTGATCGCAAGGTACCTCGGGCGCGGACGGAGTCGACGCAACGGTTCATGTCGTCGCTGGAATCGCTGCTGCCCGAAGACGCGCGGCAGGCGTTGCGCTCGCTGGGAACGCTCGCGGAAAGCGAAGGTCTGCGCGCACACGTCGTGGGTGGGTTCGTCCGCGATATGCTACTGGGCCGAAAGAACCTCGATATGGACGTCGTGATCGAAGGAGACGGCGTTGCCTTTGCCGAGAAGGCAGCCGAGACCCTCGGCGCGCGCGTGAAGATCCACCGGCGCTTCGGCACGGCGGTGCTCGTGCTCTCGCGCACGCTTCACGTGGACGTCACGAGTGCACGGACCGAGTACTACACGCGGCCGGGGGCGCTGCCGACGGTCGAACGCTCGAGTCTTCGGCAGGACCTGTTCCGAAGGGACTTCTCGCTCAATGCAATGGCAGCGTGTCTGAATCCCGAGTGCTTCGGCGCGGTAGCAGACCCGTTCGGCGGGCTGAAGGACCTCGAGCGAGGGACGCTGCGCGTGCTTCACACGCTGTCGTTCGTCGAGGACCCCACGCGCGTGCTCCGTGCGGCCCGATTCGAGCAGCGCTATGGATTCCGGATGGACTCGTCGTCGGAGCATCTGGCACGGCAGGCGGTCGAGATGAACCTGCTGGCGGAAGTCTCCGGAGCGCGGATTCGCGAGGAGATGCTCGACATAATCGACGAGGACGCTCCTGCTGCCGTCTTCGAACGGCTTCAGGAGCTCGGCGCGCTCGGCCTGGTGCTTCACGGGCACGCGGACACGCGGGCGATCCTTGAGGCTGTCGACTCGACGACGCGCGCCTATAAGGCGCTCGCACCGAAGTTCCAGCGACAGCCGCGCCGTCGGGTTGCGCTGGTGGCATCGATGGCGCACGGAGCGACCCGCAGAGAGGCGGAGCTGTGGCTTCGACATCTGCGCTTCGGGCGGGAGTACGGGGAGCCCGCAGTGGCGGTCGCCGAGCGATCTTCGGCAGTACTGCGCACGCTCAAGGACGGGCGCAAGATGCGCGACAGCCGCCTCTACCACGCGCTCCGTACGTATCCCGAAGAGGCGCTCGTGCACCTGTGGGGCGTGGGTGGGACGCGCGTGCGGGAACGCATCGAGCGCTACATCGACGTGCTGTGCGGGGTCAGGCCCGAAGTGAGCGGAGAGGACCTGAAGGAGATGGGGCTCGTACCGTCGCCGCTGTTCTCCTCTATACTGTCTCAGGTCCTCGACGACCGGCTGGACGGCAAGGCCGTCGGTCGAGAGGCGGAACTCGCGAATCTCAAGCGAATCACAGCGAGATTCACACGTGCACAGGGAAACGGAGCCTCCTAATCCATGAACTCGCAAGAGCTAATCATTCGGGCGATATCGTATGGGGTCCTGATACCGGCCATCGTCCTCCACGAGGTCTCGCACGGGTACGTGGCGTATCTGCTGGGTGACCCGACAGCCAAGATGCGAGGGCGTCTCTCGCTCAACCCGATCAAGCACATCGATCCTTTCGGCACCATAGTCCTGCCGTTGCTCATGGTGGCCATCTTCGGTTTCGGATTCGGATATGCAAAGCCAGTCCCCGTCAACACCTCCTACTTCAAAGATCGCCGAAAAGGCATGTTCCTGACGGGGATTGCCGGTCCGAGCACGAACCTGTTGCTCGCCCTGGCCGGAGGTATTGGGGTCCGCTTGATAGGTGCTGTTCCCGGGCAGTTCCTGGGCGACTGGGTCGGGTATGTCTGGGTGGCCTTCTACTACTTCGCCTACATGAATCTGATACTCATGGCCTTCAACCTGATTCCGCTGCCTCCGCTGGACGGCTCGCGCGTCCTACCGCTGTTCTTGAGCGATTCGGCCATGCGAACGTACGTGAAGGTCGAGCGGTACGGATTCGTCATTCTGTTCGGGCTTCTGTGGCTCGCGCCGCGGTTCCTGGGGTTTGACCCCTTCAATACCTACTTGAGCGTGACTGTGCTGCCGCTATTGCGGCTGTTTACGGGCATCGTGTAGGACCCGCGGCGGTCCCGCCGTGCGGTACAATCCGATGCACGTCCTAGCCGCCTACCCGTGCTGACTGCGAGGAGTCACCTCTCTATGCCGAAGAAACGCATTCTGACCGGATACCGGCCCACCGGCCTTCTTACGCTGGGCCACTGGTTCGGCAACCTGCTGAACATGTGCGAGCTTCAAGAGGAGTTCGAGGCGTACTACTTCGTGGCTGACTGGCATGCGCTCACGAGTGACTGGCAGGACACCCACTCGATCCGTCGCTACACCGAAGAGATGGTGCTCGACTGGATCGCGGCGGGCATCGACCCGGAGAAGGCGACGATCTACCGGCAGTCCGACGTCCCCGAGGTCGCCGAGCTGACGCTCTATCTCACGATGGTCACGCCGATGACCTGGCTCGAGCGAGTCCCTAGCTACAAGGAGCAGCGCGAGCAGATCACCGAAAAGGACCTGAGCAACGCCGGATTCTTCCTCTACCCGCTGCTGCAGGCGGCCGACATCGCCATCGTGAAGGGCGATATCGTGCCTGTCGGCGAGGACCAGTTGCCGCATCTCGAGCTCACCCGCGAGGTCGTTCGGCGATTCAACGGTCAGTACGGCGACCTGCTCGTCGAGCCGGCCGCCAAGATCGCCAGGGAAGGCGCCCGCGTGCCGGGTACGGACGGTCGCAAGATGAGCAAGTCCTACGGCAACGCAATCTACCTCTCGGAGTCCGAAGACGAGACGTCTGCCAAGGTCATGAGCATGATGACCGACCCCGCCCGCAAGCTGAAGACGGATCCGGGCGATCCCGACATCTGTCCGTTGCACCAGATCCACAAGCTCGTGGGTGACGAGGACGTGATCGCCGAGTTCGACTCGTGCTGTCGCGACGCGTCGTGCGGGTGCGTCGCGCACAAGAAGAAGCTCATCGAGGACCTCAACGGCTATCTGCGCGATTTCCGCGAGCGTCGTGCCGAGATGGCCTCGCGTCCCGACTACGCCTGGGAGGTCCTCGAGAACGGTGCGGCGCGGGTGCGCCCGGCGATCGACGAGCTGATGGGCCAGGTCCGACGCGCAATGCACGTCGACGCCGGGTAGCGCTGCGACGATGGCGTACCGCGTCAAGACAGTTGCTTTCGAGGGTCCGTTCGATCTACTGCTCCACCTCGTGTCGCGTCAGAAGCTGGACGTGAGCACGATCTCGGTCAACGAGATCACCGACCAGTACATGGAGCACGTCGACCGGATGGAGGAACTCGACCTCGACGTG
Source organism: Actinomycetota bacterium (assembly GCA_016841065.1). Taxonomy (GTDB): domain Bacteria; phylum Actinomycetota; class Coriobacteriia; order Anaerosomatales; family JAENZW01; genus JAENZW01. The sequence continues at coordinate 3,346 of JAENZW010000130.1, forward strand.
GCGAGCGACTTCCTCCTGGTTGCGGCAACGCTGCTGGAGATCAAGGCCGCGAGCCTGTTGCCGCAGGAGCTCGAGTACGTCGGCGATGAACTCGACGACCTGTCGCCGGAAGAGGCCCGCGATCTGCTGATCGCGCGACTTCTGGCCTACAAGCAGTTCAAGAACATCGCGGGCGAGATCAGCGCGCGAATGGAGGCGCAGGCCCGCATGCATCCGCGCCAGGCCGGTATCGAAGAGGGCTTCGTCAAGCTGATGCCCGACTACCTCGAGGGCGTGACCCTGCGGGGATTAGCGGTCATCTGCGCCGACCTCGAGCACCGTCGCAACGTATTCCTCCTGCAAGCGGAGCACGTGGCAGCGGCGCCGATCTCCCTCGAGCTGCACGCCGAGAGCGTCTGCCGCTCGCTGTTGCTCCGACGCACGATGAGCTTCCGGGAGCTGATTGCCGAAGATCCGCGGCCCGAGTTCATAGTTGTGACTCTGCTGGCGATCCTCGAGCTTTACAAGCGTGGCGTGGCGGGACTCCGCCAGGACGTCATGTTCGACGACATCGTGTTGACGCTCATCGACGAAGAGGCCGCATCACGGCCCTTCGCGGTTGAAACAGAGGAGGACTAGCGTGGACATCCCGACTCAGCTTCGTGGTGCTGTTGAGGCGCTGCTGTTCGTATCGGACGAGCCGGTGTCCACCGCCAGGATCGCCCGCGTTCTCGACGACACCGAGGCCCACGTGAAGGCCGTGCTCGATCACATCACCGAGGAGTTCGCGCGCGAGGAACGCGGCTTCCAGCTTCGTGAGGTCGCTGGCGGATGGCGGCTCTATACGCACCCCGCATATCACGAGCAGATTGAGCAGTATGTGCTGTCGTGGGACACCCGACGTCTCTCGCAGGCGGCCCTGGAGGCGCTTGCCGTGATTGCCTACCACCAGCCGGTGACCCGCGCCGGCGTCAACGCGGTCCGCGGAGTGAACTCGGAGGGTGTCATCAGCTCGCTCGTGGACAAGGGCTTGGTTCGTGAGACCGGTCGCGACAAGAACCAGGGCAACGCGATCCTCTACGGCACCACACGTGCCTTCCTTGAGAAGTTCGGCCTGAAGGACCTCGGTGAGCTGCCACCCCTGGAGGAGTTCGCGCCGGACCCCGAGACGCAGCGGGCGATCCGCGAGCGTCTGAACGCCCTCGATGGCTCCTCGTTTGCCGATGAGCTCGCTGACGACGCCGAAGCGAACGAAGAAGCCGCCGGTGTCGTCCCTGAGCAGGTCTCCGACGAGGATTCCGAAGAGACCGACTAGCCATGCCCCTGAAGCGCCCGACACCGGGTCAGCCACCGGACGAGCGCATCGTCCCTATGCGGCTGCAGAAGTTCCTCGCACGCGCGGGGGCGGCGTCTCGACGAGGGTCCGAGGACCTGATGACCGCCGGCCGCGTCGCTGTCAACGGCATCGTTGTAACCGAACTTGGCTCGAAGGTCGATCCGACATGCGACGTCGTCACTGTCGATGGTCGCGAAGTGCGCCTCGGCGACGAACCGCGATACGTCGTACTCAACAAGCCCGCCGGCTACGTGACCACGATGGATGACCCCCAGGGCCGCCCGACCGTGCGCGAACTCGTCCCCGACGACATCCCGGGACTCTTCCCAGTCGGCCGTCTGGACCTGGACACGACCGGCCTGCTGCTGTTCACAACCGACGGCGAACTCTCACATCGCCTGTTGCATCCGCGATATCACGTGGCAAAGACGTACCGCGTGCTCGTCCAGGGCATCCCTGCCGAGGACAAGCTCAGGCGCCTTCGCTCGGGGATCAAGCTCGACGACGGCCCCACGAAGCCCGCGCAAGTACGCATCCTTCACTGTGATCCCGCGGAGTGCACCCTGGAGGTCACGATCACCGAGGGGCGCAAGCGTCAGGTGAAGCGCATGTTCGGTGCAATCTGGCATCCTGTGATTGAGTTGCATCGCGAATCGTTCGGCCCGATTTCCGTGACCGGGCTGCGCGAGGGGGAGTGGCGGGAGCTGTGCGCCGAAGAGGTTTCGGCGCTCAAGCGTGTCGCCGAAGAGGGGGAGGCGGAGTGACAT
>JAENZW010000131.1 GCA_016841065.1 Actinomycetota bacterium
GCGCGCCGTCGCGCGACACGAGGTCGCGATCGAGCACGTAGTAGTCGTTGGGGTTCGGCTTCTGGTACGTGCCGGCCGCGCGCGGGCTCGCGAGCTTCCCGGTCGTGTAGAGGTCGCCCTCCCAGCCGAACGACTCGCCGTCCCACGAGAACAGGAAGGGGCACGAGCCGGTCCATTCATACAGGATGAAGGTGTCCCACGGGGTCCAGACGCTGATATCTCCATTCGCGTCCTTCGCGCGAACACCCCAGTTGTACGTCCCGAATCCGAGGTTCAGCTGGCGGCTGGTCGCGCTCATCCACTCGGATGCATACGTGTATCCGGCAGGCCCCGACACGTAGAACTGGTACGTGTACGGCGCGCGCGTGGTGTCGCTCATCGACCAGCTGAACGTGATCGGGATGGGTCCAGGCGGATCGTAGGTACCGTCTGCAATGGCCACAAGCGTCGGAGACGGAACGCCGAAGACGGAGTCCACGGACTCATCCGACTCGCCATCCCTGTCCGTTGACCGCACGCGGTAGTGGTAGGTGGCTGTAGCCACGACCGAGACGTTCACCGCGTGGGACGTAGTCCGCGTGTCAGTCCCGGTCGTCGTGCCGTACGCCGACGTCGCTCCGTAGTCGACCCAGCTGCTCGACGGTCCGCGGGTAGTCCACGAGACTCTCACCGTCGTGGCGTTGACCTGGTTCAACGTGGGACCGGAGATGATGTCGGCATCGACGTTGTTGAGTGCCTGCGCCATCACGTACACGTAGCCGCTTGCGTCGACGTAGTTGGCGGGCGTCGTCAGCGTGTTCCTGGTCTCGGTGAGGTTGCCCCAATTGCCCGAAGACAACTGCTGCCAACCGCCTGCGCCGCCACCCAACGTCTCGTTCCAGACGTGCACCGACGTCGGGAATCCCGCGACCGCTTCGCCGAATCCCGCCCAGCGCACGGTCATCGAACGCAACGATGCAGCGTCGGCGCCGACACGGAATCGGTACATCTGGTAGTCCGACCCGCCGGTCACACCTGTCAGGTTGGTGACTAGTCTGTCGCCGTCGATGCTGCGAAGCGCGCTCGCTTCGGCCACGCTGACCGGGGTGCCAGGAGCCGAAGGAGTCGGCAAGGTCGTCCCTTGCCACGCCTGGAAGTCGTCCGAATCGGTCGTCAGTCTCGTCCACGACAGCGTGCCCGAGATATCGCCGTGCCCGGAGAAGGAGTAGGCATCGCCGCCCTGGTACGAGTAGTCGACCGGGTACGTCAGACCGGCAACGTCGTGGCATCCCGCGCACAGATTCTTGCGCGACGCACGTAGATAGTCTGCGTTGGCGGACCCGTGGGGATCGTGGCAGTTCTGGCAGGCCCCGGCTGCGGATTCGGATGTCGGCCAGCCCGTGGCCGCCTTGGAGGACACCGCTACCGTGGAGTGCCGCGTCTGCGTGTACACGGCATCGCCCGGGTACGCGCCGACCGCATAGTCGTGACAGGCGAGACACAGAGTCTGGTCGTTGCCGGTGACCAGATCGCCATTCAGGGTCCTGGATGCGATGAGTGCCGTCGAGGTCGCACCGTGCGACCCGTGACATGCCGAACAGGTGATCCCGGTCGCGTTGGGCGCGGCAACGGTCGCATGCGGAGTCCCGACGAGCCTTGTCTTCTTGTTGCCGGTTCGCGCCCAGTACCCGGGCACGGCCGCCTCGATGCGAGCGTTGGCTTTGGTCCCGTGGCATGTCCAGCAATACGCATTGCCGACGGGTTGTCCCGGCTTCGAGTAGACCGCCCTACCGGTAACCGCGTCGTAGGACCTGAGCAGGTACGTGTATCCGTCACCCGGGTTTCTGTGCGGATCGTGACACGACGTGCAGTCAAGATCGCCGCTCTGGACAGGGTGCCTGGAGTCCTTGCCCGACCGGTACGTCTGGTCGCTCGCATCGAGCAGGTCGGCCTCGATGTTGGGACCGCTGGCGCCGGCAGGAGGCAGGTCGCTCGCGGCGTTGCCGTGGCAGTTGTAGCAGACCTGCTTGTCGCGGGTGGGAATGACGTCGGGCGACCCTGGCGCATCCACCAGGTTGTGGCAGATGCCCGAACAGTACGATGTCTTGGTCGGCGTCGTGCCGTGTGGCTGGATCGATGCTCCAGACCAGTACGAGAAGTGACGTATGGAACCCTCGAGCATCTGCTCTCCGGCCGAGAGTTGACTTGGCACGACGGTCCACTCGTCCGCGCCCTCGTCGTACGTCATCAACTCGAGAGCGTCCTCGAGCGTCTCGCCCACCATGAAATGGGTGGCGGGCACCGTATAGGCGATTCGAAGCTTCGCAGGTATGGCGAACGTGAGTCCGTCCGGCGTGAGGTCGTAGGTGGAGGCAAGCTGATAGGCCCCGACGACACGCGGTGCGTCGGCCGTTTCTCTCACTTGAATAGCTGTGGTTTCCTCGAGGGCCCCGGCGGGAATCTGGAGCTCGACCTCGCCGTTGGACGCGACGAGCGTCGACCCGCCAGGACCGACCGTCTCACGCATCAGGACGCGGTCGTTGCGCACAATGGCGCTGGAGGCAACGATCTCCCCCGAGTCATCGAGTGATGAGACGCGGTAGTACACGTAGCCCGTCTGGGTGGCCGGATCGCTGCATTGAGTTGCAGCGGCAGTCAGCGATGCCACCTCTGCGAACGAACCGATCACACTCGTCGATCGCTCGACGACGAACCCGGACGGAAGCGTGCCGGCTGTCGGCACAGACCATGTCAGAAGGTTCGCCTGATGCGCGGCGACGACGACGAACGACTCCGGAGCGTGTACCGGCTCCACCTCGGGCTCGGGTTCGGGATCGGGCTCAGGTGACTGGGTGGGTTCGGGCGACGGGTCCGAATCAGCCGGTGGCGCCGGGGGGGAATCGGGTGAAGACGAACCGCCCTGCGATGAGCCCGCATCCCCCGACGGTCCGCGAACGTCCGAGCTGCGGCGGTCAGGCAGCACCGGTGAACGCGTAGAATCGGCTGGCCCCAAGCTGTCGTCGGCGCCATCTGGACGGAGCGTCCCGTTCCCATTCACAGCCGGACCCCCGCTGTCGTCGGCGTTGGACGGCGGGGCTTCGGCGGTCAGCTGTCCGAGACCGGTCGATGACGAAGCGAGCGGCCCGTGGTCGGCTCGCTGGCGACTCAAGACCGGCAGAACGATCAGGCCTAGAGCAGCGATCACGAGCGCCAGGAGAGCGAACGCTCGCACGCTGCGGTGAGGCGCGGGGGGATTGCGTCGGTTATTTGAGTGCCCGTTCATGCCCACTCTGGCCCTAGTCTTCATCAATGTACGTTCCAGGCAACGCAGATAGCAGAATCGACGACAGCCATTGCCCCTGCTGCGCCGCCTACGCTGCTGTCTTAAGCCTAACTCATGTATCGGCACGAGGCGATTCCTTCGCAATACCTGTGTGACAGTGGATACGGCAACCCGCACACGCGAAAGCGCGTCCAATTCCGCTGACTGGGTATGCTGACGGGAGGACATGCTGGCGACCTGCGCCGCAGACCCGACGGGAGATGAGAGCCACGAACCCGACCATCGAACTCATGAACGCGCGCTGTTCTACGCGCGTGTACTCGGACAAGCCGATCACTGCCGAAGAGAAGGCCGCGATCCTTCACACCGCGATGCGGGCGCCGACCGCAGGCAACCTCATGCTCTACTCGATCGTCGAGATCGAGGACCAGGCGCTCAAGGACCGCCTCGCCGCAACCTGCGACGACCAGCCCTTCATCGCGAAGGCGCCGTGGGTGCTCCTGTTCCTCGCCGACCTCCAGAAGTGGATCGATCTATTCGCGGCGAGTGACGTCGACGCAGTCGAGGGCGTCGAACATCGCATGACCCCCGGTACCGGCGACCTCATGCTCGCGTGCTCCGACGCGCTCATCGCGGCGCAGAATGCGGTCATCGCGGCCGAGTCGCTCGGCATCGGCTCGTGCTACATCGGCGACATTCTCGAGCAGGCCGAAGAGCACTGCCGCCTGCTCGACATCCCGCAGCATGCGATGCCGATCGCAATGCTCACCTTCGGGCGTCCTGCCGCGCAGCGTCAGCCCGTTCCCCGCCAGGAAGAGCACGTCGTGATGCGCGACCGCTACCATCGCCTCTCCACCGACGAGCTACAGGAAGTCTCCGAAGACCTTGCGCGCGAGTACGCGCCCCATGGCTTCAAGCCGGGCATCTCCAACTACCCGCAGGCGGTCTATGCGCGCAAGTACACGTCGCCCTTCATGCGTGAGATGAACCGCTCGGTCGACTGGTGGCTCGAGCGTTGGCGCACGCCGGAGACCTGACCTGCCGAAAGGACAGCGAGGCCCGGGCCCGGCCCTCTACCACACAATCGTGCCATCGACATTCATCCAGGAGACCCTGTCATCCTTGACGACCGGTGCAAGATCCTCAAAGAACGATCCGCCGTCGTCGAATTGCGGGTCGATGACCCACGCACCGTCCGGACCGATGTAGCCACAGAGTTCGCCAGGCAGTCTGGCGGGTGCAAGGCCCTTTTCGAACGTGGATGCCCACTCGAACGCCGGCTCGATGGCGATGTCCCCATCGAGTCCGATGTAGCCATATAGACCGCCGTCCGCGATCATGGCGCGACCATCGCTACCGAAATCGTAGGCTGCCTCGAACGCCGGCTCGATCACCCAGGCATCGGTCCGGTCGATGTAGCCATAGAGACCGGAGTCCTCGTCGAACGCGGGCGCCAGGCCTGATCTCATGATGCCGACTCCATCACGGGTCGGCTCGAGCACCCACTCGCCGCCTGTGTCGATGAGGCCGACGGGGCCGTCGGCTTCCGGCTGGACAACCGCCAGGCCCTCGAAGAACCCGGCAGCGTCCGCGAATCTCGGCTCGATGACCATGTCCCCGTTCGTATCGATGTATCCGTACAGACCGTCCGACAAGACCCTGGCCAGACCGTCGGCCGAGAAGGACATCGCATCTTCGTACTGCGGCTCGATGACCATCTCGCCGCTGTTGTCTGCATAGCCCCACAGCCCATCGGGCGCGCTGTCGATCCTCACGGGGGCCAAGCCGAGAAACATCGGCCCCGCCTCAGCAAACTGCGGCTCTATGACCACGGTTCCCTCGACGTCGATGAACCCGAAACCGTCTTCGGCCTCAATCGGCCACAGCGTCGTGTCGGTCGTCTTCACGGCGACACTCGAAGCGGTTGGGGTCTGCGTGACGGATGTGCCACACGCCGTGGCCGCAACCAAGCAGAATGCAGTGAGAATCAGGACGGGAGTCAACCGACTAGCGTCTTTCATGGCGTGCGCCCTCCCCAGAGTCGCACCGGACAGCTGCGTCTAGTGTACCGCGTGCGTACCGCGTGGACAGCGGGAGCGCCATCCGGATGCGACCGCGCCCAACTAGCCTTGCCCCAGGCGCCGTCTCGCCGCGCGGACCAGGTC
>JAENZW010000132.1 GCA_016841065.1 Actinomycetota bacterium
CATGCGCGCGCCGCCGGACGCGATCGCGCACACAACGCCGCGACCCTCCGACTGCGCCAGCTCGAACGCGCGCGCAACCTTCTCGCCCACGACCGAGCCCATCGAGGCACCGACGAACCGGAAGTCCATCGCCGCGACAACCACTGGATGCCCACCGATCGTGGCGCGTCCGACGACGATGGCTTCGGCAAGCCCGGACTTCTCCTTCGCCGAAGAGATGCTCTGCGTGTAGGACTTCGCCGCCACGAACTCCAGCGGATCCGCCGACGTCATGGTCGCGTCGATCTCGCTGAAGGAGTCCTCGTCGGCCAACTGCGCGATGCGCTCGTGGGCGCCGACGGGGAAATGGTGGCTGCAGTAGGGGCAAACCCGCCGGTTTTCGGCAAGTTCGCCCTCGTAGATGATGCGCTTGCACGATTCGCACTTCGTCCACACGCCTTCGGGCACATCTCCCTTGGGGGATGCGCCGTTCACGGGCGTGTACTTGTTGTCCTCGCGCTCCTTGAACCAGTCAGCAATCGACATCTATGTCAGTCCCGTCCGGGCGTCCGACTACGGTCGTCCGCGGCGATGGGGCTCACTCCTCCCCGTTTATCACGGCACCGCCCGGTCTCGACCGGACGGTGCCGCACATGATACTCGGTATGCTTCACGGGCGCGACGCTAGACCGTGAAGTCCTCCGCACCCTCGAATACCTTCAGCGCACGCTCCGCGTCGTAGTCGCCCATCGTGATGGCTGAGATGGCTTTCGTGAGGCGCACGGCCTCATCCAGCGACCGCTGATGCAGGTTGCGCCCGGTGGCGTTGCCGACCGCACCGCCGACGTGGATCTGCTCCCACAGCTGGCTGAGGAACGTTCCGGCATCGACCGTCGAGCCGCCGGCACACACGAGACCGGTGCCCTTGAAGCCGACGATACCAGGTGTGCCGCCGACTTCCATGCAACCCGCGGCCATCGAGGCCTGCGTCAGCAGTTCCGCCGAAGACTTGTCGTCGGTACCCTTCGGCGGGTTGACCTTGACGAAGTCCGCACCCAGGCAGTGACCGACGGCGGCTGCACCGGCGATGAGGTGCGCGTCCTTTTCGTTCTCGACGGCCTTGCCGCGCGGGTACATCCACAGCACGACGACGAGTCCCGCGAAGTGCGCGTCAGCGACGAGCTGTCCGGCCTCGGTCATCATCGATGACTCGTACTCGGAGCCCGCATACACCGTGTAGCCGATGCCGACGACGTTCACGCCATTGTCACGCATGTCCAGAACGGTCGCGATGTCGTACAGCTGCGGGCTGTACGGATCGTCCTGCTTTGTCTTCACAAGGTGAGTCTTGGAGTTCATCTTCACCAGGTAGTTGATGTCCGGGTAGTCGGCGGCGTACCGGGCCACTAGCCCACGCTGACCAGCGAGAACGCCGACGACGCCCTGCGAACCAATGCGGAACAGGTGCTCCGGGTTCGCATCGGCGGGGTCGATATTCTCGCCGAAGAAATCGTCGTTCATGTGCTCGATCTTCTGATCGCAGGCGTAGAGCATCAGACGGCCCGACCCGCGGGTCGCAGCCATGTAGTTGTCGATGTAGGTCTCGCGAGACTCCGCGGGCACGTCCGCGGGTACGCGAACCTGGTCGCGCGTGATCTTCGGCATACTCGTACCTCCTGCTGACTCGGTGTACGTGACACGGGTGTGGAGCCCTCGTTCAGCATGTACCCCCGCAGCGCCAAACCCGCCTGACCAGATTAGGACAAGCTACAGGCGAACGCCAGACAGCAGGGTGCACAGGGGCGAGTCAGAGCGTGCCGCCGAGCACGCAGCGCATTGCCCGGTGAGGCGTCCCGGTGCGCTCCGAGAGGAACTCCTCGCCTTCGGCGACGAAGCCCAGTCCCTCGTAGAGCGGTATTGCGTGCACGCGCGCGTCGAGGGTCATCTCGGTCCTGCCGAGCTCAGTGGCGAGTCTCATGAGCTCGCGCATCAGCGTCGTCGCGATTCCTTGGCGGCGACGGTGAGAGGCCACGCAGACCTGGAATACCCGGCAGTCGTCTTCCTGCAGGTGAATCCGCGCGTATCCGACGATCCGCCCGTCCGGCTCGAACGCGGCCAGGTGTTGGTACGTGCGCCCGTCGGTGTCCTCGATGAGTTCGTACGGAAGTCCGAGGTGCGCGTACAAACACTGGTAGCGCAGTTCGCGCGCCTCGTCGTATTCAGGCGTATCCGGGTGGATGTGTCGCAGCTCGACGGCCGGAGACGGATCGCTGCCCGCCATGCCCTACCCCCGAAAGCGATTCGTGACCGGCATCCGGCGGTCCTTGCCAAACGCCTTGGGGGTGGTCTTGATGCCCAGCGGGCCCTGCCGGCGCTTGTATTCTGCGCCGTCTACCATCCGGGCGACGCGCTCGACGGTTGGCAGATCGAATCCATCCGATACGATCTCGTCGATCGAGCGATCACCTTCGACGTAGCGCTCGAGAATGCCGTCGAGCACGTCGTACGGTGGCAGAGAATCCTGGTCCGTCTGGTCTGGGCGCAACTCTGCACTGGGTGCCTTCGTCAGCACCGCCGAAGGAATCACCGGACCTCCGGGCTGCCCGTTTCGCCACCGGGCCAGGTCGTAGACGCGCGTCTTGAAGAGGTCCTTAATCGGGGCAAAACCTCCGACCATGTCGCCATAGAGCGTCGAGTAGCCGACCGAAAGCTCGCTCTTGTTTCCGGTGGCAAGCACCAGCCACCCAAACTTGTTCGACAAGGCCATGAGCAGCGTGCCGCGCACGCGTGCTTGCAGGTTCTCCTCGGTGACGTCGGGCTCCGTGCCCTCGAAGACGCCGGTCATCGCGCTCTCGAATGAGCCGTGCGGCCCCTCGATCGGGAGTTCCATCGCTTCGATGCCGAGCGCCGCGGCAAGTGTACGCGAGTCGACGAGACTACCTTCGGATGAGTAGCGGCTCGGCATGAGAACGCCGTGGACGTGCTCGGCGCCCAGTGCGTCCGCTGCGATGGTGGCGGTCAACGCGGAGTCGATCCCGCCGGACAGGCCGAGCACGACGTCGGTGAATCCATTCTTGTGCACGTAGTCGCGCAGACCGAGTGTCAGCGCGCGGTAGACTTCCTCTTCGGCGTCGGGGACCGGCTCCATGTGCTCTGCCGCCCCAAGTCTGCCCTGTGGCGCGAAGTCCGCCAACACCAGATCCTCTTCAAACGATGCGCCGCGCGCGACGACATCACCCGTTGGCGAGACGATGAGTGACCGGCCGTCGAACACAAGCTCGTCCTGACCTCCCACGAGGTTGCAGTAGGCAAGCCAGATGTTGTTGTCACGCGCCCTGGCGCGCAACATCTCTTCGCGTTCGTCACCCTTGCCGGCATGGAACGGCGATGCTGAGATGTTGAAGATGACCTGCGCGCTCTCCTCCGCAAGTTCCGCAGCGATCTCGGGAACCCATATGTCCTCGCACACCGTCGCGGCGAACATCGTGCCCCCGAGTTCGATGAGGCCCGGATCCTCGCCGGGTGTGAAGTACCTGCGCTCGTCGAAGACTCCGTAGTTGGGTAGCTGGCGCTTGTGATATACGCGAAGAACACGGTTGTTGCCGCACAGGGCCGCCGCGTTGTAGAGCCTGTCATCGATCCGATCCACGAACCCAACGATGGCGGCGTTCCCGCATGCGGCTGCGACCTGTTCGAGAGCATCGAGATTCGCTTCGACGAAGTGTGGCTTGGCGAGAAGATCCTCCGGTGGATAGCCCGTGATCGTGAGCTCCGGAAAGATGGTGAACCCGGCCCCCAGATCGTTGGCACGCGACAGCGTCTCGAGGATCTTCTGGACGTTGCCTGTGATGTCGCCGACCGTCGTGTCGATCTGCGCCAGGACTACCCGCATGCCGCACACCTCTCCTCATCCCGCCATCGCGAAGCATAGCACCCACGCGACTAAGTTTATACCCCATGGGGTATCGGAACAAGGGTGTTCCGGGCCGTTGCGAAAACCCCGCGCTGCCCCTACTTGATGTTGGCCAGGTCGCCAATGCCCCACGTGACGACACCAGAACCCTTTCGCACGGGGTCGAAGACCAACTTCAGACCCTGGGAGTCCGGCGGCACCTCGAAGACGACTTCCCCCCGGCGCGTGCGTCCCGTGCTGAGTTCGTCCTCGCCAAGCACGTGCGCCTCGCCGTGCTTGGCATGAGCGGCCTCTTGGCCAGCGATGTCAATCAGAGAGAACTGCGATTGCACACCGATCGTCTCGGAGCCGGAACCAGTGTTCTCGAGCGTGACATCGACCGCGACAAAGGTGTTGTTAGGGTCCGTCGGAATGTCGAATTCGTCCGTCGGCAAACGACGCACCCCGTTCAACTTCACCGTGAGCGTCCCGACCACGATAATCTCGCCGATCAGGTACTCCTCGCCACTGTCCGTGCCGGAAGAGTCTCCACCAGAGCTCTTCTGTCCGTTGCAGCCGACAAGCAGGACCGCGCACAGAAGAACCACGACCCAAACTGCTGCAGTGCGTCTCATACTCCACTCCGGTCGTAGCGATGGGGGCTGTCGAGTAGCCATCATACAGTCCCCGCGGGCGCATCGCACCCGTGTACGCTTTCCGCGAGTGCCGAGACGAAGCTGCGCAGCTCCGCGACGTCGTGCTGGCGCCGGACTATCGCCGAACCGACGATCACGCCGTCGGCCATCCGGGAGACAACCGCCGCCTGCTCCGGTGTTCCTACACCGAAACCCACGGCGATCGGCAGCGTCGTGTGTGCGCGGACCCGCTCGACGAGAGGTCCGATTTCGGCAGAAAGCTCGCCTCGCTCGCCGGTCACGCCGGTCGTCGACACACAGTACACGAACCCGCTCGACATCTCGCCGGCCTTCGCTAGCCGCTCGGAGGTCGAAGTAGGGGCCACCAGGAACACCGTGTCCAGGCCGTTCGCGCGAGAAGCACACAGCCATTCTTCGGCAACCTCGGGCGGCATGTCGGGGATGATCACCCCGGCGATGCCGGCCCCGCGCATGCGCTCGGCCGCCAGTTCGACACCCATCCGCAGAATCGGATTCAGGTAGGTCATGAGCGCGAGCGGCGGGGCCTCGGCCACGCCCGGGTCCTCGAGGAACGCCGCGGCCAGGTCAATCGCCTCTGCGAGCCCGAAGCCATCGGGTGCGGCTTTCATCGCTTCGTGGGCTGCACGAACGATCACGGGGCCGTCCGCGAGCGCGTCGCTGTACGGCACGCCGAGCTCGATCAGGTCCGCTCCTGCCGAAGCCGTTGCCCGCAGGGCGTCGAGAGACTCCTCGCGCGTCGGATAGCCGGCCATCAGGTAGCACACGAGCGCCGGACGGTCACCCTCGAACGCGCGTGCGAGT
>JAENZW010000133.1 GCA_016841065.1 Actinomycetota bacterium
CCGGGATGTGCACCGGACTCGATCCCGAGTTCAACCTGTGGTCCTCGATCGCGCCCTACGCCTCGAAGCTCGTCTCCGACGATGACGACGGGTCGACGTGGGAAACGATCCTTGCCGAAGCCACGAATATCGGCAAGACGCTGATCGCTCTCCCCGCTCGAGTCGACCGCGTGCTGACAACGATCGAGCGCGGCGACCTGAGCGTGCAGACTCCGCTTCTCAACATGCGGGTGCGTGGTGTGGAGCGGGCAGTCGGTCGGCTGGCGGGCGTGGCGGCATTCGCCGCAATGCTGATCGCCGGCGCGATCCTCTACGGCCCGGAACCTGGCTTCGGCAGGCTCCTGATGGGCGGCTCGGTCCTGCCACTGGCGTGGACGATGGTCGCAGGAAGAGGGCGCCACCCGGGTCAGCGGTAGGCGCGGCAGGTAGCCCCGTCAATGGTCACCTCCGGATACAAACGGACACGGGGCCTCACACCGACCGTACCGGCCAGCTCTCGGTATCGAGGCGGCACTCGAAGAGATCAGGCGCAATGCGGGCAGCAAGTATGACCCGACCATCGTGGCCGTCTGCGTGCCGGCGGTCACCGCATCTGACTACCGGCGAAGCACCTGCAGCACGCGATACCCGCCGAATACGAGAACCGATGCCATCCCGGCGGCGAGCGGAGTTGCTGGAGGAACACGTCGCACGGGGGTCGGTGCGGGCGATGGCGTGGTCGTGAGGCGCGTGTCCACGGACGGCTCAGGCTCCTCATCAGGTGTCTGAGCGGCAAGCGTGATCGACATGTCGGGCTCATCGAGGATGTACGGAAGTGATTCGCCCACGAGCTTGGACAAGTCCGGTGGCGCCGGGAGTGGCGGCGGGTGTGGCGCCGACATCGCGATTCTGAGTGCGGACGCCACTATCTCGTCCGAACCCATGTCGTCGCCGCTGCCTTCGGGTCTCTCGTCTCCGTCGATGTCATCTGCCGGGGCATGTGTGGCGCTCGCGGCACCCTCACACGGCGAATCGCCCTGCAGGTGATAGTCACCCATCGTCGTTGGTGCCGAGGAAGGCGAGACCGGGTTCACGAAGGAGGGGTCGGTGTGAATGTTGCCGACCTGGTTGGCGAAGAGGGTGGATGTCTGTGCGATGTCGGTGTACTGGACTTCGACAGTCGTGAGATATTCACCGTCGATCTGGTCGTTCACAGTTTGGGATGAGTCATTGCTCCATAGCACGCAGTTGTGAATTCGCAGCAGCCCGTTCGTTATCGAGTAGATGCCTCCCCCATACGCCGCGCGGTTGCCGCTGAAGGTGCAGTTGGTGATCGTGGGGTGGCCGATGAAGGATGTGTAGATACCACCGGCCTGCCCCGTGGCCAGGTTGCCGCTGAACGTGCAGTTGGTAATCTCGTAGTCCCCCATCCCGGTGTAGATAGCGCCACCGTTCGCAGCGCTGTTCCCGGCGAACACACAACGATCGATCCAGGCATTGGTTCCGTCTACGTTGCCATAGAAGTAGATCGCGCCACCTTCGGCACCGGAAGTATTGTTGGTGAACTCACAGTCGCGCAAGTTGACGTCACCTGCACCCGTGACGTAAAGCGCTCCGCCTTGGCCCGCAGCCGAGTTGCCATCGAACGTGCAACCACTGAAGGTCGAGACGCCGCCACCCTCCCGCAGGCAACTCCCGTTGCCGGTGTTGGAGTTGTCCTGGAACAATGTGTCGTACACACGAAGGTCGATAGTGCTGTTGAGCGCTCGAATCCCGAAGTCAGTGCTGTTGCTGATGGTGCATCCGTCGATTGTGACGGATCGTCCGTTGCCGTTCTGGCAGTAGACGCCTACGGCGTTCCCATCGATGATGCAGTTTTCGACGTTCACGCTACTGAGATTGGAGAAGACTCCGTAGTCGCTGTTCTGGATGGTGAAGCCTGACAGGGTCGAGTCCGATGGATTGCTGAGGTAGTAGTCGAAGTTGACAGCAGTACCGCCCGACTGCTGGATGATGGTACTCGCGGGGCCATTCACCGACTCTACGGTGATGTCCCTGTTGTGGAACGCGAATCCATCGTAGGTACCGTCGTCGACCAGTACGGTGTCGCTGGTGTTCGCTGCCATGACCGCAAGCTGGATCGTTGCATACTCAGAGGGCACGTAGAGCGCGGTGTAGACAGACAGGGTGCGATCGGTCTCTTGCACGCCGGTCGCCGCAGTGGAGCTGTCGTCTTCGAAGTGGAAGCAGTACTTGATCGTGCCGTCACCTGCGTAGGGGATGTTCCGCGTCTCGGCAAAGATCTCGCCGTTGGTGTAGTCACCGTCAGCCATATCCGGGTCATCGACGGCCACGAGGTCATCCATAGGGAACTTCTCGCCGGGGTCGTACGTGTCACTGTCATCGAGATCAATCCACACCTGCGTCGTACTCGGAGGATCGTTGTTGGCGTCCGTGTACTCGATGCGGAAGTCAAACGGCTTGGTCGACGCCTGATTCTCTGGATCGACGCCGTCGTCCGCGTACTCGGTTTCTCCGGTCCACGCGAGCGAGGGTGCGACGTTGACGTCGGGCAGTACGGTCACGGTCGAGATGTCTGACACGGTGGTTGATGTGCCGTCCGAGGCCTCGAAGTAGTAGTTGAGCGTGTCGTCACTCGGACGAGTCAACGTCGTCGTGTGATTGAAGCGTTTGCCCGTCACGACGCTGGGGTCTCCCATGTCTGTCATGGGGATGCCGAGCTCATCTGCGTAGTCGCCGTCGTCGTCCGTGTCGATGAGAAGCGAAGGTGCACCGCCGGATGGCCCCTCGCCGTCGCTGTCGCGGTAGGTGACCCGGAACTCGAAGTTCGTGACGGCAGTTGTCCCGCCGTTGGGGGCGACGCCGTCAGACGTGAACCCTGTCTCGCCGGTCCAGAGAAGACCAGGCACGGCGTTTTCTACGGTGATCGTTCTGGTTGGCGAAGTGGAGACCCCTGTGCCCCCGTCGGAGGCCTCGAAGCGGTAGTCGAGCTGGTTGTCGCCGGCCTTTGCGGGCGTCACCGCGACGCTGTAGGTGTTGCCGTTGTAGTAGGTCTCGTCGCCGGGTATCTCGGCCGCCATAGCCTTGACCTCACCCGGGTCAGCGAAGTCACCGTCGTCGTTCAGGTCGATGAGGAGTGACACGTAGAGCGGCGCGTCGTTGTTTCCGTCCACATAGCTGATCTTGAACGTGATCGTCTCATCAGCCGATGCGCTGTCGGGGTACGCGCCATCATTCACATATCCGGTAGCCCCTGTCCAGGAGAGCACCGGCGCGATCCCGTAGTCCCGCCACAGGGTTCTCACAATGTCTACCGTGTGAGAGCCGCCGTGACAGCTAATGCAGCCAAGATGGAAGTTGCTCGACGGGGAGTATATGACCCCATCGCTTGAGGCCAGAGTGACGTCTTCGGGATTGGGGGCGGTGTCATTGGATTCGTTCCAGGTCGAGAGCTCGTCATTCATGTACCAGATCCGCACGCCGGGCGTGCGATTCACGGTGTCACTGATGAGCGAACCGTCGTGGATCATGGCGAGGTTCTTCGAGCCGTGGACATTGTGGCACGTGACACAGGTGAGGCTACTCGTTTGTGTTTCGCCCCAATCTGCTGGCCAGCGGAGCGTATTCAGCATGGACAAGTGGTACTTGTGTAGGTTGTAGTTCCTCGTGCCGAATATGTTGAGGTATCCGGCATCGTCCCAGAAGTTCGTACGTCGATCCGAGGTGTTCTCGGTGAGGAACGGATACGGGTCGTGGCATCCGGATTGGGTGCACAAACGGTAGTTGTCGGCGCTGTTGACTATGTTGTGACCTGCCCACGGCACGAGCATCGGATTCTCTCCGTCGACCAGATCGAGCCTGTAGCCGACCCGATAGTCGTCCGGCGTGCCTGTCGCATCGAACGAACGACGCTCACCGTCGATATGGGTCTGCGAGTAGTCATGGCAGGCTTCACACTCGAGCCCGGGGCCGTCGTCGGAGGCATTGGACGGGATTGTCTCGGATGCAGGCGTGCCGTGGCCGGTCTCGTAGAAGCCCCAGCCGGTGCCGTAGGTGTAGGAGCCAGCCTCGTCGCCGATCACCGGGGGAGCGTAGACGCCATCGATCAGCGAGGGTTCGTCGCCGGGCGCGTTCTCGTCCCCGTCGTGACAGCCCGCGCACCAGCGCTCCTTGCCCGGCGGGACAGTCGAGGTCGTCTCGTAGACCCCAGATGCCCAGTTGTCCTTGGCGCCGACCGACATGGCGCCAGAAGGCGCGAGTGTGCTGTCGACTCCATCATATGAGCCGCCAGGTGAGTGGCAGGTGTCGCACACGTCGGCTTCGTCTAGCTCGATGCTGCCGGAGTCATCGGCATCGGTGCCGGAGGCGAAATTGGGGAAGTTCCCGCCCTCGTGACAATCGGTGCATTCCAGGGCGCCGGGGCCACGCGCATCATCGGCGTCGAGATGGATGGCGTGTGATCCGCTGCCGCCGTGACATGCGGAATCGCCGCACCCAGTTGTGCCTCCATGTCCCTCGGGGCTGTGCCCTGTCGAGCCGTGGCAGTCACTGCATGCGCGGGATGACGCAGACCCGTGGTCTTCGACCCCGGCAGGCAAGCGCTTCATCTGTAGGCCGAGGACTACAGGCGGCAGCGTGAGCGCATCGTATGTGCGGTGACATCCCGTACACAGCTGTCGTATCGAGGTGATCGTGTCTACGCCTGCGCGAGCCGACGAGAAGGAGTAGATACTGCCGTCGGTGCTCGTGCCGTGGATGAGGTGGCACTCCGTGCACGGCATTCGCGAGCCTTGTGGCAGCTCCGCGCTCGCAGTGGACTCGATGACCCGGGGATTCCAGTTCGTAGCGTGACCGGCGTTCTCCCCCTCGGCCATGAACGCCGTCTCGACATCGGGGCCCATCAGCCCGAGTGACGAGTGGCAAGGGTACAGGCACCGCGAGATCACGTCGACCGCGAAAGCCGATCCCGGGTCGTAGAGGGCTGTCAGCAGGAGGCACAGCGAAAAGAGACCGAACGCCAATGCGCGACCAGTCTTGTGCGTCGGAAGGATCCCCCATCCCCTGACGTGCGAGATTCTCACGTGCGCGTCCACCGGAACACTCTCCCCACCCTTTTCCGGGACAATCTTCACCATACCATCATCGCGGGTGACGCGAAGGCGATTAGTGAGGACGAGCGGCGGGCGGGGTGACGCGCGCCAAACACAACAGGCCAGACACATTTACCGTGTCTGGCCTGAATATTCTTTGGTAGCAGGGACGGTGTGTGAGTTCAGCAATCGCCCGCTAGAGCAGATCGGCGGCAGCGCAGGGGGTCTCCCCGAGCTCGTCTGCGTCGTTCATGATCTC
>JAENZW010000134.1 GCA_016841065.1 Actinomycetota bacterium
GGCCGTAGTCCTCGCGCTGTGGGGTTTGCTCATCGTGGCCGCCGACCATTCGTACCTCGTCTCAAGGATGCGGTTCCGGGGCGACTCGATCGGTGATCCCGTGCCGCCCGCTGCGGCGGCAGTGCGTCTCGTGCCGTTCGACCCGTTCTACAGGCTTGGCCTCGCATACGCCCATCTGGTTCCCGGTCCGAACGTGAGTCGCGAGCGGTCGCTCGAGGTGCTGGACGAGATTCTGGCCCGAGAACCCTCGTCAGTCGCGGCATACCTCGAGAAGGCGGCCATCCAGGCTGGAGCCGGCGAGCTGGACGCGGCTCGAGAGACGCTGGCTGAAGCGCGAGCGGTTGCACCGATGAACAGGCTCGTCATATCGAGTCAGGCTCAGTTGGCGACGAACGGCATGGAATAGGCCTTGCTGGAACCATGTCCCCGTGTAGCGTCGCGCGATGCATCGCGTGCGAAGATACCGCCAACCAGGTAGCATGACGGTCTGCCGATTCGAGAGTCTGATGGAGGAAGCACGTGGCTGACAACGTAGGGAACGCCGACGCCCGACCCGATCTCGATCTCGAGGGGACGTTCGGGAAGGATGCCCCGACTATCGACGAGCAGGAAATGGCGGCCGTCGAGGCGCCATGCGGAGCGGATGGCGTCGCCATCCCGGTGGGACACCCCGGCGGCCACCCCGGCGGCCACCCCGGCGGCCACCCCGCCGGCATCGATCGCCAGCGTCATGGCGGCGCGCGCTCGGTGGGCTTCCGGCCCGGTGGCGGGCCCGAGGCCATCCCATACGAGGAGCGCACGGGCATCAAGGCGCCGCGCATCATCGCGTGGGAGATCACGCGCTCCTGCAACCTGAGTTGTGCGCACTGCCGTGCGGCTGCCGAGTTCGGCCACTACGCCGGCGAGCTGTCGCTCGATGAGATCAAGGCGGTCATCGACGACATGGTGACCATCACCAACCCGATCGTCATCCTCACAGGCGGCGAACCGCTCATGCGCCCCGACATCTGGGAGATCGTCGACTACTTGCACGACGTGGGGGCTATGCCGGTCATCGGCACCAACGCCACGATGATCGACGACGCCATAGCCGCGAAGATGGCCGAGCACCGCATCCCCCGCATCTCGGTCTCCATCGACTTCCCGACCGCCGAAGAGCACGACACCTTCCGCGGCCAGAGCGGCTGTTTCGACCAGTCGATCGAGGGCATCAAGATCGCCAAGCGTCACGGCGTCGGCGTACAGATCAACATGACCGTCACGACGCTTAACCACGACAAGGTGGAGGCCGTCCACGATCTGGCCGAAGAGCTGGGCGTCGACGCGTTCCATATCTTCATGCTGGTGCCGACGGGCCGTGGCTCCGATCTGCTCGACAAGGAGCTTCCGCCCGAGGACTACGAGCGCGTGCTCGAGTGGGCCTACGAGCGTCAGAAGACGAGCCCGTTGCACTTCAAACCCACCGATGCACCGCACTACTATCGCATCATCCGTCAGAAGGCCAAGGCCGAAGGCAAGAAGGTCACCCGCGAGGAGTACGGGCTCGACGCGATGACGCGCGGGTGTCTGGGCGGTATCACCTTCTGCTTCATCAGCCATCTCGGCGACGTCCAGCCGTGCGGGTACTTCGACATGCAGCTCGGAAACGTCAAGGAGCAGCCGTTCTCGCAGATCTGGACCGAGTCGAAGGTGTTCAACGACTTGCGCGACTACTCGCTTCTCAAGGGCAAGTGCGGTGCGTGCGAGTACAAGGCCGTCTGTGGCGGTTGTCGTGCGCGCGCGCTCGAAGTCACCGGCGACTATCTCGAGTCCGAGCCGTACTGCGTCTACGAGCCGCCCGCGTGGAAGGGCGAGTGCACCGTGGACGAACCCGTGAGCGGCGAAGGTGATGGCTCGTGAGCGACGCCGTGGAGCTGTCCTCGCTCGATCGCCACGTGCTGACCGAGATTCAGGCCGGCTTCCCGATCTCCTGGGCGCCGTACTGCGATCTCGCCGCCAGGCTCACCGATGCCGGCCTCGAGACCACCGAGGTCGACGTGCTCAACAGCGTGCTCGGCTTGAGAGCCAACGACGTCATCCGCCGCGTCGGCGCTATCTTCGACTCCAACCGGCTCGGCTATCGCTCGACACTCTGCGCCATAGCCACGCCATCCGAGCGTGTCGAAGAGGTGGCGGCCCTCATCAGCGAGTATTCGAACGTGACGCACAACTACTTGCGCGAGGATCGCTACAACATATGGTTCACGCTCATCGCACCAGGCGAAGAGGCCATCCAGGCGATTCTTGCCGAGGTCGCGGAGCGCTCCGGCATCGACGACATTCTCGACCTGCCGGCCACCCGGCTGTTCAAGATCCGCGTAGACTTCGATCTCACCGGCGCGCGCGAGGGACGCGGCGAGACGCCGCCTGTTGTGAAGCCGGCGGAGGTCGAGGCAGTCACTTTCACAGAGGCCGAGAAGGACCTTGCCCGACTGCTTCAGGAGGACTTGCCGACCGGCGAGCACCCCTTCGACGAGATCCACGAGCAGCTCGAGTACCGCGGTGTTGATGTCACGAGCGACTGGGTGCTCGAGCGCACGCAAACCTGGATCGACAGCGGGGTCATTCGCCGCTTCGGTGCGGCCATCAAACACAGCAAGACCGGCTTCACGGCGAACGCAATGGGAGTATGGGACTGCCCACCCGCCCGAGTCGAAGAGGTCGGGCAGATCATGGCCTCGTTCGCGGAGGTCAGCCACTGCTATCAACGGCCCCGGCGGCCCCAGTGGCCAGCGAACCTCTACACGATGATCCACGCGCGCAGCCGGGAAGAGGTCGAACAGATCGCAGAGCGCATCCGCGTGGCCACGGGTCTGACCGAAGCCCGTTTGCTGTACTCTACTCGCGAGTTCAAGAAGTCCTCGATGAGGTACTTCTCCGAAGAGTAGCGACGACACGAAGGAGCGCCTGATGCCCAAGCGCGTGCTGCTCGTCTTCGGCACGAGGCCGGAGGCCATCAAGATGGCGCCCGTCGTGCAGAGGCTCCGCGAGCATCCCGCGCTCGAGCCCGTCGTCGCGGTCACCGCGCAGCATCGCGAGATGCTCGATCAGGTCCTGGCGCTCTTCGGCATCGAACCCGATTTCGACCTGGACATCATGGTGCCCGGCCAGACGCTCACGGACGTGACGCTGCGCGCCCTCGAAGGGCTCTCGCCCCTCATGGAACGCGAGCGCCCTGACGCAGTACTCGTGCAGGGCGACACGACATCGACATTCGTGGCCGCGCTTTCGGCGTTCTATCACCGCATCCCTGTCGGGCACGTCGAGGCGGGGCTGCGCACGGGCGACATAACTCGCCCTTTTCCCGAAGAGGTAAACCGACGACTCACCACGCAGACCGCGCGGTGGCACTTCGCGCCGACGGCGACCGCCGCGGCACACCTGTACGCGGAGAACATCGCGCCGGATCGCGTGTCGGTCACCGGCAACACCGTGGTTGACGCGCTGCTCGAGGTGCGCGAGATGCCGTACGAGTTCCCACCCGGTCCCGTTGCGGATGTGCTTGCGCGAGGTGGGCGGATGATACTTGTGACGGCTCATCGCCGGGAGTCGTGGGGGGAGCCGATGACCCGGGTGTTCACGGCCGTACGAGACATCGCGCAGTCTGCCGAAGACCTGAGCGTGTTCGTCGCGACGCACGCGAACCCCATCGTCGCCGACGAGGTCGAGCGCATTCTCTCGCCGGTCGACAACGCGTACATACTCGGCCCGCTCGAATACCTGCCGTTCGTGAAGCTGATGCAGGCGTCAACGCTGATCCTGTCGGATTCCGGTGGCATTCAGGAAGAGGCGCCGTCTCTCGGCAAGCCGGTGCTCGTGCTGCGCGATGTCACCGAGCGGCCGGAGGCGATAGAGGCCGGCGTCGTGAAGCTGGTCGGCACAGACACGCAACGGATCGTGGCCGAAGCGACCCGCTTGCTGACCGATCGGGCGGCATACGATGAGATGGCGCAGGTAGCCAACCCGTTTGGGGACGGTCACGCCGCAGATCGTATCTGCGACATTCTGGCGAGGGACTTGGGAGCGTAGCTGTGGGTCAAGCACAGCAAAGGCTTGCGCGCCGCATGGCCGTGCTGGCGGGATGGCTGGCGCTCGGCGTGTGCGCCGCAGTCCTGCTCTGGGACGTGACGCGGCTTCAAGACACGTATGCGTTTCCGCGCCTCACGAATGCCACCAACATCAGCGAAGCGGCCGAGCACGTCGGTCGCGCACGCGCGATCAACGCGGTCATCGGCGATGCCACGCGAGAGCTGGGCGCCGGGGATGTCGGCCACCTCATCGTGCCGACGGATCTGAACACGCTGATCGACGTCGAGGCCGATGTGTTCGCCGGCCGCGAACAGGCCACGCTCGACGCACGGCTGATGCGCCCGTTCCTCGGCGTGCAACCGACCGTGATGGAGTACGATGCCGAGCTCACGGATGCTGAAGTCCTCAATCTCGAGAGAGTCGGCATCGCCGAGTACCCGCTCGGCGTTCACGCCGTACTGACGCCCGAGGGAGAGCCACCGCGGTTCGTGCTCTTCGGCGACTCGACGGGAACTCGCGTGTACGTCGTCCCCGAGAGTCTCGCTCCGCGGGGCGTTCCCGAGGAGCGAGACTCCTCGTGAATGCCCCGGCCGCCATTGTCTTCACGTTCGCGACGATCGCACTCGGATGGGTCGCACTCGCGCCCTTGCGAGGCCGGCTTGGTGCCGTGGGCTATCACATTGCCTCATACCCGACCGGGCTCCTGGCCTGGCCGGTCGTGACCTGCATTGCCTCGCTCACTCATCGGGGATGGGATTTCTTCAGCATCGTCGTCGGACTCGGCCTGTACGTGGGGGCGGGGTGGGTGCTGATTGCGCTGCTTGCTCCGGACCGCTCTGCGGAGGAGTTCGAGACCCCTCCGCCGGGACCGGACGCACTCTCGTATGCGGCATACCTGGGAAGCGTCGGCGCGATTGCGGGGTTCGTGGGTGCCACGGAGATCGCCGCGGTCGCGTACGACAGCGTCTTTCACTACGCCGCATGGGGTGTCTGGCTCAAAGACACAGGCAGGATCACGGCCGAGGTAGCCGGTGCGTACAGCGTGCTCATCCCCTCGATGATCGCCGCGGCGCGGACCTTCGGACTCGGCTGGCTGACCTCGCCATGGCTGATCCTGGCGGCGAATGTGATGGGCATCGTCGGCATTGCGGTCTTCGAAGCGGGGCGTGGTCTGCACGCGGTCACGAGAGTCGTGACCGCTGCGGCCGCTGTTGGGCTGATGGCCTCGACGGCGCCCTTCCTTGCGAACTCGATCTATCTGCACAGCCACATGATATCCGC
>JAENZW010000135.1 GCA_016841065.1 Actinomycetota bacterium
GCAACGACCTCGTCTTCGGTGGCGCCCGGTCGGCCGTAGGTGATGTTGTCGCGAACGCTTCCGGAGAACAGCACCGAGTCCTGCATGACGACGCCGATGCGGCTTCGCAGGGACGAGAGCGTCACCGTCTGCACGTCTTGACCGTCGACGAGAACGGTTCCCGATGTCGCGTCGTAGAAGCGGGGCACGAGGTTCACGAGCGACGTCTTGCCCGAGCCTGTCGCACCCACGACGGCGACGGTCGTGTCGGGCTCGATGGCGAATGTGACACCTCGAAGGATTTCGGCCGTGTCGCCCGGATAGCGCAGGTGAACATCGCGGAACTCGACGCGCCCTTCGGCCAGCGGCAGATCTTGCGCATTCGGCAGTTCGACGACGTCGCTTTCGGCATCGAGGATCTCGAAGAGCCGCTCTGCCGAAGCTCCCGCCCTCGCGATCGACTGCGCGCCGAAGCCGATGATGTAGAGCGGCTGCAGCAGCAGGAACAGATAGCTCGTGAACGCCACGAGCTCGCCGACGGTGATCGTCCCGGCGACGATCTTGGCAGCACCATATGCTGTCACGAGAATCACGCCGAAGGCACCCATGGAGAAGAGGAGGGGGAACGCGTTCGCAACTGTCCGGCGGACGACCAGTCCCTGTTCCAGGAGGTCCTGGTTGCGCACCGCATATCGTTCGCTCTCGAACTCCTCGCGCGCAAACGCCTTGACCACGCGGATGCCCGCGATGTTCTCCTGCAGGACCGAGTTGAGCGCGCCCAGCCGGGTCTGGAACTCGCGGAACATGGGACCCAGTCGCCTGACGAACAGCAGCAGCACTCCAAGCGTCGCCGGAATCGCCACGAATGAGACGAGCGCGAGCTCGACGTTCATGATGAGCAGCAGGGTGACGGCTCCCCCCAGCAGCAGGACGGCTGATACCGCTTGCACGAGCCCGCCCCCAACGAAGTCGCGTACAAGATCGACGTCGGATGTGACCCTGGTAATCAGCTGTCCGGTCTGCGCCCGATCGTGGAACGCGAACGAGAGTCCCTGAAGCTTGTCAAAGATAGCGTTGCGCATGTCGAAGGCCGAGCCGTGACTCACCCGGGCGGAGAGGTAGCCCTGCAAGAAGGATGCGATTCCACCGACGATTGCCGCACCGACTAGCCCGAGTGCGCCTCGCACGATGAACGCGAGATCACCTTCGGCGATTCCCCGGTCGATGATCGCGCGGAGGATCTGAGGGCCGATGAGATCCGCCGCGGAAGATGCAAGCACGCACGCGACGGCCAACGCCGCCAGCATTCGATAGCGGCGAACGAAGCGGAGGGATCGCGCAAGGGCGCTACGCATCCAGGTCCCTTCTTCAGCGAGTCGGGCAAGTGGTGGGAGACGCCGAGGCGCGTCCCGGGTGATTCTACCCGTAATAGAAAAGAGCCCCGCGACGGGGCCCTTTTCTAGGGAAGGGGGTTGGAGAAGTGGACGGGCTAGTCTCTCAGGATGGTCGAGATGCGATCGTAGTCTTCGGGGGTGATCTCGCCGCGGGCGAGGCGGGCGCGCGCAATCGCGAGGGCGCCCTCGAAGGGTTCTGCCGGAGCGACCCGGACAGGCCGGGCTTCCAGGGTTGCGAGTCTTCCGTTGTATGCGAGCCACGCGATCATCGCTGTGACTGCAACCACCGGAACGAACTCCATCTCGCACCTCCCTTGAGCGACTGGCCTAGACATATTATCGACATCGGCGATGCAGAACTGATGAGGCGGATGTGGAGAACTCGTGGAGGCTCGCGCGAGTACCGTTCGTCCCCGCAGGTCCGCCATCCGGAGAAATCGCCGCGATGCAATCCTTGACCTGGCATGTTCTGTGCTTCGGCGAGACTCGGGCTGCATGGATCTGCCCGGTGGCGTGAACAGGAGACCTCCTGCAAGATGGTGAAGCGCAAGCTCAACTGCTGGGAGTACCAGGCGTGCGGTCGCGACAGCGGTCGCACGGATGGTGAAGAACCCTGCCCTGCGTCTACCACGGAGGTTCTGGACGGAATCAACGGGGGAACAGCAGGCGGCCGTTCGTGCTGGGTCGTGACAGGTACGCTGTGTGAAGGTTGTGTCCAGGGCACCTACGAGGAGAAGTACGCCGCCGTATGCCGCAAGTGCTCCTTCCACTATCGTGTCGAGGTGGAAGAGGGTCTCGACTATCAGTCTGCCGACGAAGTACTCGAACTCTATCGCGGCGAAAGCGAACGCGTCGTAAGCTAGCGACGCACGAACGATCGCACAGTCCCGGCGTCCGGACGAGGGGATCAGATGCCGTTCTACGAGTTCTCGCGCGCAGCGATCACTTCCGATGTCGTCCTGCTCGCCGGTTCTTCCGACGACCTGCAGGTGCTTCTGGTGCTTCGCGGCGGCGAGCCGTTCGTCGGCTGCTGGGCGCTCCCGGGCGGATTCGTTGACGAAGGCGAGCGCATCGAGGACGCCGCGCGCCGCGAGCTGGCCGAAGAGACCGGCATCGACTGGGCCGGGCCTCTCGTCCAGTCCGGAGCCTATGGCGATCCGGGTCGCGATCCCCGAGGCTGGACGGTGACGATCGCATGGATGGCGCATGTCGGCGAAACCCCGCTACCTGCTGTCGGCGGCGACGACGCTGCCGATGCCGCGTGGCACCTGGTGTCGGCGATTCCACAGCTGGCGTTCGATCACGACGACATCGTCGCCGACGCGCTGACCGTCTTCGGCAGGGAAGCGTAGGGGACGGGCGAATCCACGCAGTCCGAAGTGGCGGATTGGCGTGAACGGTGCTAGTATCCTCGGCAATCGGATATCGCATCGCCGTCGATGGGGATGAGTACGCGCATCAGAGTAGGACTTCAGAGAGCCGGGGTAGCTGAGAACCGGCGTTCGAAAAGGCGCGGAACATGGCCCCGGAGGCTTCCGGAGGAAACGCGGGCGACTCGTCGCCGAGCGGAGTAATGCCGGACGGACGCCCCCGTTACCCAGGGCTAGAGAGCATCGGACCCTCGCGGAGAACTCCCGCCATCGCGAGCAGCAAGACACCACCGGTCCGGAGCTTGAGAGGCCGCCAGCATCACGGCGGCGAAGTCGGGTGGTACCGCGCGAAGCTCACGCTTTTCGCCCTGACGTAGCAACTACTGTCGGGCGGGAGGCGTTTTTTCGTGGAGGTGAACAGGCATGGCGAAGAGTTGGGAAGAGATCAACGCGCGCATCGCATCGGGTGACGCGGTTGTTCTCACGGCCGAAGAGTTTGCGGGTCTAGCTGCTGAAGATGGCGTCAAAGCGGCAGCGAAGAAGGTCGACGTCGTGACGACGGGAACGTTCGGGCCGATGTGCTCGAGCGGGGTGTTCCTGAACTTCGGACACTCGGACCCGCCCATCAAGATGCAGACGATCACCCTCAACGACGTGCCTGCGAGTGGTGGGCTGGCGGCCGTGGACACGTATCTCGGCGTGACCGAGCCATCGCTCGTGAAGGGCATCGAGTACGGCGGTGCTCACGTCATCGAGGACCTGCTGCGTGGTCGTGCGGTGCGGCTGAAGTCCACGGGACCCGGCACCGACTGCTACCCGCGAACGGAGATCGACACGTGGGTGCGGCTGGAGGACCTGAACCAGGCGTACTTCTTCAACCCGCGCAACGCGTACCAGAACTACGCGGTCGCCGCGAACACCGGCGACCAGCTTATCTACACGTACCTCGGTCCGCTGTTGCCGCGACTGGGCAACGCGACGTTCTGTTCGGCAGGGGCGCTCTCGCCGTTGCTGAACGATCCCACATACCGAACGATCGGCGTGGGAACACGATGCTTCGTGGCGGGTGCCGCAGGCTACGTGGCCTGGGAGGGGACGCAGCACAACCCCAATCAGAACCGCGATGAGAACGGGGTCCCGACAGCACCCTCGGGGACGATTGCGGTGATGGCCGACCTCAAGAAGGCCTCGCCGGAGTTCTTCAGCGCGGCGACGTTCACCAACTACGGCGTTTCGAGCTTCGTGGGCATCGGCATCCCGATCCCGGTGCTCGACGAGGACATCGCGGCCACACTCGCGCTGACCGACGCCGACCTGACGGCTACTGTCATCGACTACGGCGTCGCACGCCGCTCGCGTCCGGCCCTCGGGCAGGTCACCTACGCACAGCTGCGCAGCGGCTCCATCGAGATCGAGGGTAAGACGGTCCCGACAGGGCCGATCTCGTCGCTCCCGACCGCTCGCAAGGTCGCTGCCGAGGTGAAGCGTTGGGTTGCCGAAGAGCGGTTCACGCTTGCGCCGCCGCTCGAGCAGCTGCCGCAGCCGGGCACCCAGGCGTTCAAGCCGCTCGAAATTCGCAGCGAGGAGGCGATATAGCCATGGCCCGCAGAAGACTCGATCTCACGTTCCCTCCCCGCCAGGCGACCAAACCGATCACGTACCACCTCGTGAAGGACTTCGACCTGACGCCGAACATACTCCGCGCCCAGATCCAGCCCGGGCAGGAGGGGCGCATGCTCGTGGAGGTCGTCGGTCCACGCGAGGCGATCGACGCGGGCGTTGCGTTCCTCGAGAAGGAGGGCGTCGACGTCCATCCGGCCGCCAGCGACATATGTCTCGACGAGGATGAGTGCGTCACGTGCGGGTTGTGCACCGCCGTCTGCAAGCCGGGAGCGCTCACGCTCGATTCCGAGTCGAAGGCGCTCGTTTTCGACAAAGACAAGTGCGTGTATTGTGAGGCCTGCGTTGTGGCCTGCCCCCGGCGGGCGATTACTTTGACCTTCTGAGCAGGTATTACACCTGGAGTCGATGGAGAGAAGCATGCCTGACATTCGGATGAGGCTCGGCCGCGACATACTCGTAGTCGACGGGGCATTCGGCACGATGCTCGAGCGCTACAGCTTGCCGCCCGAGCAGGCGCCGATGCAACTCAACGTGTCCGCGCCGGAGATCGTCGCCGAGATACACCACAACTACGTGATCGTGGGAGCTGACTGTGTGACCACGAACTCGTTCGGGGGCACGCGGGTGAAGCTTGCCGAATGGGGACTCGACGATCAGGTCGAGCTGCTCAACCGCGAGGCGGTTCGGCTGGCGAAGCGCGCCGGGGCTCAGCACGTGCTGGCCGATGTCGGGCCGACGGGCCTCGTGCTCGAACCGCTCGGGGACGCAACGTTCGACTACCTGTTCGAGCTGTTCGCGGAGCAGGTGTCGGTGTTGGCCGACGAACAGCCGGATGCGATCTTCATCGAGACGATGACCGACATAGCCGAAGCGCGGTGCGCGGTCCTCGCCGCACGCTCGGTGTGTGACCTGCCGATCTTCGCGAGCTGCACCTTCGGGCTCACCGGCCGGATGGATCTTTCCGGCACGGAC
>JAENZW010000136.1 GCA_016841065.1 Actinomycetota bacterium
CGTCCAATACGCGGGCCAGATGGGCCTGCAGCAGTTCTTCGATCTTGTTGGGGCAAAGTACACGCAGCGGAGCGGCCTTTCGGGTGGCGGCAGGGGTCGCGACTTCTGGAATCCGGCGTCGTGGCGGGCGATGTGGCTGTACTATCGGGTTTCCTTCAAGCCCGTCGCAATCGGCTTGTTCGTGCTCTTGGTCGCCGAAATCGTGCGTGGCGTTGGGAAGCCGCGTAGGTTTCGCGCGGGGGACGCTTCGGAATGGGTCGTCGTGTACCTGTGTCTCGTGCCGGTTCTGATACATCATTTCGCGCTCTTCAATCACGCCGTGAATCACGATTTCGACATGCTCAAGTCAACGCTGCCACTTGCCGTGCTGGCCGGGCTTGTGTCGGCCAGGCTGGTGGTGCGCGGTGCGAAGCAATCCGTCGAAGCGCACACCGTCACCGTCGCGATCCTGGGCGTGATGCTAGTTGCGCTTGCCCTGGGCGCAAAGGGTGAAATGCAGTACGTGCATGGCCCGCAGTGGGACAGATTCCGAATACTCGGAGAGCAGATGGCAGCGAAGGTTCTGCCAGATGAAGTCGTGTGGATCGACTCGGTTGCACCGCTTCCGACTCGGACGATGCAGTACTACGCCGGGCGGACATACACAGTACGGGCATGGAACCCCGATGAGTCGGAGAAGCGCGCTGCAGTCTTGGAGAGAGGTGGCGGCAGGACCGGCGTGGTGCTCTTCATCGACTCGTGGCCTGCGGTGAGCGGCGTCGGGTATGTCGGCAGGGATGGCCAGGGCTACAGAACGCGCGAGGAGGCGCGGGCGGCGACTTCGACGGTGGATCCGTGACGGTCGCATCGACAGAACGCCCGGCTCGCGGCGGCTGGCTGCGTCTGAGCCGCGTCGCAGTCATCGTCGCAATCCTGGCCGTCTTTGCGGCTAGCGTCTTCGTCCGGCTCGGTCACCTCGACAAGCCGATGGGTCTCCACCACGAGGAGGGCACCGCCAGGACCCTCGTGCACTCGTCGGTCTGGTGGGAAGAGGG
Organism: Actinomycetota bacterium; assembly: GCA_016841065.1. Classification (GTDB taxonomy): domain Bacteria; phylum Actinomycetota; class Coriobacteriia; order Anaerosomatales; family JAENZW01; genus JAENZW01. Next base: position 1,035 of record JAENZW010000136.1, read on the forward strand.
CCCTTCACGCGGCGGCTTCCTGATGCGTAAGAATCTGACGAACCCGGGCGATCTGTATCTCGCCGCACCCGGGCCGCTGACCGACCATGACGGCATCTCGTACTACGCATCGATGCCGCCGGGTCATCCGCTGTGGGTGTTTCTCGTGCACCGCGTCATCGGCGTCGAGCCCACGATCGCCAGCGTGCGGTACCTGAACCTGGCGGTGGGCCTCGCGTGCGCGCTCCTCGTCTACCTCATCGTGAGGGAGATGCTCCGCGGCCTGCCGGACGGGTGGTCGCGATCGGCTGGTCTGATCGCTGCGGCAACCTACCTGTTCATGCCGGTCACGCTCTGGTTCCAGTCGAACGCCTGGACGAGCGCCAGCGCCGTGCAGCCGTTCTTCATCGCCGCCGTGTGGGCATGTGCGCGCGCGTATCGCGATGAGGAGAAGCGGCGCACGTTCATCATCCTCGCCGGCGTATTTGTCTTCGCAATGTCGTACACCGAGTGGCTGGGGCCCGCATTTGCCCTGACCACCGTCGTACTCGCGTTCCTTCGCCGCCGAGAAGACACGACCATGCGCTGGATCGCCGTCGCGTCGTCCGTGGGTGCTGCAGTCGCGCTCGGGCTCACGTTCCTGCAGTACTCGACGATCGCTGGCGCCGCGTCGCTCCTCGAGCTGTGGACCGGACGCTACGCCATGCGAAGCGGATTGGGTGAGGCTTCGGTCGGACGCCCGTGGGACCCCGCTTCGTGGGACAGGTTCTTCGGCCAGTACTTCACGTCGCTGGCACCGGCTGTCGTCGTGCTGGTCATCCTGTTCGTCTGGGACCGTCTGGTCTCGCGCGGCCGCGCGGGCAAGTTGCGTACGGGCGGGGCTCCGCTTGGAGTGGTGTTCGGACTGGCGCTTGCGCCGGTTCTCATCCATCACGTCGTCCTCTTCGACCATGCGGTCATCCATGACTTCGACATGCTCAAGACGAGCCTCGTCGTGTCTCTCGCGACCGGTCTGGTCGGCGCGCGGCTGATCGCGCGCTACGCCGGGAAGGCGCAGCCGGCGCGCGCTGCAGCGGTCCTCGCTGGGTGCGCGTTGTTCGCGGTGTCCGGCTACGTCTCTGTTCGCCTGTACGACTACCTGAACCCGACCTACGGCGTGTACGAGCGGATCGGGGTCACCATAGGCGAGACAGTCGAGCCCGACGAAGTCGTCTTCGTCGTAACGTCCGAGTACATCCCTCGGTCCGTGACTACGCACTACGCCGGGCGCAACGGGCTCCCGTGGCCGGGTGAGAACCGTGCACCTGGCGTGCTCGCCCGCGGCGGAGGCAGGAGGGGCGTCGTCTTCGGCGTGGACTCCGTACGCGGTGTGTTCGAGACGTGGTATGTCGCCGGCGATGGGTCGCTCCACCCGAGCCGGGAAGCCGCGATCGCAGCGAGTCAGGCGGCGACGCAGTGACGGACGGCGCATCGACACCTGATGTGATAGGACCGGGTGCCTCGCGGAGGCCCTACCCCGCCCTCATTGTCTTTTCGGTAATGGCGGTTCTGTTCTCGGCAAGCCTCGCGGTCCGAGCGCCCTACCTCGGCAGACCCATGGGCCTGCACCACGAGGAGGGCACGGCTCGCACGCTCATCCATACGACGGCCTGGTGGGCCGATGGCTCTGGCGAGGGCGGCTACCTGCTCCGGATGAACCTCTCAAGCCCCGGCGATCGGTATCTGGGCTCGGATGCGGATGAGAACGGCGACACGTTCTACTACTCGTTCCCGCCGGGTCATCCACTGTGGGCATTTGCCGCTCACAAGGCGGTGGGGGTGAAGCCGACGGTCTCGAGCGTCCGGACATTCAACCTGGTGCTCCATCTCGCGTGTGCCCTGATGATCTTCCTGATCGTGCGGGAGCTTCTTCGGCGACTCCCGTTCGTATGGTCCAGCGCAGCAGGACTCGTGGCATTCGCCGTCTATCTCTTCGCGCCTGTGGCCATGTGGTACCAGTCCAATGCGTATACGAGCGCGAGCGCCGTGCAACCGTTCTTCATCGGCGCGGTTCTGCTCGTCGCTCTGGCCTACCGGGGAGAACGTCGCGTCTGGATCCTCTCGGGCTTCGGTGCCGCGGTGTTCCTGGCGACCTACACCGAGTGGCTCGGCCTTGCGTTCGCCGGTGTCGCAGTGGTCGTGGCGATCGTGCGACGGCGCGACTCCGTGGCTCGATCGCTCGGCATCGCCGCAGCAGCCGGGGCCGCGACGGCGATGGGCCTCGTGGTCCTGCAGTACTCGACGAAGCTCGGCCTCGCGGGCGTGTTCGACACGATGGCGGGCAGATACGCGGACCGAAGCGGCCTGGAGCAAGGCGTGGGATACACGCTATGGAACCCTGCCGCGTGGTCGCGGCTCTTCGGCATATACCGCAATACGCTGGGGCCCGTAATCGTTGTGCTCATCGTCCTCGTTGCATGGGATCTGCTGCTGCGGCGAGGCAGCACGGGACGCTTTCGTGCCGGGACGGCTCCGATGGGAGTGGTGTTCGCTTTCGCGGTGGCGCCGGTACTAGTTCATCACGTCGTGCTGTTCGATCACACCGTCATCCACGACTTCGACGCGCTGAAGTCGACCGTGCCGCTGGTGCTCGGCATCGGGTATCTGAGCGGCCGCATCATCGCGAGGACGGCCTCGGGCGAGGGTAGGCGTCTGCGTGTCACTATCGCGGGCCTCGCAGTTGTCGCCGCAGTCGCCTGCAGCGCGTCGGTGATCGTCTTCGGCAATGTGAACGGGACCGCGTTTCCCCAGCCAAAACAACTCGGCGAGCGGATTGCCGGAGAGGTTCGTCCCGACGAGGTCGTGTTCGTCCAGGCGGCGGCGTATCTCCCGCGGAGCATCTTGGTTCACTACGCGGGGCGCAACTACGTCGTGTGGCAGGCGAGTCCAACCAAGGCGGCAGCGATGCTCGAGCGGGGCGGCGGCAGGACCGGCGTGCTGTTCTGGGTCGACGAGTTCCTGGACGTGAAGGCTGTCGGATACGTGGGCATCGACGGCGTCGTAAATCCGACACGCGAGCAAGCCGGACTGACGCTCGGACGATAGACGCGTCCTGAACGTGCCGAAGAGCAGCAAGGCTAGGTGACTACGTGACCGACATCGAAGTCGGCCGCGACACGATGGCCCTACTCGCACGCGGGAAACCGATACAATTGCCGGACGGATACAGCATTCTCGAAGCCCCAGACATCTGGGCGATCATGGAAGGCCGAGTGTCCTGGTGACCGACAAAGGAAGCAGCATCGAATCGCGAGGTGGTGAGAGCTCTGCGGTGTCAGGGTCGGGCCAGAGGGTGGCGCGCACGGCTCTGATCGTGCTGGTGGCGCTGGTGCCGCTGTTCACGACGCGTCTGATCGGGAGACCTCCGCTAACGCATGACACGTGGGTACTGCCGAAGCTTGCGTTCGCGTGGGCGATACTCGCGGTTGCGCTCGTCGCCTGGGCTTGGGACCTGGTGCGCAAGGGTGGATCGATCCGCTGGCATCCCGCGCTGCTCCCACTGGGCGGAGCTGTCCTGTGGATGGCGGGAGCGACGGTCTTCTCGCCCGCGGATCCGACGATCTCGCTTCTAGGCGAGCATGCCCGAGGCGACGGCCTTGTGCCGTTTGCGGCGTACGCGGTCCTTGCGTTCATCTCGCTGCAGGTCCTGGCGACCGGTGTGGCGCTCAAGATGCTCACCCGCGCAACGGTGGTCTCGGGTCTTCTGGTCTCGCTGTTCGCCCTCCTCCAGTGGATGGGGCGCGATCCGTTCTTCTACTTCACGACCTCTGAGTTCGAGAGCGGCCGTGCCTTCGCGACGTTGGGCAACCCGGTCTTCCTCGGCGGCTATATAGGGATGCTGCTGCCACTGGCGGTGGGTATGGTGATTGCCGAAGACGATCTCGCATGGCGAGTAGTGGGTTGGGCTTCCGTCGGTGCACTGACGGCTGCGCTTCTCGCGACGTACTCTCGCGGTGCGTGGGTCGCCGCAATCGTCGGTATGTCGCTGTTTGCCTTTCTGGCGTGGCGCATCGGCGTTCGTCCGGCACGCACGAGCATTCTGGTCCTTGGCGGTTCGGCCGTCGGCGGTGTGCTGCTCGCATGGGCGGGTACGCTCAGAGAAGGCATTCCGAGCCTGCTGGGGCGTCTTGCGTCAGTGGGCAACCTCTCTGGCGGCAGCGTGGGCGAGCGAATGCTCATCTGGCGGGGCACGCTGGACGCGATCTCGGCCCGACCGCTGTTCGGCTTCGCCCCGGGGCGCTTCCGCGAGGCCTTTCAACTCTACCGTCCCGCAGAGCATGCGGAAC
>JAENZW010000137.1 GCA_016841065.1 Actinomycetota bacterium
GCCCGACGGGCCCATGATCGCGGTCATCTCGCCCGCAGCGATCTCGAGCGACGCGCCGCGCAGGGCGTCGACGAAGTTGTCCTTGCCGAGTCGATAGCGCTTGCTCAGACCGACAACGCGGATGATCGGGTCGGTGACATCGCCGTGGTTGCGGCCAGCGTTGCGGCCGGCGGCGTTGGAGTTCGTGTTCTTGGTCATCTTCATTTCCTCCTCGGAAACTGTGGTCTTCGGGTCATCCAAGACTGGCGGGCACCGCGCCGTCGCGGCGCCCGCTCTTCGGCAGGTCTACTCGTAGCGGAGCGCGCGGACGGGGTTGAGCGACGACGCGTGCCAGGCGGGGTAGAGCCCCGCGAGTATGCCAAGCACGATCGCGAACACAACGGATCCGGCGGCCAGGCGCGTCGTCACGAGGAACAGGCGCGTCGCACTCGCCGCACCCGCCGCGTTGGCGAAGTGCACGATGACCCAGCCCAGGCCCAGTCCGGCGATGCCGCCGAGGAACCCGATTACCGCGGACTCGCTCACAAACTGTCGGATCACGTCGAGCCTCGACGCGCCGATGGACTTGCGGATGCCGATCTCACGCGTGCGCTCGGCCACGGCCATCGTCATCGTGTTGATGACGGACAGTCCGCCGATCACCAGCGAGAGCAGTGCGACCGCGTAGATGATCTGGTTGAAGATCTTCAGCGGCTCTTCGACCGAGGTCTTGAAGCCGGTCGGGCCCATCGTCTCGATGTCGGCGATCTCGGCCTTGAGCGTGGCGGCCAGAGCGTCCGGGTCGACACCGTCCTCGGGGTAGACCGTGATGTCGGTGACGACCTGCGCCGGGTCGATACTGTCGCGTATGGCGGCAGGCAGGTCCTCGACGAGCATGCTCTGGGCCTCGGAGAGGCTCACCATGGCCGCCATGTCGGGGGCCGTCAGCGTCTTCTCCATGATGCCGACCACCTCGAACGTGCGGTCGCGCAGCTGTACGGTCTCGCCGACCTTCGCGCCGAGCTTCTGCACGAGATCCGCACCCACGACGACCTTCCCGGTGTCGCCGGGCTCAAGATCGCGGCCCTTGGCGATGCCGACGCTGAACGTCTCATAGCCAGCGTCGCGGAAGTCGGTCGCCTGGATCATCGGCGGCACGCCCATGTTCACCGCGGAGGGGTCCGTGTCGAGCATCATGCCGACGGTGCCCGAAGCGCGTGCCACGCCGTCGACCGCTTCGATCTCGTCGATCATCGACATCGGGATAGGGGTGATGCCGAATCCGCCCATGCCGTCTTCGGCGGTGACGATCACCTTGTCGGCGTAGTAGTCGCTCCCGCCATCGACGAGCAGCTGCATCTTCTCGGCCATCGCGCCCATGACGACGAGTGCGAGTACGCCGATGGTGATGCCGAAAATCGTGAGGAAAGCGCGCATGCGCCTCCTGAATACGTTCTTGAGTGTCCTCATCATGCCCTCTTCTCCCGACCCGATTTCGGGTCTCCCTTGCGAACCTTTCACGCCCCCGCGTCCGGAGGTCCCTCAGTACTGCGAAGTTCACACTAGTGCGCCGCCGGACTAGTGTCAAGTCCCGAATAGTAAAAAGTTGAGACTATTGTTGAGTTCGTGCTTGAGATGGGTCCAAGAGGGTCGCGCGAGAGCGGGATGGGGGAGTATTATCATTTCCGTTAAGCAAGTGCAGCCGGGGTACGGTGGGGCTCCGTACAGCTCCCGGTGCACAGTCCTTCGGGGGGATGCTCTATGGATGTTGCCGAAACCTTTCGGTTTCTGCTCGCACTCGCACTCGTGCCACTCATCTTCGGAGTCGGCCGGCGGATATCCATGGCCAGAGCGCGGACGCCGTTCCTGATCGGATTCTCGGCGATTCTCGCGTCGTTCGCAGCGGGTGTCGTGCTGCGCAGCTGGCTTCCTGGAGACTTCTGGGTGCGGTTCGTGATGCACATGGCGTACATGGTCGGTGGTCTGGGCATGGCGTGGGCGGCGTGGGAGGCGCGTCGCTATGCGCTGGAGGCGCAGGTGACCTACCGATGAGCGGGACGTGGACGGTCATGGAAGACGTACTTCCGATGGTGGCCTTCTTTGTCGCCATGGTTGCCGTGCTCATGGTACCGACGCCCGACGGGGGTCCCGTGAGTCGAGACGCGAAGGGTTTCTTCGCGGCGTCGATCGGCTGCTATCTGGTGGGAACGACGACGAGCATCCTCTCGCACGCGGGCCTCTTTCCGGAATCGCTGTCGCCGGCGATTACGTCCATCGAGCTGCTATGGATACCGTTCGTGCTCTTCGGCGTGTATTCGCTGTACTCGCGGCAGCAGCTCAACGAGGCGCACGCAGCGGCCCGGACGGTGACCCAGACCGGTCAGATGATGGAGAGCATTCTCGAGACGACTCCATCCGGGATCGTGGTGCTCTCGGACGCAGGGCACGTCACCTTCGCGAACCGTATTGCGCGCGGTGTGCTCGACCTCGAGGACGATGCCGGCGCATGCTCGCTGCACGCGTTGGCCTGCACGGTGCGCATGGGGGACGGCGAGGAGAGCGCGGATATGTCGGCGCTGGTTGGCGAGACCCCGCTTCAGGACCAGCAGGTCGTGCTGCAGTGGCCCAGCGGCTGGCGTCGCATACTGCGCATCAATACGGCGCCGATGCTGGGCGAGGACGGCCACGTGGCCGGAGCGATCGCTGCTTTCGTCGAGCAGTAGCCCACGCGTTGCCGCTTGCGGGTCGTGCCACGCCCCAAACCTCAAAGAGCGGTATCATCTCCCCAGGGCGACGCGTGAGGGCGCGTCGCCCTCTTGTGAGCCCAGACCAAAGGGAGAGTGCTCGAACATGCCGAAGAGGTTCGCGAGCGCATCGCTCGTACTCGTGCTGGTCGCGCTTCTGGTAGCCTCGTTCGCGCTTGCCGGGTGCGGCGGCGAGACGAAGTCCACCGGAACCGGCGACGCCGGCGGCGCAACCGCAACGGACGCGACTGTCGAAGGCATCGCAATCCCCACTCTCGACGAGATGCCCGATGGCCGCACCATCACGCCCGTCGGCGGCGGCAACCCCGATTACACGTTCCTCGCGCTGTGGAAGAAGGGCCTTGAGGCCGCACAGGAGTGGAGGACCGACGCCTACCTCGTCGCCGCTTCCGGCCAGTACGTCAACGACGACGGCGTGCCGAGCGAGTGGCAGTTCGTCTTCCGCGCACCGAGCGCTCCCACGGCATCGCTGCAGATGTGGGTCGACGTGTGGGGCGGACCTCGCGCCAGGAGACCGACCCCGACGACTCGTCGTCGCCTACGAAGCCCATCACGGCCGACATCATGGACAGCGATGCGGTCATCACCGCCTGCAAGGCGCTCATGCTCGACGGTAGAGACGCCGCGGACTTCCGCGACCCGGGCCTCGGCCTGGCGTGGACCCCCGACGGCTCGCAGCTGCTCTGGCAGCTCACGATGTTCGATTCGGCGCGCGCGGAGTATCCGTCGGTCGCGATCGATGCGGTCACCGGCGAGCAGGCAGAGGTCTTGCCCGCGCTCTAGGGGAGACTGGCCCAATCGCGCGAGATGGCGGCGCAGTAGCCCCTGCGCAGCCCGGCTAGTGAACCCGCTTCTGCGCGTACATCGAGCGATCCGCGAGCACCATCGCGATGTCGACTCCGCCAGGGTCGTCCACGTCGACTTCGGCTACCCCGAGGCTCAGTGACAGGGTGTAGCGCGAGTCGGCATGCGCACAGCGTGTGTTCACGCGGCGCCTGAGATTGCCGAGGACCACGTCGGGGTCGTCGCCGTCGGTGAGTGTCGTGAGAGCCACGAACTCGTCTCCGCCGACGCGGGCGATCACGTCGGAGCTTCGGAGCGTATTGCGTAGGCACTGCGCCGCTTCCGCGAGCGCCTCGTCGCCCACCGAGTGACCGAGCCGGTCGTTGATGCTCTTCAGGTTGTCGACATCCGCGTACACCACGAGCGTCCGACGATGGCCGCGTCGTGCGAGTCCCACGACCTGGCGCGAGACGTCCCGGAAGCCACGCAGGTTGTAGAGTCCCGTAAGCTCGTCGTGCAGTGCATAGGATTCGAGCGCCTTGACGAAGTGGTGCCGCTCGGTGTCGTCGATGCCGACGCTCATGAGGCCGGACACGTCGCCGTTCTCGTCGCGAAGGACGCGGCGGTACCACACGGTGTGGCGAAGCTTCTTGTCGGCGGTGACTATCACGTACTCTGCATAGCCTTCGTCGCCTTCGGCACCGGACATCAGGCTCGCGAATCGGGCGCGGATGGGCACCCGATCTTCGTCGGGCACGAAGAGCGCGTACCAGTCCTTGCCCTTCAGCGCTTCGAGTGACGAGCCGAGGACCTCGAGGCTTCTGCGGTTGAGGTGTTGGATTCGTCCCTCGATGTCGAGCCACACCATCATCGCGCCGACGGTCTCGAGGTAATCCTCCATGCGGGCGCGGTCGACGAGAAGCTGCTCCGTGCGAAGGTGAGTGGATGCGACATCCTTGCGCAGCGAGAAGTTCCACCACGCCAAGGTCGCGACAATCGCGACGAGAAGAGCGAACAGTGCTCCGTACTCCATTCGAACGCACCGCTTCCGAGTGCCGGCTCGACCGCGAGTCGTGCCCCTGGCGACTCGTGTGCTACAGATGTTACCAGCCGAAAACGGGATGCGCGACCAGGAACTTCGCGCCGCCGGCCGCGCCGCCCTAGACCCGTCGCCGCTTGATGAGCGCCATCGTCGAGGCGGCGAGCTTCGGGATGTTGCCGCAGCGGGTGAGCACCTCGTCAAGCGCGTCCACGAAGCGGTCCAGATCGGCGCGGTCCACCACCAGTGGTGGGGCGAGCCGAATGACCGTCGGGTTGTTGAACGCGTACAGGCTCAGGATGTCGTGGTGGTAGAGGAGCTGCACCGTGATCATCGCGGCGGTCTGGTTCATCACACCGCCCGTGAGCTTGTCCTTCAGCCCTTCGGCCTGCTTGAAGTCGAGTCCGAGCAGCATCCCCTTGCCGCGCACCTCGCGCAGCGGCGGGTGCCGGTCGCGCAGCTCCTCGAGCCGGCCGCGGAAGTACGGGCCGAGCTCGGCCGCGCGCGCGGGCAGGTCCGGCTCCACCGTGATCTGCACAGCCGCCAGCGCCGCCGTGCATGCCAGCGTGTTGCCGCCGAAGGTCGAGGTGTGCAGCAGCGTCGTGTCCTTGGTGCCGTACGCGGCGCGCCAGACGTGATCGCTCGTGACGTAGGCGCCGATCG
>JAENZW010000138.1 GCA_016841065.1 Actinomycetota bacterium
CACGTTCGCGAGCCGCGAGGAGGGCCGTGCCCCCGTCCTCGGGAGTGAGCATGTCCTTCTCGCCCGCGCGTGGATCTGACTCGATGCGGACGCGCGCCCTCGGCGCATCCGAGCGCGGTGCGCGGCGGGGCGGGTGGCGCTTGTCCCTCACGGTGTCACCGTCGCCGTGTCGCCCTTGATGCGCACGTTCGCGCCGTGTTTCGCCGAGATGGTCTTGAGGCGCTTGAGGATCACATCGGCCTCAGAGCCGGTGACCACGTCGGGGGCACCGTTTGAGTCGAGGTAGACCGGCGTGACCTGCACCCCGGTGATGCCGTTGGGGCCAAGTGAGGCGTCAAGGATGAATGCCTCGCCGGTCTTGCGCGAGTAGTGATCGAATACGAAATCGCCTAGCGAGTAGGCGATTAGCCCGTTCTTGTAGAACTCGATGCCCTGGATGACGTGTGGGTGGTGGCTGAGGACCATGTCGGCTCCGGCGTCGATCGCACGATGCGCGTCCTTGACCTGGTCGCCATTGGCGTCATCGACGTACTCCACGCCCCAGTGGAACGAGACGAGCACGTAGTCGTAGTCGGCCTTCGCCGAGGCGATCGCTTCTTCCACCGAATCCATGTTGTTGCGGCCCTGGGCAAGGCCAGCCTTGCTCGACGTCGCGACGAATCCAGGCGGCAGGATGTGGCTGAACGAGAGGAACGCGATGGTCGTGCCATCGATGTCGAGCACGGCGGGAGTCCATGCCTCGTCGCGGTCGGCTCCGGCGCCGGCATGGCCGATGTCGTTCTCGTCGAGCAGCTCGATCGTATCGACGAGTGCTTCGGAGCCGTAGTCAAGGACGTGGTTGTTGCCGAGCGACAGGAAGTCGAAGCCCGATGCGGCGAGCCCTTGCACGCCGCGTGGATCGCCCCGGAACGTCACGTCCTTCTCGGCCGCCTTCGTCCCGCCGTTGGACAGAGGGCTTTCGAGGTTGCCGACGGTCACATCCGCCCTGGCGAGCAGCTTCGCGACCCCCGCAAGGGGCGCCAGCCCTCCCTTCGAGCGGACGAGCTCCTTCACCCTGCGGTCGAAGATCATGTCGCCTACAGCGGAGATCGTGATCGTCGCCGGTCCGCTTGGCTCGGGCGTCACCGTGACTGCGGCCGACGGCGCGACCGGAGCGGTCGGGATCACACTGCCGGTCGGTTCGACATCCGCGGTCGCCGCAGGGGTCTCCGTCGACGCATCGGGTGCCGTGAGGAATCGGTCGGCTGCAACCGCCACACCTGCGGCAATCAGCGACAGCGCGAGGATGGCCGCGATCGCGCGCTGGCGCTTCTTGCGGCGGCGCGTCTCGAGAAGATAGGAGCGTGTGGTCGGGTTGCGTGGTGACATGGCCTCACGAGTGCGCGCATGCGTGGCGCACGGACTGGTTTCCTGTGCCCGGATTATAGCGCGCCCGACCATCGCCATCACACGGGCGAGTGCTACAATCACTCTGGTCATCTTGCCTGGCTAGAGGAGTCGGGGGGGGAATGGAGAAGCTCGAAGAGATACTTCGGGCCGAGGAGAACGCGCGTCGAGAGCTTGCTGACGCCCGTGTTCGCGCCCGCGATATCCGAAAAGAAGCCGTCACCGAGGCCGACTTGGTCGCGCAGTCGGAGGCGCGTCGCGCTGCCGAAGAGGCTGCGGTAGTTCGCACGAGAATCCTGCAAGACGCCGATGCCGAAGCGGCTGCGGTCGAACGCGAGGCGGAAAGCGAACTCGGCTCGATCGTGAGTACGGCTGAGTCGCGCTTCGAGAAGGCAGTCGATGCGGTCATCCGCGAAGTGACGGGGTGAGCCGCGCGTGGCAGTAGCCCGCATGCACAAGGTGTCGGTGATCGGCCACCAGTCTGTGATCGAGACGGTCGTCGAGCGCCTGCAGCGCGCGGGCGTCATGCAGGTGACTCGCACGGAGATTCCCGACCGGGAACTGCCGGGCATCGAGCCCGACACCGACCGGCTCCACGACATCGAGGCACGCGTCGCCAACGCGCAGTTCGTGCGCGACTTCCTCGGCAGGTTTCACACGAACGATCAGGCGTTCGGGACGTTCATCTCGGAGAAGATCCACATCAGCGAGGCTGACTTTGACGCGCTAGAGGCGGACGCAGCCTTTCGCTCGCTGTACGAGGAGTGCGCGGCTATCTCCGATCGGCTCGGCCTGATCGAGCGGGAGCGTGCGCGACTCCGCGACCAGATCGACGAGCTGGCACCCTGGCTGGACCTTCGGCTTCAGATCGAGGGACTCAAGGGTACCGAGCATGTCGTGCTCTTCGCCGGCGTCGTCCCGCTGAGTAGCGCCGCAGAGATCCGCCAGGCGCTTCGCGACGTCGTTGAGGAGGTTTCCGTCGCCGAGGTCGGCCGCGACGCCAGGCGCGAGGCGTGGGTGGTGATGGCGCACCGCGACGTGCTCGAGGACGTGCGCGGCACACTTGCGCTCACCACCTTCCAGGAGGCGCGTTTCGCGTGCCTTTCCGACTACCCTGCCGAAGAATCCGCCCGTGCGCAGGAGCGGGTCGTGCTCCTGGATAACGAAGAGGTAGATCTTCTCGAGAGAGCTGCGAAGCTGTCGAAGGCGAGCTTCAAGCGGGTCTCGGCGCTGGTTCAGGCGCTTCTGTCCGAGCTCGACGCCGTCGAGGTCCGCGAATCCTTCGCCTCCACCGAGCGGACGTTCCTCGTCAGCGGCTGGGTCACAGAGGAGCGCAAGCACGCGCTCATCGAAGCGCTGGCGTCCATAGGCTCCGAGATCGACCTGACCTTGTCCGATCCGGTTGCCGAAGACGTGGTTCCCGTCGAGCTCAAGAACCGTCGGCTGCTCCAGCCGTTCGAGGTGCTCACGGACCTCTACGGCAGACCCACCTATCACGACGTCGATCCGACACCGCTGCTTGCAGGCTTCTTCTTCCTGTTCTTCGGCATGTGTATTGGAGACGTGGGTTACGGGCTCATGCTTGGCGCGGGCGCGTGGTACATCAAGACGAAGCTCGACGTGGCACCGGGCGTGCGCAAGTTCATGGACCTTCTGCTGGCCGGTGCACTCGCGTCGATCCTGTGGGGCATCCTCACGCGCAGCTACTTCGCGATGTCGGCAGAGAAGCTGCCCGGCTTCCTGCTGTACGAGCCGGTTCTCGATCCTCTGCCCGATCTGGTGTTGCTCCTCGCGTTCTCCGTCGCTCTCGGCGTCGTCCACGTGTCGCTCGGCGTCATCGTGAACATGTACCGAAGCATCAAGGTGGGCGATTGGGCTGCAGCGGTGCAGGACGATGCCTCTTCGCTGCTGTTCTTCGCGTCCGTTGGCGTCGGGGTTGCGGTGCCGGCGATTCTCGGTCCCGTGCTGCTCGCGGGCTTCGTGATCGCCACCCTGCTCAAGGGCCACGTCATCGAGTACCTTGTGGCCGGCCGGATTCCCCGGGCGCTGCTCGGCATTGGCGGAGGGCTGCTCGGCATGTACGGGATGGTCGGGTACGCGTCGGACTTCCTGTCATACACGCGCCTGGCCGCCCTCGGACTTGCGAGTCTCATGGTGGGCGACGTCATGAACCGGCTGGCCGAACTGGCATCCGGCGCTCCGTGGGGTATCGGGCTGCTCGCTGCGGCGCTGATCCTCATCGTCGGGCACACGTTCAACGTTGTGATCAACCTGCTGGGCGCGTTCGTACACCCGACGCGCCTACAGTTCGTCGAGTTCTTCGGCAAGTTCTATGAAGGCGGCGGGCGGCCATTCGCGCCGTTCTCACGCCGCACGAAGCAGTTGGTGCTACACCCGAGCCCGGGTGAGCAGGAAGGAGGATCACGCTAGTGAGAGAATTCGTTCTGGGGATGACCGGTGTCGAGTGGGCGTTCTTCGGAGCTGCCCTCGCCGCCATCGGCGGCGGCATCGGATCCGCCATCGGTATCACGAGCATTTCGAACGCTGCGACCGGCATCATCTCCGAGGATTCCGAGAAGTTCGGCAAGCTGCTGCCTCTGGCCGCCATGCCGGGCACGCAGGGCATCTACGGTTTCATCACCGCCCTGCTCGTCTTCATCTTCTTCGGCTTCTTCGACGGTGTTCCGGAACTGACGGCGACGGAGGGATTGCGCATCTTCTTCTCGTGCCTGCCCGTCGCGTTCCTATGCATGGTCTCCGGCATCTACCAGGGTGCCACGGCCGTGGGTTCCGCCGGTATGGTCGCCAAGCGCGATGAGGACGCAGGCAAGTCGCTCATCTTCCCCGCGCTGGTCGAGACCTACGCGGTGCTTTCTCTGATCGTGACCTTGCTCATGCTGTTCGTCCTGTCGAGGTAGACAGTGGCGCTCGCTGACATATTGCGTCGCATCGATCGCGACGCCGAATCCGAGTCTTCGACGGTCGTGATCACCGCCGAAGAAGACGCCGCGCGCAAGCGCGACGAGGTCGAGAAGCGCGCCTCAGGTGATGGCGAGGATCTGCTCGCCCGCGAGGAAGCGAAAGCGCACGAGGACGCACGTACACGCATCGCCGCGGCGCGACTTCGCGGACGCGACTCCGTGCTGACCGAGAAGCGCACGCTGATCGAACGCGTGCTCATCCGCGCCGTCTCGCAACTCGAGGAGTTGCCCGACGCCGACTACGCGGCTCTGGTCGCTCGCGAGGTCAAGTCTTCAACACGAGGCGGAGAGCGGCTGTTCCTCGGTGCCCGCGACGCCGACAGGCTGCGCGCGCATCTGCCCGCAGCGCTCGCCGACGTCGATGCTGATGTCGAGATCGAGGATTTCGCCGCCGACTTCGAGCGCGGGGTGATGCTCGAGAGCGGTCGCACGCGCGTTCGGATCTCGGCCGAAAGCATCGTGGCTGCCCGCCGCGAGGACCTCGAAGCTCTGGTCACGACCGTGCTGCTTGATGGAGACGCCGAAGACTGATGAGGATGCTGCGCCCGATAGCCGATCCCAAGCGCTACGGCTTCGCCGTGGGTCGCGTGCGCGTGCTGGAGTCGCGCCTGCTGCCCCGTGCGACGTTCGAGCGCTTGCTCGATGCGTCGAGCTTCGGCGATCAGCGGCGGATCCTCTCCGAGACGGCGTATGCGACCTACCTGGAGGTGGCCAAGACAGCCGAAGACGTCGAGCGCGCGCTCTACCGGGTGCTCGCGGACCTATACGATTACTTCCTCGAGCGGGCGAACCTG
>JAENZW010000006.1 GCA_016841065.1 Actinomycetota bacterium
TCTAGCGGCTGCGCGCTCATTTGCCGCCGACGTCGGGTATCCGATAGTCATGAAGATCGCCAGTCCCGACATCCTGCACAAGTCCGACGTAGGAGGCATACGCACCGGCATCGACAGCGACGATGCGCTGCGCAGGGCCTACGACGACATCCTCGGTCGTGTCACGGCGTATGCACCGGACGCGTCCATCGTCGGCGTACATGTTCAGGAGATGGTCGATCCGGGACGGGAAGTGATTATCGGAGTCGATCGCGATCCGCAATTCGGACCGCTCGTGATGTTCGGAATGGGCGGCACCTACGTCGAAGTCTTCAAGGATGTCTCGTTTCGGCTTGCCCCGCTGAGCCACGCCGAGGCACGTGAGATGATTGCTGAGACCCGAGCGTATGCGTTACTACGGGGAACACGCGGCGAGCAGGCATCCGACATCGACGCGGTTGCGGACGTTCTTGTGGCCGTCGCTCAACTCGCTCTGGAATTCCCCGAGATAACCGAACTGGATATCAACCCCTTGATCGTGGGAGAGGTCGCGGCCGGCGTGATGGCCGCGGACGTACGCATTGGAATCGGAGGTTCGAAATGATCAGCCTGATAGTCGGTTCGACGGAACCATACTCGGGCAAGAGCGGAGTCTGTCTGACTCTCCTGAGCGAGCTGAAGCGTCTCGGGAAGCGCACGGCGTACATCAAACCGCTCGGGACCATGCCTGTCATGATCGACGATGTGCTGACCGATCAGGATGCGGCGTACGTCTCTGCGGTCGCCTCAGTGCCCGCCCCCCTCGGTGCGCTGTGCCCGGTCGTTGAGACACGTGGACTCATCGAGGATACGCTGTCTGACGACGCCAACGGCTTTCTGCAGCGTGTGCTCGAGGCGCATGGCAAGGTCTCCGTCGACGCCGACGTGGTGATCGTCGAGGGCCCGGGTTCGCTGTCCGGCGGTCGCTCATTCGGTCTCGACCTCTGCGCGCTTGCCACGGCGCTCGACGCCCGGGTGCTGCTCGTCGACAAGCCCGCTGGCGTGAAACTGCCCGACAAGATCCTATATGCCAGCGACTGCCTCGGTCAGCGCCTCTTCGGCGTGCTCTTCAACGCTGTCGATGAGGCATCCGTTGAGTTCTACTCGGGAGGCGTGTCGAAGTTCCTCGGGAGGCATGACGTGAGGGTGTTCGGCACGATCCCGCACGATCCGCTTCTGTCGTCCGTGACCGTTGAGGAGATCGTTGAAGCGCTGGGAGGCACCGTTCTCTCTGCCGAAGACGCCGTAGACGAGCCCGTAGAGAGCTTCATGGTCGGAGCGATGGGTCAGGACAAGGCCCTTCGCTACTTCAGGCGACGGGCACGGAAGGCCGTTATCACCGGTGGCGACCGTTCGGATGTCCAGCTGGCCGCGCTCGAGACGGACACACGCTGCATCATCCTCACGGGCAACTTGCCGCCGAGTTCGCTCGTGCTCGCGCGCGCAGACGAACTCGGTGTCCCGATGGTCCTAGTCGGGATGGACACGCTCTCGGCCGTCGAGAAGATGGAGGCGCTCCTCGGTCGTGTGCGCGTCCACGATCCCCGCAAGGCTGATAGAATACGCCAGATGTTTCGTGAGGCGGTCGATATCGACTCGATGTTCGAGACGCTTCTCGCCGACTAGGAAAGCGAGCCCCATTGGCCCAGCGCAGCGAGGTTGCAGTCTGCGTCGACGCCGTTGGCGGAGACCACGGTCCTGAGGAAGTGCTCAGGGGAGTCGCCGCAGCGGTTGCCGACGATGAGGCACTCACGGTGATTCTCACGGGGCCGGACGAGATAGTCACCCCCTTTGCCGCTGGCAAGGACCGTATCGTTGCGCACCCGACGACCGAGATAATCGCGATGGATGAGCATCCCGCGGCTGCCGTGAGAAGCAAGAAGGACTCGTCGATCGTCGTGGGCTGTCGGCTCGTGAAGGAAGGTCGAGCCGACGCGTTCTTCTCGGCAGGGTCGACCGGTGCCATTATGGCCGCCGCGACTCTCGTCATGGGACGAATCAAGGGCATCCAGCGTCCGGCCATCGGTGCGGTCATCCCCACGGGTGCTGAGCCCGTCGTACTCCTCGACATCGGTGCCAACGCCGACTGCAAGCCTGAGAACCTACTTCAGTTTGCCCACATGGGCTCGGCGTACGCGAAAGTCGTACTCGGGCTCAAGTCACCGCGGGTCGGCCTGCTCAACATAGGGGAGGAGCGCACGAAGGGCTCTCTCCTCGCCCAGGAAGCCCACGCGCTGATGAGCGCACACGTCCCCGGGTTCGTTGGCAACATAGAAGGACGAGACGTGCCGTTTGGCGCGGCCGACGTCATCGTGACGGACGGCTTCACCGGAAATGTCGCGCTCAAACTGCTCGAGGGCGTATCGAGTTCCTTGCTCGGGCAGGTGAAGGCCGCGCTCACCGAGACTGCGTTCAGCCGCCTCACGGCACTCGCTGCGCGCCCTGCCCTCACACGCCTCAAACTGCGTCTCGACCCCGACACGTATGGTGGCGCGCCGCTTCTCGGGGTAGACGGCATCTGCATCATCGGCCACGGCAGCTCGAACAGGGCCGCCGTATACGCCGCAATCAAGGGTGCCGCGCGGGCGTCGCGCGGAGGGCTTCGCACGGCAATCGCCGATGCGGTGACCCTGGACAGATAGCGCACTTCACTCCGGTCCACACCATGTGTACACTTACCGGACACCATGGCCGCTGATACGAGGAGAAGCCGCTAATTCATGACGCGCACAGCCGAGATAATCGGCGTAGGATCGTACCTGCCTGAGGGGCGTATCACCAACGCTGACCTCGAAAGAATGGTCGACACCTCCGACGAATGGATCGTGACGCGGACCGGTATCCGGGAGCGTCCGATCGCTGACGAGGGTCAGGCTACCTCGGACCTGGCGATACGCGCAGGGCAAGCAGCACTGGCGGTTGCCGGAGTCGCACCAGAGGATGTCGACCTTCTGATCATGGCCACGTCGACTCCGGACATGGTCTTTCCGTCGACGGGCTGCCTGACCCAAGCCGGGCTCGGACTCTCATGTCCGGCGTTCGACGTGAACGCCGCTTGCACGGGGTTCATCTACGCTCTTCAGACGGCAACGAGTGCCATCGAATCCGGGCGAGCGGACACAGTCCTTCTCATCGGCGCCGACACACTCACCCGATTCGTCGATTTCACCGACAGGACGACGTGCATCCTCTTCGGAGACGGAGCGGGTGCGGTGGTCCTCCGTGCTGCCGAGTCGGGCGGGGTGCGAGGCATAGCACTCGGGGCCGACGGGAAGCGGGGCAGCATGCTCTACGTCCCGGCAGGCGGTTCGGCAATGCCCGCTTCGGCTGAAACAGTGGCAAACCGAGAGCACTACATCCGAATGAATGGCAACGAGGTCTTCAAGTTCGCGGTCCGTGTTATCCCCGAGACCACCAACGCCGCCCTCGCTCAATCCGGGGTCGATGTCGGTGACCTGGCCTGGCTGATCCCACACCAGGCCAACCAGCGCATTCTCGACACGATTGCCGAACGTCTTGGCGTCTCACACGAGCGTGTCTTCTCGAACGTGGCCAACACCGCGAATACGTCTGCAGCTTCGATACCGCTCGCCTTGGACGACCTGTATACTAGCGGGCGACTCGCAGCAGGAGACCTGCTCGCATTGGTTGGCTTCGGTGCAGGTCTCACATGGGGTGCGGCGGTCGTCGAGTGGACGAAGACCACCCCGGGCAAGGAGGCTTAGCATGGCCATTCCGACCCGGCTTACCGAACTGCTCGACATTCAACACCCGATTATCCAGGGTGGCATGGCGTGGACGGCGACAGCCGAGTTGGCCGCTGCCGTCAGCAACGGTGGCGGGCTCGGGATCATCGGCGCGGGCCACATGCCCACGGAGATACTCCGCGTTGAGATCCGGCGCGCCAAGGAGCTCACGGACCGACCTTTCGGCGTGAATCTCATGCTCCTCACTCCGCACATCGACGAACTCGTTGACGTTGTGCTGAGCGAAGGCGTCCATGCAGTCACCACGGGCGCAGGCAACCCCGGCAAGTACATGGCCGCGTTTCGTGAGTCCCATATCCGGGTGCTCCCGATCGCTCCTTCGGTGGCGCTCGCCAAGCGACTCGAGTCGATAGGTGCTGACGCCATCATCGGCGAGGGCATGGAGGCAGGTGGGCATATCGGCGAACTCACAACGATGGTCCTCATCCCGCAGCTCGTCGATGCCGTGGAAGTCCCCGTAGTGGCCGCGGGAGGGATTGCCGACGGACGGGGAATGGCTGCAGCGTTCGCTCTTGGCGCCGAAGGAGTCCAGGTCGGGACGCGCTTCATGTGTGCACAAGAATGCACCATCCACCCGGATGTGAAGGACCGTATCCTCAAGGCCCGCGACCGCGACACCATCGTTACCGGCTACTCGACGGGGCATCCCGTTCGCGTGTTGAAGAACCGGCTCTCCAGGATGCTCGAGGACCTCGACCGCGACAACAAGGTCGAGGAGCTCGAGGAGCTAGGCAGCGGCAAGCTCGCTCTCGCGATGCGTGAGGGTGATCTCGACATGGGTTCCCTGATGGCAGGTCAGGCAGCCGCCATGGTCTGCGAGATCGAGCCCGCTGCGGACATACTCACCTCAATGATGGCCGAAGCCGAAGAGACCATGCGTCATCTCGGCGGGCCTTCGCGTTAGGATTCGGTGGCTACCGACGTGAACATAGCGTTCGTCTTCCCGGGACAGGGATCTCAGCATGCGGAGATGCTCCTTGCCGTACCTGAGAACGATGCCTTTGAGCGGCTTCTCGATGCTGCAGAAGCCCTGTCCGGCCTCGAGCTTCGGGCGATCGTGGCCCAGGGGGGACCCGAGGATCTTGCAGATACCCGAGTCGCCCAGCCTCTCCTGTACCTCACGGACTGGGCCTGGGGCGTCACGCTCATGGAAACCGGCATTGTGCCATCCATGGTAGCGGGACACAGCCTCGGCGAGTATGCTGCCCTCGCAACCGCCGGTGCCTTCTCGGTCGAAGCGGGGCTGGAACTCGTGGTCGAGCGCTCGAAGTTGATGGCCGCCA
This sequence comes from Actinomycetota bacterium, assembly GCA_016841065.1. Taxonomy (GTDB): domain Bacteria; phylum Actinomycetota; class Coriobacteriia; order Anaerosomatales; family JAENZW01; genus JAENZW01. The sequence goes on from JAENZW010000006.1 coordinate 5,069, forward strand.
CTGCGGCAGCCACGTCCGGCACGATGGCTGCGGTTCTCGGTCTCGAAGCAAGCAGTGTCGCGAAGACGGTCGACACCATCGAAGGCGTCTGGTTGGCGAACGACAACTCGCCCGGGCAGGTGGTTATCTCCGGTACCGACGACGCTGTCGCGCGCGCGACCGAGGAGCTCGTAGCCGCGGGAGCTCGCCGTATCGTCCCACTCAAGGTGTCGGGTCCCTTCCATTCGCCTCTCATGGAGCCGGCTGCCCTCGCTTTCGAACGGATACTGGCGCAAGCAGAGTTTCGCTCGCCCGCTATTCCGGTCATTCAGAACACCAATCCGACCCTCACAACGGATTCCGAAGAGATACGTGCGCGACTCACTGGTCAGATTACGGCTCCGGTCAGATGGACTGAAACCATGCGTGCGATCGCGGCCGAGGGACCGATCGCTGTCGTTGAGGCCGGTCCGGGATCCGTCCTTCGCGGCCTCTCCAAGGGATACGATGGTGTCGCTGCCCTGTCGGTGGAGGAGACTGAGCTCGAACGTATCGCCGAGGAGGTATCATGACGCGCCCCCTGGACGGACAGATCGCGCTCGTCACGGGCGCTTCGCGGGGCATCGGTGCTGCAGTCGCTCTTCGGCTAGCCGAAGATGGAGCCGCCGTCGCCGTCAACTACGCGGGAAGCACTGCGGCTGCAGAGGACGTCGTCCGACAGATCACTGACGCGGGCGGTCGTGCCATCGCAGTTCAGGCCGACGTAGCCAACCGTGACGACTGTCAGCGACTGGTCCAGACGTGCATCAACGATCTCGGCGGTCTGGATATCCTCGTCAACAACGCGGGTATCACGCGTGACAACCTTGTGGTGCGCATGAGCGACGAAGAGTGGGACTCCGTCATCGCGACGAATCTTGGCGGTGTCTTCGGCATAACTAGATCCGCTGCAAAGCACATGATGAAGCAGCGTCGCGGCTCGATCGTGAACGTCTCTTCGGTCATAGCTCTCGTAGGCAACCGCGGACAGGCGAACTACGCTGCCGCCAAGGCGGGTGTGATCGCCCTGACCAAGTCGGTGGCGAAGGAACTGGCTCCTCGCGGTGTCCGTGCGAACGTTGTCGCGCCGGGATTCATCGAGACGGATATGACGGACGTCCTTCCGGAGGCTGTCAGAGAGGCTGCCTTGCAGGAGATCGCACTCAAGGCTTTCGGGCAGCCAGAGGACGTCGCTGCAGCAGTGGCGTTCCTGGTGTCACCGAGCGCGCAGTACATTACCGGTCAAGTGCTCGCTGTGGATGGCGGCATGACCTTCGTCTAATATTCCTAGCTTGTAGACCACTGACGGGAAGGAGGTGTCCACGATATGGAGAACGATGAGACCTTTGAGAAGGTGAAGGAAGTTATCGTCGAACAACTCAACGTCGACGAGGTCGATGTACATGAGGAGTCGGCGTTCATCGACGATCTCGGAGCGGATTCGCTCGATATCGTCGAGCTCGTTATGGCGCTCGAGGATCAGTTCGGCGTTTCGATCCCGGACGAGGAAGCAGAGAACATCAAGACCGTCGGTGACGCAGTCAAGTTCATCACCGAGAACGCCCAGTAGAGCAAGCGCCGGAAGCCGGGCGGACGACGATTGTTCGTCCGGCTTCCATTACGCACGCCACGATAGAAGGTTGCTCCTGTAGTGGATATGCCGAAACTCACAATCGGGAACGTCACGGCACGTCTGCCCATCATCCAGGGCGGCATGGCCGTTCGCATCTCACGCTTTCCGCTGGCCGTCTCTGTCGCCGAAGCGGGAGGCATCGGAGTCATAGCCGGCTCGGGTATGGAAGTCGACGAGCTTGCGGAAGAAGTGCGAGCCGCCCGAGCTGCGACCGACGGTATCGTCGGCGTGAACGTCATGGTGGCGGTTCGGAAGTTCCGCGAGCTGGTCCAGGCTGCGCTGCGCGAGGGCATCGACCTCGTCATAGCGGGCGCCGGCTTCTCGCGAGACGTCTTTCAGTGGTGCAAGGAAGCGGATGTCCCGATGGTTCCGATCGTCGGCTCCGCACGGGTCGCGAAGCTGTCGGAGCGCTTCGGAGCGGCTGCGGTGATCGTTGAGGGCGTCGAGGCTGGAGGTCATCTGGGAACCGATCAACCCCTGATGGACATCCTTCCCGGCATCATCGAATCGGTCTCGATACCGGTTATCGGTGCTGGAGGGATCTGCTCAGGTGGTGACATCGCGCGGGTGCTTGACGCGGGGGCGGCGGGCGTCCAGATGGGGTCACGCTTCGCCGCGACCGTCGAGTCTTCCGCGTCGGACGAATTCAAGCAGATGTACGTTGAGGCGAACGAGGATGACGTCGTGCTCATCAAGAGTCCCGTCGGCCTTCCAGGCAGGGCTCTTCGCAGTCCGCTCACCGAGCGCTTGCTCGTCGGCGACTATCCCGAGATCGATCGATGTGTCTCGTGTCTGAAGGAGTGCGGCAAGGACTATTGCATCATCGACAAACTCGTTCGGGCTCAGACAGGTGATGTCGAGTCAGGACTCGTATTCGCGGGTACGTCGGTAACCCGCGTCCACGACATTCCCACCGTCGCAGACCTCATGGACCGACTTGTCAATGAATGGCGATGTGCTCGCGAGGGAGTCACAACATGATGAGGATCGCTATCACCGGAATCGGCGCCGTCACGCCAGTCGGTATCGGTGCCGACACGATGTGGCAGTCGATCGCGAACGGCAGAAGCGGCATCACTCCGATCACGCATTTCGACGCGAGCGAGTACACGAGCCGAATCGCCGGATACATCCACGACTTCGATCCTTCGGTGGCCATCGACAGCAAGGAAGCCCGCCGCATGGCTCGCTTTCAGCAGCTGGCCATGGTGGCGGCTGCCGAGGCGATGGAGGACTGCGGACTCGAGATCACCGACGACAACGCGGAGCGGGTTGGCGTCATCGTCGGATCGGGTATCGGCGGGCTCCACATCATGGAGGAACAGACGGCGATCCTTCTGGAGCGCGGACCCTCCCGGATATCGCCGTTCCTCGTCCCGATGATGATCGTGGACCTCGCGGCGGGCCAGATTTCCATCAAGTACGGCGCGAAGGGCGTCAACTACGCGCCTGTTTCCGCATGCTCCACCGGTAACCACGCGATAGGGGAGGCCGCCGAGACGATCCGGCGCGGAATGGCTGACGTCATCATCGCAGGTGGTTTTGACGCCGGCGTCACGCCCCTTGGAGTCGCCGGATTCTGTGCCGCCCGGGCCTTGTCCACCCGCAACGACGACCCCACTGCAGCTTCGCGTCCCTTCGACACAGGTCGTGACGGATTCGTCATCGGTGAAGGCGGCGCCATCCTCGTCCTCGAGTCATGGGATCACGCAGTCGCGCGAGGAGCACACATCCGCGCCGAGGTTCTCGGCTACGGAGCGACCGCCGACGCCTACCACATCACCTCACCCGCGCCCGATGGCAATGGTGCCATTCGCTCGATGTCCATGGCGCTGGGTCAGGCCGGACTATCGCCCGCCGATGTCGACTACGTGAACGCTCACGGAACCTCCACCCAACTGGGCGACCTGGGAGAAACGCGCGCCATCAAGGCGGTCTTCGGCGCAGACACACCGCCCGTCTCTTCGACGAAGTCGATGACCGGCCATCTTCTCGGTGGCGCCGGCGCGATGGAGGCGGCGATCTCGATCATGGCCATGGAGAACGGACTGCTGCCGCCGACGATCAACCTCACCGATCCCGACCCCGAGTGTGACCTCGACTATGTGCCGCTGGTGGCCCGCGCCTCTTCGGCAGATGTCGTGATGTCGAACTCGTTCGGGTTCGGTGGGCACAACGCCACCCTCATCTTCGGCTCGGCTCGGTGACACCGTCCGCACATGATGCCGACTGGCTTGACGAAGCCGAACGGGTCGTCGGGTACCGTTTCGCCGATCGCGGACTTCTCGCCGAAGCACTCACGCACCCGTCGTACTCAACAAACGAGCCGACTGACCCGCACTACGAGCGCCTGGAGTTTCTCGGGGATGCGGCACTTGGGCTCATCATCGTCGAGGAGATCCACCGGCGGTTCCCCCTTCTTGCCGAAGGCGGCATGACCAAGCTCAAGATCGGCGTAGTCTCCGGTCCCGTTCTTGCCGAAGCTGCGCAGAACCTCGGCCTGGGACCCGTGATCCGACTCGGCGACAGCGAACGTTCCGACGGCGGTCGTGGACGATCCTCGGCACTCGAGAATGCCTTCGAGGCAGTCGTGGGAGCCATCTACACGGACGCTGGGCTTGATGCCGCAAGAGAGTTCGTGCTGCGCGTGCTCGGCAATCTAATCGACCCGGCATTCCTCGATGATCTTGAGCACCCGAAGTCCCGTCTCCAGGAGTTGCTCCAGTCCCGAGGTGAGGTCCCGGTGTACCGCATTGTTGCCGAGGTAGGCCCCCCGCATGAACGCATGTTTCGCGCCGAAGTCCTTCTCGGCGAGCGTGTTCTTGGAACAGGTACGGGGACGTCGAAGAGAGCAGCGGAGATGGCAGCTGCCGAAGACGCGCTCGGAGCCCCTGACATCGCGGGTGAGAAGCCCTAGCGGGCCGCTATCGCGTCCGCGGGCCTGTGCTAGAATCCTGAGGTCGCGCTACGCGCATTCTGGTGTGTCGTCGCTGTCGGGGAGTCCGCTGAAAACGTGCACCTCAAGTCGCTCATACTCAAGGGCTTCAAGTCCTTCGCGGACCGTACCGCTCTGTCCCTGGAGCCCGGTGTCACAGTCGTTGTCGGCCCCAACGGTTCAGGCAAGTCAAACATCTCCGACGGAGTCCTCTGGGTGCTCGGCGAACAGTCCGCGAAAGCACTCCGCGGACAAGCCATGGAGGATGTCATCTTTGCCGGGTCTTCGGCACGCCAGCCTGTCGGTGTGGCAGAAGTAGATCTCGTTCTCGACAACTCCGACGGTGCGCTGCCCCTCGAGTTCACTGAGGTCACGGTCACGCGCCGGATGTTCCGAAGCGGGGAGAGCGAGTATCTGGTCAACCAGAGCCCTTGCCGCCTCATGGACATACACGAACTCCTCCACGACTCGGGTCTCGGGCGCGGCACGCACTCCATCATCAGCCAGGGACAACTCGACGAGATTCTGAACTCACGTCCCGAAGACCGTCGTACACTCATCGAGGAGGCCGCTGGCGTCCTCAAGCACAAGAAGCGCCGCGAGCGAGCTCTGCGCAAGCTCACGGGGATGGACGCGCATCTCGAACGTGCGCGGGACGTCGCCCGCGAGATCGACCGCCAGCTGCGCCCTCTGCAGAAACAGGCCGACCGCGCCCAGGAGCACTCGGGAATCCTTTCCGACCTGCGTGATATCGAGATCTCCCTCGGAGTCGACGATCTCCGCATGCTCCGTACCGAATGGGATGACCTCACCAAGGCAGAGCGCGAGAAGGACGCAGAGCATGAGCTGCTGCGTTACAGGCTTGCCGAGAAGGAACGTGACCTCGCGAAGTTCCAGTCTCTCCTCGAGGAGAAGGGTCTCTTCGTGGGCGATCTCTCGGAGCAGCGACGGCGACTTCAGTCCGTCCTGGAGAGAATCAACTCCGGGCTGCTGCTCCTCGAGGAAAAGGGCAAGAACCTCGTGGAGCGCCTCTCCGAACTCCGTCAGAAGCTCCACCAGAGCGAGACCCGCGCTTCCATGCGCGATGAGGAACTCACGAAGCTGCGTGAGGAACGAACCACTACTGATGCTCAGCTCAAAGCCCACTACGCGAGTCTCTCCGAGCTGCGCAGGGAGACCGAGACCTCCAAGAAGGAGCGAATGGCCGCCGACGAGAGCCTCGGTTCCGTCAACGCCTCCATCCGTCGCGCTCGCAAGGAACTCGAGGATGGCCGCGCCCAACTGACGACCCTCGATCAGACTCTCGCGGCCTCGCAACTCGAGTCCGAGCTTCTGCGCGAGCGCCAAGTTGAGCTAGCGGAGTCGCGCACGGCCCTTGCGGACACGCTTGCCGCTCGCCGGACGCGACTCGATCAGCTCACATCCGCCCAGAACCACGCCAAGAAGGAGCGTGCCCTCGCAGAAGCGGAGGTCGACAAGCGAGTCCGCGTGCTGGAGACCCGACGCCACGACCTCACTGAACGGCGAGACGGACTCGGCGCCGCGCGCGCTGAGATACGTGGTCTTGAAGAGGTTGACCGTGCGGTCGCCACTGCATCCCCGGGCGTGGCGTGGGCGCTTGCCAAGGGGGGAGAGATCCCCGGGCTCATCGGTCCCTTGGCTGAGCACATCTCCGTCGTCCCCGCTCTCGAACCCCTGGTAGAGAAGATTCTTGGCTCCGACGTCTTCGCGCTGCTCGTTTCCGATCAGGCGTCCGCTGTCGCGCTAGCCGAGGCGATCTCGCAGCAAGCCGAGGGCGACGTCTCGCTCATCCCGGTCGCACAGCAGGAATCCTTCACCGCACCCTCCAATGCCCCCGGATCGGCCCTCGTCGACTCCGTCTCCTGCGAGGCAGATCTTCGGCCAGGCATCGAGGCACTACTCGGGGACGTGCGGCTCGTCGACACTCTCGCCGATGCGCTGCTCGCCTCCCGCACTGTACCTGGCCCCCGATACGCTGCACCGGACGGCTCGATCGTATGGCCCAACGGCAAGATCACGCTGGGGCGAGGATCTTCTGACGCCGCAAGCGTCCTGGCGAGACGTCGTCGTATCAATCAGCTCAAGGATGACGTGGACGCCCTCGACGCGCAGGTCGGCGAGTCCGAGTCCATCGTCTCCGCTGCCGAAGAGGCCCTGAACGCTGCGCAACAGGAGGCACTCGACCTTGGACAGGCGCTTGCCGGCTTCACCGGCGAGTACGAGTCACTGCGCGAGGAACTCGGCCGACTCGAGCAGAACCTCACGTCCTTCGACAGAGAATCCGAGCGCGTAGACAGGCGAGTCCAGGAGATCGAGGAGCGCGCATCGCGCGAGGCTCCCGGACGCGACGAGTGTGTCAAGACGATCGAAGCGGCCGAGACGGACCTAGAGCGACTTGAAGAGGAAGCGGCGGTCGCCCGCGAGCGACGCGACACGCGCTTTCGGGAAGAGGCGGCCATCAACGAAAGGCTGTCTCAATGCCAGGTGGACATCGCTACCGTCTCGGAGCGCGAGGTTCATCTCAAGCGCCAAGTCAACACGATCACTTCCGAACTCGAGGAGCTCGGGCGGACCGTCGTATCCGCCCGTGAAACCGAACGCGCCCTTGAGCTGCTGCGCGATCGGGTCCAGCCGGTGCACGACCTGTACTCGGCGCTCCTCGAACGCGCAGAACACTGGGCCCACAAACTCCGGGACCGAGCACGCTTCGAACAGGCTGACTCTGAGTCCCTCCGTACCACCATCCACGACGCCCAAGATGCCGTCCGCGCAGCCCAGACCGATGTCGAGACCCACGCTGGGGGCATGACAGACCTGCGTGTCCTCAAGGGCCAGCTCGAGGTGCGTGTCTCGCAGGCAACCGCCCACATCGTCGAGGAACTTGCTGTTCCGATCGAGCGTGCGCTCGACGTCCCCGAGTTGGAGGATCGCCACGCAGCCGAGGATCGCGCTCACAGACTCCGCAAGAGAATCGAGAATCTCGGACCGGTGAACCCGATCGCGATGCAGGAGTACGAGAGCCTCAGACAACGACGTGACTTCTTGACGACGCAGGTCGAGGATCTAGCGGAGAGCCGGAAGGCGCTCTCCAAGATCATCGCCGCGATTGACCGCAAGATCAGAGAACGCTTCTTCGAAACCTTCGAAGAGGTCGACACCCACTTCCAGAACGTCTTCTCAGTCCTGTTTCCGGGCGGACACGCTTCGCTCGCGCTCACCGACCCGGAAGATCCAGAGAACACCGGCGTCGAGGTCATCGCACAACCGCTCGGCAAGAAGCTCCAGAAGATGTCGCTCCTATCGGGCGGCGAGAAGTCCCTCACCGCTCTGGCGCTACTGTTCGCCGTGTACCGCACGCGACCGTGCCCGTTCTACATCCTCGACGAAGTCGAGGCGGCGCTCGACGACACGAACCTGCGCCGGTTCATCGCCTTTGTCGACAGCATGCGCACCCACACGCAGTTCATCATCGTGACGCACCAGCGGCGGACCATGGAGATGGCTGACGTGCTCTACGGCGTATCGATGCAGTCCGACGGCGTGAGCAAGATTGTCAGTCAGAAGCTCGAACGCAAAGTGAAGGCGGAGTCCGACGATGAGCACGCCCTGGTTTAAGCGCCTCTCTGAAGGGCTCACCCGCAGTCGCGAACGCCTCGAAGGCCAACTGAACGTCCTTCTCCGACGCGGTCCGGACGTGGACGAGACGTTCTGGGAGGAACTCGAGGACGCCCTCGTCGGATCGGACATGGGCATCACTGCGGTCACCGAGATAGTTGCGCGACTCCGCGACCTTGCTGCCCGTCGAGCCCTACCCGACGCGCACTCGGTGATTGCCCTCCTTGCCGAAGAGATAGCGGCCGAATTCCCTTCGGAATACGCAGACTTCCTGTCCGAGACCCCCGTCACCATCCTCGTCGTCGGCGTAAACGGGACAGGGAAGACCACGACCGTCGGCAAACTCGCAAAGGAGTCCGTCGATTCCGGCCGAAGAGTCCTTCTCGGATCCGCGGACACCTTTCGCGCAGCCGCTGCCGAGCAGCTGGACATCTGGGCTGAACGCGCGGGCGTCCCAGTCGTTCGTCGTGATCGGGGAGCGGACCCGGCTGCAGTGGTATTCGACACGCTCCACCAGGCAACGGCCGACGGTTCCGACATCGCGCTCATTGACACCGCCGGCAGGTTGCACACCTCGACTGACCTCATGAGAGAGCTCCAGAAGGTCCAGAGGGTTGCAGAACGCGAGAGCACAGCACCAGTCAGAGTGCTACTTGTGATGGACGCCACCACGGGACAGAACGGTCTTCAGCAGGCTCGCGAGTTCAATTCAGCCCTTGGCGTGGACGGCATTGCCCTGACGAAACTCGATGGCACGGCAAAGGGCGGCATCGCGGTGGCAATCGCCCGCGAGCTAGACATCCCTATCCTGCGGATCGGGGTCGGCGAGGGGCTCGCCGATCTCAAGCCGTTCAGCGCCCCAGACTTCGCTGCGGCGCTGATTGGCGAGGCCTGATATGGCCTGGCAGTTCATTCGCCCCGGATCTCGCACCGATCGGATTGCGCTGATTCTTGTCTTCCCACTGCTCTTCTTCCTCGTTCTCATCGCCATTCTGTTCTCCACGCTCTATACGACCGCGCAAGTTGAAGGTGAGTCCATGCTGCCCGGGCTTTCGCCAGAAGATCGGGTCCTCGTCCGCACGTCGTACAAGCAACCCGTGCACAGCGACGTGATCGTGTTCCGCGGAGGAAACGACGTCGAGGTAGTCAAACGCGTGATCGGCCTTCCGGGTGACATCATCGAAATGCGGGCCGGCCGTGCTCTCCTGAACGGCTTCCCCGAGACGGGTGGCTACGCACTTCTACATGACGATGCTGACCTCTCTCACGGGCCGTACACGGTGCCTCAGGACTCCTACTACGTTGCGGGCGACAACAGGCCTGTTTCCTTGGATAGTAGGATCTACGGGGCCGTGCCCGAAGGCCGAGTCCTCGGCGAAGCGATCCTCATCTACTGGCCACTCTCACACTTCGGTCGCGTTGACCGTGCGGGGATGTCCGACTAGGGTCTGAGAGCACCCTGGACACCGAGCGTCGAAAGGATCCTAGAAACGTGTTCGAGAATCTGAGCCAACGACTGCAGGACGTCTTCGCGAACCTCACCGGCAAGGGACGATTGTCCGAGGCCGACGTTGACGCGGCGATGCGCGAGATACGTCTCGCCCTGCTCGAGGCGGACGTCAACTTCAAGGTCGTCAAGGAGTTCGTCGCGTCCGTGAGGGAGCGTGCCATCGGTCAGGATGTCATGCGCAGCCTGACCCCGGGACAGACTGTGATCGGAATCGTCCTGGACGAACTCACGGGTCTGCTCGGCGAGACGAACGCGAGGCTCACGCTCACCGGCAGGATCCCAAACATCGTCCTTGTCGTGGGCCTGCAAGGCTCAGGCAAGACTACGGCCACCGCAAAACTCGCGAACCTCATGAGAAAGCAGGGCAAGCGACCCCTCATGGTGGCGTGTGACGTGTACCGACCCGCGGCCATCGACCAGCTCGAGGCTCTCGGCAAAGAACTCGACATTCCGGTCTACCGTGGTCAGGGAACCGACGCCGTCGCCATCGCCCAGGCCGGTGTCAAAGAAGCCGTGGCCAACATGCGTGATCTCGTCATCGTGGACACAGCCGGTCGTCTCCACATCGACGAGGAGATGATGGACGAGGTCGTACGCATCAAGAACGCGGTCGCACCCGATCAGATCCTGATGGTCGTGGACGCCATGACCGGCCAGGACGCCGTCACGACAGCTAATGCCTTCGCAAGTCAGGTCGACTTCGACGGAGTCGTGATGACCAAGCTCGACGGCGATGCCCGTGGGGGCGCAGCCCTCTCGGTGCGCAGCGTCACCGGGAAGCCCATCTTGTTTGCCAGTCTCGGCGAGAAGCTCGACTCGCTCGAAGCGTTTCATCCGGACCGCATGGCCAAACGGATACTCGGCATGGGCGACGTCGTCGGACTTATCGAGAAGGCACAGGAGAACATCGAGACCGAGGATGCGGAGGCGTTGGAGGCGAGGCTCCGCACCTCTGACTTCTCGCTGGACGACTTCCTCGTTCAGCTTCGCCAGATCAAGAAGATGGGCGGCATGTCTGCTCTCCTCGGCATGCTTCCAGGCATGGGTAAGCTCAAGGGCGGCGTACCGGAGATCGACGAGAGGCAGATGGACCGCGTCGCGGCAATCATCCACTCGATGACGGCGAAGGAGCGCCGAAAGCCGCAGATCATCAATGGTTCACGCCGTGAACGCATCGCGCGCGGCTCGGGCGTGACCGTACCTGAGGTCAACCAGCTTCTGAAGCAGTTTGCCGAAGCGAGGAAGCTCATGAAGCAGTTTCAGAAGAGCGGGGGGAAGGGTCTGCGGGGCATGAAGCTGCCACCCGGACTCGGTCAGTTCTAGCACAGCGACTGTCCCGCGCGAACGCTTTGACCCACCAGGGGGTATGGCGTATCATGAGCAATCGTTTTGCGTTCACGTGGCCCCTTCGGGGCCGCTTTTCACGGAGGTGAATCGTTGGCAGTAAAGATCCGACTCACACGCGCTGGCGCCAAGAAGGCGCCGTTCTACCGTATCGTTGCGGCAGACTCACGCGCACCGCGCGATGGCCGCTTCATTGAGGTACTGGGACGCTACAATCCCCGCACCGATCCAAGCTTCATCGAGATGGACATTGAGAAGGTCGAGGCATGGGTGGCCAAAGGCGCCCAGATGAGCGATACCGTTGCGCGCTTGCTCGTCATCGCGAAGTCTCCCGACGGCCCCAAGCCCACGGGCAAGGTCAAGGTCTCCAAGAAGGCCGCCGCGAAGGCTGAGGCCGACAAGAAGGCCGCCGAGAAGCCCGTCGAGAAGCCAGCTCCCGCCGAAGAGGCCGCCGCACCCGAAGCTGAAGCCGAGGAAGCTCCCGTGGCCGAAGAGGCCGCCGCACCCGAAGCTGAAGCCGAGGCCGAAGAGGCCCCTGTGGCCGAAGAGGCCGCTGAGCCCGAAGTCGAAGCCGAAGAGGCGCCCGCCGAAGAGGCCGTCACAGAAGAGTAGGCGGACTCATGCCCCGAACCGCAAACACACAGAAGCTTCTCCAGTATCTCGTGACGTCGCTCGTCGATGAGCCCGAAGGAGTCAACATCACCCAGCGAGAAGGCGACGGTACGCTTGCCTTCGAGATCTCGGTGGCCGCTGACGACGTCGGCAAAGTGATCGGCCGTCAGGGCCGCATCATCAAGGCGATTCGCACCTTGTTGCGTGCGGCCGGGAGCGTCAACGGAGAGCACATCGACGTCGACGTCCTCGGCTAGGCCTGTGGGCGAGACGCCCTTCGTGACCGTTGCCCGTGCCGTGAAGGTTCACGGCCGTGCGGGAGAGATTTCACTCGATCCGATTCTCCAGGATGATCTCTCCTGGTTGGCCGGAACATCGGTGTGGTTCGTCCCTCCTGCCGAGCAGGCGGTCAGCTTCCGGGTGGAGTCTGTCCGACGCGGCCCGAAGGGCCCTCTGATTGCCCTCGAAGGGATCGGTTCGCGTGAACACGCGTCCTCTCTCGCAGGCCGTGCAGTACTCGTCGAACGCAGTGCCGTACCCGCAAAGTACCTTGAGGAAGAGCCCGATCCCATCGGACTAGTTGTCCGAGACGAGCAGCGCGGTCATCTCGGCGAGGTGACCGAGGTCATCGTCACCGGAGCCAACGACGTATGGATAGTCCACGGAGGCCCTCTCGGCGAAGTCCTCATACCGGTGATCGAGGACGTGGTCCTCGACATCGACTTCGAATCTGGTGAGGCGCTAGTGAGACTCCTGCCGGGACTGATCGATGGCGGCGAAGACTAATGCGCGTAGACGTCATCACCATCTTCCCGGAGATGTTTGACGCTCCCATGTCCACCTCGATTGTTGGGATAGCGCGTCAACGTGAAGCTCTGGAATTCCACGTTCATGATCTCCGCGACTGGACGGACGACCCTCACCGCACAACGGACGACAGCCCGTATGGTGGCGGTCCCGGGATGGTCATGAAGCCCGAGCCTGTCTTCCGCGCGGTGCACGACGTTGCCGCACTTTCGCCACAGGACGACTACACGATATTCCTCACGCCTGTCGGACAGACTTTCACCCAGTCAATCGCCGAAGATCTCGCACAACGGGAGCGCATAGTGTTGGTGTGCGGTCGCTACGAGGGCTTCGACGAGCGTACATACGAACTTGCCGATCTCAGGCTCTCCGTGGGCGACTACGTGCTTTCGGGAGGGGAGCTGCCGGCCATGCTCGTTGTCGATGCGATGGCACGCCTGCTGCCCGGAGTTCTCGGCCACGACGCGTCCGCTGCCGAGGAATCCTTCACAATGGGTCTCCTGGAGTACCCGCAGTACACGAGACCCGCTGACTTTCAAGGACGACCGGTTCCCGATATCCTTCGGAGCGGCGACCATGCACGGATTGCAGCCTGGCGGCGGGAGCAGGCTATCCGCAACACCGCCCGCCACCGGCCCGACATGCTGGCAGAATCCTCGCTAACCGAGGACGAAAGAGTAATCGCCGAAGACGCACTGCGAGAGGATGCACAACGTGACGACTGAGGGACCATACGACCAGCCGACCAACGCTCCAGAGAACCAGATCTCCGGGTCACCTGCACCGGATACCCAGGAGAAGCAGAGCATGTTTCGCTGGCTGCTCGAAACCGTCCTCATGGTCGCGCTCGCATTCGCTCTTGCTCAGGGCATCAAGACGTTCATCATTCAGCCCTTTGTGATTCCCACCGGCTCTATGGAGACGACCATCATGACCGGTGATCGCGTTCTCGCGGAGAAGATGAGCTATCGCTTCCACGAACCCCGTCAGGGAGACATCGTCGTGTTTGACGATCCTACAGGGCGCCATCCGCAGTTGATCAAACGCGTCATCGCTCTCGCAGGGCAGACTGTCGATATCCATGACGGTCGCGTGTACGTCGACGGGGAGCCGCTCGACGAACCATATCTTCACGGCGTCGTGACCGATCCCGGCGACGAGTCGATCGTGTACCCGCTCGTGGTGCCGGACGGTGAGCTGTGGGTGATGGGTGACAACCGTCCGAACAGCGGAGATAGTCGCTTCCTCGGTTCTCAACCCGTCTCTGCAGTGAAGGGTCGCGCTTTCGCCATCTACTGGCCGCTGTCACGCATGGGTGGCATATAGCTACGACCCGGGGGTCGTCGACTGCCGTTGCTTGGTAGCCGTACGTCGGCTATACTAACGCGCTGTGCCGCACGCGGCCCCAGGAGAGACAACCAACCCGCTAGAGGGGATTCGTCATGGATACCATCCGCGCACTTGAACTGCAGCAGATACGCGACGACCTCCCGGCCTTCCAGGTCGGCGACAACGTGAAGGTTCACTACCGTGTCGTCGAGGGTAGCCGTGAGCGCGTCCAGATCTTCCAGGGCGTCATCATCCGACGCCACGGCGCGAGCAACCGCGAGACCTTCACGGTCCGCAAGGTCTCATTCGGCGTCGGTGTCGAGCGCACGTTCCCGGTACACTCGCCGAAGATCGTCGATCTCGAGATCGTCGGCCGTGGCAAGGTTCGCCGTTCCAAGCTCTACTTCCTCCGGGACAAGGTCGGAAAGGCCGCCCGCCTCAAAGAGGCGCAGTACTAGGCCGCGCCGACCGAGCAGACAGGACTCCTCGTGCCCTCTTCATCCGCATCGCCGGAGGAGAGGGCACGTTTGTCTGGCATGTCCGTCGCCGAATGCCGCAGCCTCCTGTCGGAGTGCGAACCCTCAGAGCTGCCAGCTCTCATCGCGGCAATGGACCGCGACCCCCGCAGCGGCGTCCGTTCCGCAGCCGCCGTTGCCCGACGGCGACTGGACAGCAACCTCGCCGAGCGAGAGCGGGTGCTCCGTCTTCTTGATCTCGAACGTTCGCTACGAGCCCAGGGTTACACACTCGTTGCTGGCGTGGACGAAGTAGGGAGAGGAGCCCTGGCAGGCCCGGTGACGGCTGCAGCCGCGATTCTGTCAGACGACGCGGTCATCGAGGGGTTGGACGACTCCAAGCGACTCACGCCCGAGCAACGGACCGTCCTCTTCGGCAAGATTCGGTCCGTCACTGTGTGTTGGCGTGTCGCACACGTATCTCCGCAGGAAATCGACTCAATCGGAATCGGCCATGCGGTACGACGCGCCATGAGGCTGGCGGTCGACGCCCTCTCACCCGCCCCCGACCACGTAATCGTCGACGGTCTTTCTGTGGGCATTGGGCGGCCCGAAACCGCGGTCGTGGGCGGAGATGGGCTGTGTGCCGCCGTGGCGGCCGCATCGATTCTCGCCAAGGTCACCCGCGACACGCTCATGGTCGAGTACGACGCAGAGTTCCCGCAGTACGGACTTGGCAGCAACAAGGGCTACGGAACATCCGACCACGTCGCTGCCATCACCGAGCACGGTCTCACACGCCTTCATCGTCGCAGCTTCGCCCCGTGCGGCGATACGATGCGACTCTTCTAGCGAGTCCCAGCCCTACCGCTCCGCCGGTTGGAATAGGGTTAGGTTTGGTTCACCTCCGACGTGCATGCTCGAACGAGATACACCAACGGGGAGGGGAACCTGATGGAGCGCAAAGAGGTCGCAAGACGCGGGGAAGAGGCGGCCGCAGCATACCTGGAACGCACGGGGATGTGCGTCGTGGACCGGAACTGGCGGACGAAGTCCGGCGAAATCGACATCGTGGCTCTCGACGGCGAGACGGTCGTACTCGTCGAGGTCAAGACGAGACGCACCCAGTCGCACGGAACACCCGAGGAGGCGGTCACACCGACGAAGCAGAAACGCCTTCTGCGTCTCGCTGAAGCCTACGTGTCGCACGCGGGGCTTGAGTCACCGGTGATCCGCTTCGACGTCATCTCTGTTCGCCCAATCGCCGAAGACAGGGCGCTGCTTCGCCATCACCGTGATGCCTTCTCGGTTCAATGAGCGTCCGTTCGCGACAGTCGACGGTCAAGGCCGCGACGCTGGTCGGAATCGATGCCGTGCCCGTGGAAGTCCAGGTGGATGTGTCGAGCGGACTGCCTGCCTTCACCATAGTCGGTCTCGGAGACACAGCGGTTCTCGAGGCCAGGGATCGAGTAAGGTCGGCAATGCGACACTCTGGTTTCGAGTTCCCCAGCGCGAGACTCGTGGTCAACCTTGCACCCGCGCCACTTCGCAAACACGGGACAGGCTTCGACCTGCCCATAGCGGCAGCAATCCTGGTAGCTACAGGGCAGCTGGCTCGATCTGCAGTAGACGATGCTGTACTCGTCGGCGAGCTATCGCTTGACGGAGCAGTGCGCCCCGTGCCTGGACTTCTCGCTCATGCGCGCGCAGCACTCGATCGCTCCATGCGGCTTGTGGGACCCCCGGAAATCATGGCATACCAGGGCGCACTGGGAGGTTTGACCACTAGTCCAGTCCGATCGCTGAGGGAGCTCAAGACACCCGCATCACACCGAATCGATACCACACGACAGTCTTTCGGAGTAGATAGACCCCCTGATTTCGCCGACGTGATCGGTCAACAGACCGCGAAACGAGCCCTTGAGATCGCGGCCACTGGTGGTCACAACGTGCTGTTCACCGGCTCTCCCGGAACCGGCAAGAGCATGCTTGCCCAGGCGCTGTGCGGAATACTGCCGCCGCTGGCGGACTCCGAGCGCATCACCACTGCCCTGATTCACTCGGTGGCTGCGCTTGATGATGGGCCCGCTCTGGCCGGGGTTCGCCCATTCAGAGCTCCGCATCACAGTGCGACAGTCGCGGGTCTTCTTGGCGGCGGCTCTCCTCCTCGCCCGGGAGAAGCATGCCTGTCCCACAACGGCGTGCTGTTCCTCGACGAACTGCCCGAGTTCTCGCCTGCAGTCCTTCAGAGTCTCCGCCAACCCCTCGAAGACGGCCGTGTGGCCCTCGTCCGTGCTGACGGCCGTGTGACGTATCCGTCAAGATTCATGCTCGTCGCAGCCGCCAACCCTTGCCCGTGTGGGTACTTCGGCGACAGCGATCGAACATGCGAATGCACTCCTACAACCATCTCCAGGTACCGATCGCGTGTCGGAGGCCCACTCCTAGACCGGATGGACATCAGTGTCGATGTCGGTCGAGTTGATCCTGCGAAGCTCCTTCGAGCAGGAGATCAGGAGTCGTCGGCGGTTGTCTCCCAGAGAGTGCTCGAAGCCCGTGCGCGCGCATCGCGACGCACGCCCACGTCCTCCGGCCATCCCGTCCACCGCGGGAAGGTGTACGTCCGAGAACTCGTCAGCGACTCCGTCCTCTCGATTGACTCGCTGGAGATCCTCTCGACGTGTGCTCGCGCACACCATCTCTCGGGACGAGCCGTGACGCGAATGATCGGTGTTGCCCGGACAATCGCCGACCTTGAGCGCTCGGATGGTGTTCGTCCCTCTCACATCCTCGAGGCGCTCGGCTTCCGCTCCTGGGATACGGGGGCTGCTGCATGAAAGCAACGCGATTCGAGCTGCAGCGAGGCTGTGTCGGATATCCATCGTTCTTCGAGGAGGTCCCCGAGCCCCCTCGGGTGCTCTATGGGTTCGGCTGCCCGGACAAGCTTGTCGAGGGTCTAGGAGTGGTTGGCGCCAGGAAGGCGACCCCCTACGGCCGCCGATGCGCGAGACTCTTCGGCGGTTGGGCTGCGAGCAGGGGAGTCACTATCGTTTCGGGAGCCGCGATCGGATGTGATCAGGAGGCCCACCGTGCTGCGCTCGATGTCGAAGGCGAGACTATCGCCGTTCTCGGCTGCGGGGCAGACGTCGACTATCCTCGTGGTGCGAGCACACTCCTCGACCGCATCAGGACTGTCGGTGTCGTTCTCTCTGAAGTCCCGTGGGGCACTCAACCGAAACCCTGGCTCTTTCCGAGGCGAAACCGGCTGATAGCGGCTCTGTCCCGGGTACTCCTCGTCGTTGAGGCGTCCCTACCCAGCGGCACCTTCTCGACTGCGGAGTTCGCGGCCGACGCAGGCCGCGATGTATACGCTGTCCCCGGCTCGATCTTCGCGCCCGAATGCAGGGGGTCGAACCGCCTCATACGTCAGGGCGCCACGCCCGTCACCGACTGTTCCGAACTAGCGGCGTCCCTTCTTCTTGATTCTCGCTCAGATGACCCGGGCCTCCTTCGGCAGACCAAGGACCGTCTGACCGAAGCGCTTCTTGCCGACCCGATGCGCCCGGATGACGCGGCCTATGCCTGCGAACTCGACATCGTCGAAACCGTAAGGCGCATCTCCGAACTCGAGTTGGAGGGTGTGATTCGGAAGTACCCCGACGGGCGATACGGCCCCTGCTAGGAGGCGTCTCGCGGTAGAATCGCATCATGACACCCACCGTGCCCACACCGATACCCCACGAACGCTGCGTCGTGATCGGCGGAGGGCTTGCGGGTACTGAGGCGGCATGGCAGCTGGCGGAACGAGATATCCCCGTCACGCTCGTCGAGATGCGTCCCTCGATGATGGGACCGGCACACCACACGGGCATGCTTGCTGAGTTGGTGTGCTCCAACTCGCTGAAGACCCTCGACGTATCGCAGGCGGCCGGAGAGCTCAAGCGAGAGCTTACTGTGCTCGGGTCAATGCTCCTGGACGTAGCCAGAAGGGTCTCAGTTCCCGCCGGTACCGCCCTGGCGGTTGACCGCAATGAGTTCGCCGCTCGCGTCACTCACATTCTCGATGAACACCCGCTTGTCACCGTAGTCCGGCAGGAGAGAACGAGCATTCCTGGGTCTTGCCGGACGATCGTCGCCTCCGGCCCCCTGACGAGCGCATCTCTCGAGGGCGCCTTGTCCGACCTCGTCGGACACGATCGACTCGCGTTCTTTGACGCCGCCGCACCGATAGTCGACGACGCCACCGTCGACCACGAAGCGCTCTTCCGTGCATCCCGATATGGGAAAGGGGAGGGCGCGGACTATCTGAACATACCCCTCTCTCGCGACGAGTATTACTCCTTCCGAGACTGTCTCGTCGGAGCCGAACGCACGCAGCTGAAGGAGTTCGAAACCGCTGACCTCTTCCACGCCTGCCAACCCATCGAGGAGATTGCCAGGAGCAGCCCCGATGCCATGCGGTTCGGACCGCTCAAGCCTGTCGGTCTGTCGGACCCAGAAACCGGCGCACGCCCGTGGGCGGTCGTCCAGCTCAGGGCAGAGAATGCGTCTCGGACCGCATACAACATAGTCGGCTTCCAGACGAACCTCACGTTCAGCGAGCAGCGGAGGGTCTTCGGAATGCTTCCCGGCCTCCACAACGCCGACTTCCTCAGGTTCGGCGTGATGCACCGAAACACGTACTTGGATGCACCCCGACTTCTCGACCCGACGCTCGCTCTTCGCTCCGACCCTCGCATCCGATTCGCCGGTCAGATCACCGGCACCGAAGGGTACGTCGAGGCCATCGCATCCGGTCTGCTGGCCGGCATCAACACGGCTGCGAACATCCAGGGCAGTGAGGCTGTCATTTTGCCCCCTACGACCGCTCTCGGCGCCCTGATCGCATATGCAACCAACCCTGAGACGACTCCGTATCAACCGATGCACGTCAATTGGGGCCTGGTGCCCCCGTTGGCCGAGCGTGTGCGGGGAAAACGCGAGCGGTACGCGGCATACGCTCTCCGAGCTCACGGCGATCTCGTCGAGTACATATCGGCTCACCCCTTCTTGTACGCGAAGGAAGTGACCGATGCCTACTGACGCCGGACAGCTCGTGGGCCGGTTCCTCGAAGATCTCGCGGTGCAGCGCGGCTACTCACCCAACACCATCCGCGCATACTCGATCGATCTTGCATCCTACGTTGAGTGGACTGAGAGACTCGGCATCTCTCCCTTGGTACCCACACATCGTCAGCTCCGTGGCTACCTCGGCGAGCTCGATCGGGCCCGATACTCCCGACGGACCATCGCGCGTCGCCTGTCGTCGCTTCGGGCATTCTTCGCATACCTCCTCGAGAACAACATCGTGGCCTCGAACCCCGCTTCAGTTCTATCGGCTCCGAAGATGCCGCGCCGTCTCCCGAAGGTCGCTCCACAAGACGTCCTCGACGCACTCCTTGCGGCACCAGACCCATCGACCGCCGTGGGCTTGCGGGACCGAGCCGTACTTGAACTCCTCTATGCCACCGGGATGCGCGTCAGCGAGCTCTCCGCCCTTGACACGGGGAGTCTCGACTTCACCGGGGGCTACGTTCGCGTGTTCGGAAAGGGCTCGAAGGAACGCATCCTCCCAATCCATCGGCTGGCCATCGATCGCCTCCGTGCATACTTTCGTGACGCGAGGCCTGAGATGACCCGACTGCCGACAGACGCTTTCTTCCTCTCAACGCGTGGCAATCGCCTCTCCCCGGACGCGGTCCGTCGGCTGATGCGACGGCATCTCGAGTCTGCCGGTGAGAGCCTCTCGATCTCCCCGCATGTGCTGAGGCACACCTACGCCACACATCTTCTGGAGGGCGGGGCCGACCTTCGAACAGTGCAGGAACTCCTCGGCCACGTTGCGCTGTCTACTACCCAGATTTATACTCACGTCGGCAGCAAGCGGCTGAGCGAGGTGCACAAAGGATCGCATCCACGAGGTTGAGTCGCGACAGCCGGATTAGGGGCGCATCCATGAAGCAAGACCCTCGGCCGGATCTATCCGACCTCTGGGCTTCGTTCAAACAAGACGGAGATCAGACGGCGCGGGAACAACTCATCGTGAACTACTCGCCGCTGGTCAAGTACGTCGCCGGTCGATTGTCTACGGGCCTCCCACAGACCGTCGACACGGCCGATCTCATCAGCTACGGCATCTTCGGCCTTATCGATGCCATCGAGAAGTTCGACCTCGAGCGCGGTATCAAGTTCGAGACCTACGCGATCGCGCGAATCAAGGGCGCGATCATCGACGAACTTCGCGCGATGGACTGGGTGCCGCGCTCGGTCCGAGCACGCGCGCGCCAGGTCGAGCAGGCCTACGTTGCTCTGGAAACACGGAACAAACGCGTCCCGAATGACGCTGAAGTAGCCAAAGAACTCGGCATCACCAAGAAGGACCTCCAGGCCATCTTCACGAAACTGTCGTACACATCCGTGGTCTCATTCGAAGAGCTCTGGGTCGGCGGAGATCGGGATGATCGCCCCAATGTGATGGGAAGCATCGCGGACGAGACTGCCGAAGACCCCGTAGCCGTATTCGAGTCTGCCGAAGTGAAGGACATTCTCGCAGGGGCCATCGAGCGTTTGCCAGAGCGGGAGCGTATAGTTATCGCTCTGTACTACTACGAGGGCCTAACGCTCAAAGAGATTGGGCAGGTGCTCGGGGTGACGGAGTCTCGCGTGAGTCAGCTGCACACCAAGGCGGTGCTTCGACTCAGGGCCAGACTCCACGCAGCTCAGGGCTTCGCCAGCTAAACATAGGCCACCGGGAGGAGCACCTATGTCACCCACTATCCTCGTCGTCGAGGACACCGAGCTTCTTCAGACAATCTACGCCGACAAACTCAAGCAGGATGGGTACCAGGTGCTTACGGCCGGTGACGGACTCGCGGCCCTCGGGCATCTTCGAGGCAACACCGTCGACCTGATCCTCCTCGACCTCATAATGCCGAGAATGAGCGGGCTCGAAGCCCTCGAAGCGATCAAGGCCGATCCAAGAACGCGCGACATCCCGGTGCTCATTCTCAGCAACCTCGGTCAGGAGTCTGATGTCCAGCGAGGGCTGGAGATGGGTGCCGTCGACTACCTCATCAAGAACGAGGCGAAGCCTGCGGATGTCGCCGAGAAGATCCGGCTGACCTTGGAGCACATGAGCGGACTCCAGCACGAGTCCTCCGCATATCGCCTGGTCGTGAAGGATCGTGAGGCCGATGCTGACCGATTCATCCAGGATGTCGGTCTCGCAAAACGCTTCTGGTGTCCCGCATGCGAGGTGGAGCTCAACCTCGAAATGCTCCCAAACCCGAAGCGCCCAGGATGGTATGACACGCACGTCATCTGTCCGATGTGCGGCAAGGAATACTGATCCCGGGACTCCGCCCGGGACGAAGCAACTCACTTCCTCGCCTCAGGTCGGTGTGCTATCCTACCTCGGCTCGTAATCTCACACGCCTGGTGACTTCTCGGCGGGTGCCCTTCGGCAAATGATGCCAGGGTCGCCGAGAGGGATGAAGCAGGCGGAGGAACAACCAGGAGGTACCACCATGTCCGTAGTCTCTATGAAGAGCCTGCTTGAAGCAGGTGTCCACTTCGGTCATCAGACTCGTAGGTGGAACCCCAAGATGCGTCCGTATATCTTCACGGAACGCAACGGGATCTACATCATCGATCTGCAGCGCACTCTGCGCGAGATCGAGGCCGCGCACAACTTCGTCCGCGACGCAGCCGCCAGAGGCGGTCAGGTACTGTTCGTCGGCACGAAGAAGCAGGCTCAGGAGCCTATCCAGAACGAGGCGGCTCGCTGTGGTATGCCGTACGTCAACCACCGCTGGCTCGGTGGCATGCTGACGAACTTCGTCACCATCCGCACTCGTCTCGACCGCATCAACGAGATCGAAGCGATGGACGAGAACGGCACTATGTCGGCCCTGCCGAAGAAGGAGCAGCTCCAGCTCCACAAACAGCACACGAAGCTCATGAGCAGTCTCTCCGGTGTCCGCGAAATGCGCGATGTGCCCGCGGCAGTGTTCATCGTGGACACAAAGCGCGAGGCAATTGCCATCGCAGAGGCTCGCCGTCTCAAGATCCCGATCATCGGTCTGGTCGACACGAACGCCGACCCGGACGAGGTGGACTACGTCATTCCCGGTAACGACGACGCGATTCGTTCGGTGTCGCTCATGGCCCACGTCATCGCCGATGCCGTTATTCAGGGTCGCGCGGCCGCTGAGCTGCCCGTACTCGTGACGCCCACCGAGACCACTCCTCCGAAGGTTGTCGCGGCCCTCCCGACCGAATCCGCTCCTCAGGACGCGGTCGCGGATGTTCCGGATGCTTCGACTGAGACCGTCCAGGAGGTCGCGCCTCCCGATACCGAGGCCGCGCCCGAAGTCGTTGCCGAGGCCGCGCCTGAGGCTGTAGCCGAAGCTCCGTCGGAGGAACCGGCCGCCAACTAGATCCGCTCCAGAACCTATCAAGACACCCAGTAATCAAGCCACGGGAGGCGTATTACCCATGGAGATTTCAGCCAAGATGGTCAAAGAACTGCGCGAGTGCACTGGCGCAGGCATGATGGACTGCAAGAAGGCCCTGTCAGAGGCCGAAGGTGACATGGATTCAGCCACCGATATCCTTCGCACGAGGGGTCTGGCTGCGCTCGCCAAAAAGGCGGGACGCGCCACCAATGAAGGTGTCATAGGCGGACATGTGTCCGATGATGGTCGCGTAGGAGTGCTCGTCGAGGTCAACTGCGAGACCGACTTCGTCGCCCGTAACGCCGACTTCAAGAGCTTCGTTTCGGACATCGCCGCCCATATCGCGACTGGCGCGCCCGCCGACGTATCTGGTCTTATGGCGCAGCAGTTCGCGGACCGCGACCAGACGTTCGAGCAGGTGCTCGGTGAGACGGTTGGCAGAATCGGCGAGAACATGGGCGTTGCACGCTTCGTCCGCTACGAGCTCGCCGCCCAGAACGGAAGAGTCACCGTGTACATCCACGGTGTCGGAAACATCGGTGTCATGGTCGAGCTTGCAGCGGGCTCCGCGGAAGCAGCTGGTTCAGACTCCTTCGCATTGCTTGCCAAGGACGTCGCCATGCAGATCGCAGCTGCGTCGCCCATGGGAGTCGGCCGAGACAGTATCGATCAGTCAGTCGTGGACCATGAGCTCTCCATCTTCAAGGCCCAGGCTGCCGAGAGCGGGAAGCCCGAGCAGATTCAGGAGAAGATTGCGCTTGGTCGACTCGAGAAGTTCTACAAGGAGTTCGCCCTCCTTGAGCAGATGTTCGTCAAGAACACAGACATCTCCGTGAAGCAGCATGTCGAGCAGACCGCAAAGGACCTGGGCACGAGCGTCGAGGTGGTTCGGTTCACACGCATGGTGCTTGGCGAGACAGCCGACCGCACGTAGACCACGTAACGAACGCACTACACCCGGAGGCCGGTGCACCACGCGCACCGGCCTCCGTGCTGTATCCTGTTTCGGAATGACACCGGCGTATGTCGGCCGACGAAAGGGGAGACCTTGGGAGAGTTCGAGTTCCGTCGAGTCCTGCTGAAGCTTTCCGGTGAAGCCCTCATGGGTGGCACAGGCTACGGCATCGATCCTGCGATCCTCGACTCCCTTGCGACTCAGTTGAAACCGATTGCCGCATCGGGAGCTCAGATCGCCATAGTGGTGGGCGGCGGAAACATATTCCGCGGTCTTGCGGCGGCATCCTCAGGGATGGATCGCGCACAGGCTGACTACATGGGCATGCTCGCAACCGTGATGAATGCTCTGGCGCTCCAAGACTCTCTTGAGAGACACGGCGTCTTCACACGAGTAATGAGCGCCATCGAGATGCAGGCGGTGGCCGAACCGTACATACGCCGTCGCGCCATACGGCATATGGAAAAGGGACGCGTCGTCATCTTCGCGGCGGGCACCGGGAACCCATACTTCACGACCGACACCACCGCGGCACTTCGTGCACTCGAAATCGGCGCCGACTGCCTCATGAAGGCTACGAAGGTCGACGGGGTATACGACGCCGACCCCATCACCAACCCGTCTGCCACGAAGTTTGACGAGCTCACGTACCTTGAGGTCCTCAATCGTGGGCTCAAAGTCATGGACAACACGGCGATATCTCTGTGCATGGACAACGCGTTGCCTATCATCGTCTTCAACATGGACACCGAAGGGAACATCGCGCGTGCGCTCGAGGGCGAGCGCGTCGGTACGATCGTGAGGGGAGAGGCGAGATGACGAACGACATCATCAAGGACACCAGTCAACATATGGACAAGACGGTGGCGGCGCTGCAGCACGAGTTCTCAGGAGTGCGTACTGGCCGTGCCTCGGGGCAGATCCTCGAGAAGATCACCGTCGAGTACTACGGTACGCAGACTCCTCTCCTGCAGTTGGCCAACATCAAAGTCCCCGAGCCCCAGCTCCTGGTGGTTGAGGCTTACGACAAGACGGCCATGGGGGCAATCGAGAAGGCCATTCGCTCATCAGACCTCGGGCTCAACCCCTCGAATGACGGCAGTGTTATCCGGGTGCCCTTCCCTCCGCTGACAGAGGAGCGCCGCAAGGAGCTGGTGAAGGTCTGCAAGCAGTACGCCGAAGAGGCCCGCGTTGGGGTACGCAACATCAGACGTGACTCAAACGACCGACTCAAGAAGGCCGAACGCGACGGCGAGATTAGCCAAGACGACCTCCACAGAGCTGAGGCCGAGATACAGAAGGTCACCGACGCCCATATCACCAACGTCGATGAGGCGCTCAAGCTCAAAGAGCAGGAGATCATGGAGGTCTGACCGAGTGAGCCCCTCCCGCACCTCGCTAGCCGCCTTCTTTCAGGGGCATTCCGGCGAGCAACACATCGACCAGCTCGACATACCTTCGGTTCCCCGCCATGTCGCAATCATTATGGACGGCAATGGTCGCTGGGCGGCCAAGCGCAGTCTGCCACGTCTGGCTGGGCACCGCGCCGGTGCGAAGGCGGTCCGCGAGACGATTCTTGCCGCGATCGAACTTGGGGTCGAGTATCTGACCATCTACTCCTTCTCGTCCGAGAACTGGTCGCGTCCGGCCGAAGAGGTCTCCGGCCTAATGGACCTATTCGTTGAAGTGCTCGAACGCGAGCTGGACAACCTTCAGCAGATGAACGTCCGCGTTGTCGTTGCCGGGCGCACGGAGGCGCTGCCGCCAGCCACAGCCGAGGCGTTCGCCAGATGTGAAAGACAGACCCGCGACAACGAAGCGCTCACGTTGGTCGTGGCACTCAACTACGGTGGGCGCGCCGAGATCATCGACGCGGTACGCGCCATAGCCGACGAGGTGCGCGAGGGCACCCTTGATCCGGCCGACATATCAGACGCCGTGTTCGCCAGTCATCTCTACGCTAGCGTCCCCGACCCCGACCTCGTCATTCGAACCAGCGGCGAGATCCGCATCTCCAACTTCCTGCTCTGGCAGGTCGCATATGCTGAGCTCTGGGTCACAGACACGTTGTGGCCAGACTTCGATCGCTCGACGTTCCTTGAAGGGCTTCTCGACTTCCAGGCACGGCAGCGCCGATTCGGGGGGCGATGATGCCGCCTAGAGTAGAACGGCCCGCAGGTCTCAAGTCCCTCGCTTCGCGCCTCGGCGTTGCAGCGGGGGTCGGTGTCGTGTTCATCTCGGCGATCCTGTGGGGCAGGGAACTCGGTCTCGCGCTGGTGATCTCGCTCGTAGCGGCCATTGCGGTCTCCGAGTACTACGCGATCGCTCGCAGGGAGAAACGTACCCCCAACGAGGTTTTCGGCATTCTGGCTACGGCCGGCATGCCGATCTCTGCGGCCTACTTCGGACAGCTCGGTCTCCTCGCGGTGGTGACTGGACTCATCGTCGCGTCTCTGGTGTGGCATGTCGTCTTCCGACAGGTTCACTCGTCTGACACAGCAGTGACCGTCTTCGGCGCCATGTACGTCGGCTTCATGCTCTCCCACTTCATTCTGATTCGATCGCTGGATTCAGGGTCACTGATCGCGCTGGCTACGATAGCCAGCGTGTGGGTCAACGACGTGTTCGCATACCTCGTGGGATCTACCATTGGACGGCACAAGATGGCGCCGAACATCTCCCCGAAGAAGTCTTGGGAGGGTTTCGTCGCCGGTACCGCCTGCACGATCCTGGTGTGGGTAGCTTCGTACTACCTCATCGATACCGAGTTGACCCTCGGGTGGTTCGCGCTCATCGGTGTCGCCGTGTCCATCGCCGGAGTCACCGGAGACCTGGCCGAGTCGCGACTCAAGCGCGAGGCCGGCATCAAGGATTCCGGCACCATCCTGCCAGGGCATGGAGGCTTCCTCGACCGGTTCGACAGCCTCATCATGGTCTCCGTGGTCGCGTACTACATGCTCGTGTTCGGAGGCGCCGTGTGAGTGAGCTTCGCGTTGCGATTCTCGGATCTACAGGTTCCATCGGCCGACAGGCGCTCGATGTCGCGGCGCGCTTCAGGGACCGCATAACCGTCACTGCTCTGGCCGCCAACTCATCGGCGGACATGCTGGCTATCCAGGCAAGAGCGTGTGGCGCCACTGTCGTCGCCATGGCCGACCAAGATGCTGCAAGCATCGTCAAATCGAGACTTCCCGGCACCACCGTCGAGGCTGGCCCCGAGAGTGTCGAGGCACTTGCGCTCCGCGATGACGTCGATCTCGTCTTGAACGCACTCGTTGGGGCTGCGGGACTCCGTGCGACCATCGCAGCGCTTTCGGCAGGCAAGATTCTCGCCCTCGCCAACAAGGAGTCCCTAGTCGTCGGGGGCGAACTCGTCACCTCTCTTGTCGCACCCGACAAGCTGATACCGGTAGACAGCGAGCATTCGGCGATCTTCCAGTGCCTGGTCGGGGAGCCGCTCGGCGATGTCGAGCGCATCTGGCTGACCGCCTCAGGTGGGCCGTTTCGCGGCTGGACTCGCGATCGCCTCGCAAGCGTGACGCCCGCGGACGCACTCGCTCACCCCACGTGGTCCATGGGACCGAAGATCTCCATCGACTCGGCGACGCTCATGAACAAGGGACTCGAGGCGATAGAAGCTCATCACCTCTTCGGCATGGAGTACGACAGGATCGATATCGCCGTGCACCCTCAGTCCTGCGTGCATTCGATGGTCGAGTTCCGCGATGGTTCTGTGAAGGCGCACCTCGGAGCGACGGACATGCGCATCCCCATCCAGTACGCGTTCAGCCACCCGGCGCGATGGGAAGCTCCTGTGAAGCCCGTTGACTTCGCTCACCTCGGGTCGCTTGACTTCGGAGTGCCGGATGTTGAGACCTTCGGTTGCTTGCGTCTAGCACTCGAAGCCGGGACTAGCGGAGGCACGATGCCCGCCGCCATGAACGCCGCCAACGAAGTGGCCGTTGCAGCCTTCCTAGAGGGACGCTGCGGGTTCTTGGACATCGAGAGAGTCGTCGAGACCGTCATGGAACGGCACACGTCCGAGCCGCTCGCTTCAGTCGGACAAATCGAATCAGTTGACCATGAAGCACGGCGACTTGCCGAGGAGGCGCTCCGCTAGCCCGCCAGCTCGTGGCCCGACCTTTGCTTTTGCATCTCCGCGTGTCGATACTCACAGTGGCAAACCGCTCGAAAGGACACAACGGCTGATGGCGTCGAACAGCCTCATCGAGATCGTCTTCTGGGGAATCGTGACCTTCTCGATTCTCGTCGTCATCCATGAAGCCGGACACTTCTTCGCTGCCCGCGCCTTCGGCATCAAGGTCCACGAGTTCATGATCGGGCTGCCGGGTCCCGCTATTCGGCTCCACACGAAAAACACCGCTTTCGGCGTCACGGCCATCCCGTTCGGCGGATACGTTCGCATCGCCGGCATGGAGCCAGGACCCGAAGATGAACTCCTAGCCGCAGCGCTTGGCGCAACTGTGTCACGGGAGAAGACCGACGCCACGTATCTTGCACGGACTCTTGGCGTCACGCCTCAGCGCGCTGCGAGTTTGCTCTTCACGCTAGCCGACTGGGGCGCCATCGCGCCTGAAAAGGACGACGACGTGTCCTACGCGTCGATCATCGAACGGCAATCTGGCGAGTCTGATGACTGCCTCCTCGGACGCGCACGTTCGGTCACCTACCGCGGTGCCGCTACGTGGAAGCGAATCGTGGTCCTTGGCATGGGTGTGTTCATCAACCTTGCGGCCGCAGTGCTCGTATTCACCGTCGTTCTCTCGGGATGGAACTACTACGAGCAGACGCTAACCCTCGACGCCGTCCTCGATGGCGGCGCGGCGCAGGCGGCGGGCATATTGGCGGGCGACACCATCATCACATTCGACGGAGAGCCCGTCAGTGACTGGTACGGACTGTCGTCGGGCATCGCCTCTCACAAGCCGGGAGACGCCGTCGAAGTCGAGTACACGCACAACAACCAGGTCGAGCGCGTGGTCGTCACCTTGCGCGACCAGGACGGGGGTGCCTACCTCGGCGTCCAATCCGGAGTGCGCGAGGTCGATCTCGGCGTCTGGGATGCGTTCAAGGAGAGCTTCAAGTGGATCGGCATCGTCTTCGACGCCATCTCCAAACTCTTCAACCCCTCGACTTTCGCCCAGGTCGCCAACAACTCCACGAGCGTCATCGGTATCAGCGTCATGGCAGCCGAAGAAGTCGCGGCCGGACCGCTCAACTACGCGTGGTTCATCGCCTTCTTGTCCTTGACCCTCGGCGTCATGAACATCCTCCCGATACCACCCCTGGATGGCGGAAAGATCGCACTCGAGATAGTCGAGAAGCTCAGTGGCCGCCCCCTGAGCCGCAAGGTCTCGATTGGATTCAGTCTCGCCGGGGCAATACTCCTGTTCTCTCTCATTGGCTACATAATGTATGGTGACGTGATGCGATTCATCGTGAATGCCTAACGGCTTCAGAAGGGGTTTCGCGTGAAGCCAAGACGCGATACGCGAGCCGTCAGCGTGGGTGGGGTCATCATTGGCGGGGATGCACCCATCGCTGTCCAATCCATGACGAGCACTGCCACGACAGATGTCGAAGCGACGCTCGCGCAGATCCACCGACTCGCCGAGGCAGGTTGCGAGATCGTCAGAGTCGCGATTCCCCGTCGTGACGCGCTCGAGTCGTTTGGTCGGGTGTGTGCCGAATCTCCTCTTCCGGTCGTTGCCGACGTGCACTTCGACCACACGATCGCCATTGCAGCCGTAGGACTCGGCGCGGCCAAACTACGCATAAACCCCGGAAACATCGGCGACTTTGCGCACGTTGACGAGATTATCGATGCGGCAGGCGCGCGGGGAGTCCCGATTCGCATCGGTGTGAACGCCGGCTCACTCGCAGACGACTATCGAGATCTTGACTGGCCCTTGCCGGAGAAACTCGTCGCGAGCGCAGTGGCTTTCACCAGTCATCTTGAGCAGCGCGGCTTCGAGGACATTGTCGTGTCCGCGAAGGCGTCCAGCGTCAACGACACGATCGCCGCCTATCGCCGGTTGG
Source organism: Actinomycetota bacterium (assembly GCA_016841065.1). GTDB lineage: Bacteria > Actinomycetota > Coriobacteriia > Anaerosomatales > JAENZW01 > JAENZW01. Next base: position 34,858 of record JAENZW010000006.1, read on the forward strand.
CAGACGAGATCCCATACCCGCTTCACATCGGTGTCACGGAAGCGGGCATCCTCCGTTCTGGAACCGTCAAGTCCTCCGTAGGACTTGGCGTTCTCTTGAGCGAAGGCATCGGCGACACCCTTCGCGTCTCCCTCACGGCCGATCCCGTCGAAGAGATTCTGGTCGGGTGGGAAATCCTGGCTGCACTCGACATTCGCAGGAACGGCCCGGAGCTGGTCTCTTGTCCAACGTGCGGCCGCTGTGAGATCGACCTCATACCCATTGCCAACGAGATTGAGGCTCTTCTCCGCCAGCGCAGGACGTGCCTCAAGGTTGCCGTCATGGGTTGTATCGTGAACGGACCGGGGGAGGCGCGCGAGGCCGACATCGGCATTGCTGCCGGCAAGGGCGTCGGGCTCATCTTCGCCAAGGGCGAGCCGCTTCGGAAGGTACCGGAGAGCGAGATCGTTGACGCCTTGATGGCCGAGATCGACCGCATGGAATCCGCTAGCTAGTCCCCTACACGTGGGACCCCCTTTCGCATGACCACGCGCCGCTCGTACTGCTATCCTTGTCCTCGGTCGGTCAACCGGTCATTCAGGTGGAGGGAGTGCGAACGATGGTGGATGAAGTCAGGGTCGCCGTGGTTGGGGCGGGACGCACCGGAACACCGCTGCTAGAGAACCTGATTGAGATTCCCTACGTGAAGGTCGTAGGGGTCGCCGACAAGGATCCGCAGAGTCCGGGGGCAGTGCTCGCCCGCGACAACGACATTTTCTACACCGAAGACGCCGCGGTATTCGCAGCCCGAGCCGACGGCATCGACATCATCATCGAAGTGTCAGGCGATCCGAGCGTCAAACCGCTCCTGAAGGAAGCGTTCCAGGCGCAGGGCAATCGCCACACGATCATCCTCCACGATCTCGTCGCTCGCTTCGTTCTGAGCATCGCTACGGGCAGCAATGTGCTCGTCGAGACTCATCACCCCCAGGATCAGGGTATCGGCTGATATGAAGATCGCGCTCCGCTTCTCCCAGCTGTACGCTCCAACACTCAAGGAGGATCCCGCCGAAGCGGAGATACCCTCCCACAAGCTGCTTCTGCGCGCTGGGATGATCCGGAAGGTTGCCGCAGGTATATACGTGTTTCTCCCGCTCGCGTGGCGCTCGATTCGCAAGATCGAGCAGATCGTGCGTGAGGAGATGAACGCCATCGGTAGCCAGGAGATGCAGATGCCTGTGGTCCAACCGGCAGAGCTGTGGCTGGAATCTGGGCGCTGGGACTTGTACGGACCGGAACTCGCCCGACTCAAGGATCGACAGGGGCGGGACTTCTGCCTCGGTCCGACACACGAGGAGATCATCACTGCACTAGTCCGCAACGAACTGCGCTCGTATCGGGAGCTTCCGGTGTCGCTCTACCAAATCCATACCAAGTTCCGCGACGAGATGCGCCCGCGGTTCGGCTTGCTCCGTGGACGCGAATTCATCATGAAGGACGCGTACTCATTTCACAGCACCGAAGAGTCGCTCCAGGAACACTACGACGATCAAGCAGGTGCGTACGGCAGAATCTGCGACCGTCTCGGTCTCGAGTGGCGCCCGGTCGTGGCCGAGTCGGGCCAGATCGGCGGTAAGGTCACGACCGAGTTCATGGCGCTGGCCGACAACGGCGAGGCCGAACTCGTGTACTGCGACTGCGGCTGGGCTGCAAACGTCGAGGCGGCTGAGACGGTCGTGTCGCGGCACCAATCGGCCACTGCGCCGCGGGATCTCGAGATGGTCCACACTCCAAACGTTCGCACGATCGCGGAGCTTGCCGGCTTCCTTGGCATCGCCGAGCACGACACCGTCAAGACGATGGCCGGCAAGACGCCCGACGGCGCGCTCGTGTTCTTCTGCGTTCCGGGTGACCGTGATCTCAACCCCATCAAGGCTGATTGGGCTGCTCCCGGGGTCGAACTGCTTGCCGAAGAGGACTTCGAGTCAATGAACCTGCCGAAGGGCTCGCTCGGTCCCGTAAGCCCCCCGGAAGGCACGCTTGTCATCGCCGACCGCTCGCTTGAGAGCGAAGTGAGCTGGGGGATCGGCGCCAATGAGAACGACTACCACATGCTAGGCGCCCAGCCGGGACGAGACTTCGTGGTTTCGGCCTGGGCAGATCTGGTCACAGCCCAACCTGGAGACGCCTGTCCGCGTTGCGGCGGAGCCCTGCAGGGTGCCCGCGGTATCGAGGTCTCCCAGGTCTTTCAGCTAGGGACGAAGTATTCAGAAGCCATGGGTGCGAGCTTCACCGACGAGGATGGGACCGAGAAGCCGTTCATCATGGGCTGCTACGGCGTCGGCGTCACACGCTCTCTGGCGGCGGTCATCGAACAACACAATGACGACAGTGGCATCGTGTGGCCCATTAGCGTGGCCCCCCTTGAAGTCACGGTCATCCCGCTTTCGGTTGGCGACGACGAAGTCTTCCACACCGCAGAGCGCATCTGGCAAGAGCTCGCCGACGTAGGAGTCGAAGTGATTCTCGACGATCGCGACGAACGTGCAGGCGTCAAGTTCGCGGACAACGACCTCATTGGCTTCCCCTTCCAGGTCGTGGTCGGGAAGAAGGGACTCGCCGAAGGGGCCGTTGAGTTCAAGGACCGTCGCAGTGGTGAGCGCGACCTGGTGTCCCTGGAGTCCGCTGCCAAGACGATCCTGGCGGCCATTTGCACCGAGCGCTCGCGTTTCGCGGCACGCCAGAACGCCTGAATCCAACTCGGGACACGCCGACCGCATAGAGGTAGCGTGGGCGCACCGTCTCCCGAATCCTGCGCCGTCGGTGCGCTGCCGAGATCTTCTTGGCGACCCCGCGCACCCCTCAGATGCATTCGCTTTGACCGGCCCTCTACCTATGGTAGAATCGCTCCTGTGTTTGAACAGCACGTCCCTGCAAGAAGTGGGTAACCCCCGCTTCTTTTCGTCTGGGAGAAGGTTGCGTCGTGAAGGTGACAGCGCTGGCGGAGCGGGTCGAGTCTCTACTCGCCCCAGAGGCCGTGCGCCGCGGGTTCGAGATTGTCGCGGTCGAGACGGCGGGCGGCCAGCATCAGCCGGTCGTTCGCGTCTTTATTGACCGTGAAGGCGGCATCGACCTTGACGCCGTCTGTGAGGCAAACGCGTGGATATCGGAAGTGCTTGACCGTGACAAGCACTTGTCGCATACGTACACACTCGAGGTTTCGTCACCCGGCATCGAACGCCCTCTGACGAAGCCGACGCATTTCGATCGGTTCGTCGGTGAGAACGTTTCAATCAAGACTGCCCCGATAGACGGACGCTCGCACTTCAAGGGCGTGCTTCTCGGCAGGGAAGACGACGACCTCGTGCTTGAGGTCGATGGAGAGACATTGCATATCCCGCTCGAGTCGGTTCACAAAGCACGACTCAAGCCCGATGTGCACTTCGGATAGAGAGAGGAGCGGGACCCCATGAGCTCTGAGCTGATGGAAGCCCTGCGGCAACTGGCACGCGAGAAGAATATTGACGAGTACGAGATGCTGGACCGGCTGGAAGGCCAGCTGGCCTCCACGTACCAGCGTATCCTCGATCTCGAAAACGAGACCCGCGTCGTGATCGATCGCGAGAGCGGTCGCATCTATCTCTACGAGCTCATTCCTGCAGGTGGGACAGAGGAAGAGCCGGTCTTCGACGAGAAGGACATCACGCCGGGCGATGTCTCGCGTATCGCCGCGCAGGCAGCCAAGACCGTCATCATGTCCACGATTCGCGAGGCGGAACGTGAGCGCATCTTCGAGGAGTACTCAGATCGCGTCGGAGAGTCCGTCACCGGCACGGTTCAACAGTCTGACTCCCGATATACGCTCATCAAGCTGCGTGAGGGTGTCGAGGCCCTGTTGCCACCTGCTGAACAGCCGCACAACGAGCGCTATGATCACAACCAGCGCATCAAGGCCTACATCATCGAAGTACGCAAGACGGCCAACGAGCCCGCAATCGTCGTGTCGCGTACCCATCCTGGTCTGATTCGGCGTCTCTTCGAGCTTGAGGTTCCAGAGATCTACGACGGCATCGTGGAGATCAAGGCCGTTGCCCGCGAACCCGGAATGCGCTCAAAGGTAGCCGTCTCCAGTCGCGAGTCGGGTCTCGATCCTGTCGGCGCGTGCGTCGGCCCGAAGGGTTCGCGCGTACGCATGATCGTCTCCGAGCTCCGGGGCGAACGAATCGACGTTGTTCCCTGGTCGGAGGAGCCAACCTCCTATGTCGCGAACGCGCTGTCGCCGGCAAAGGTCTCGAATGTCGTGGTGGACGAAAGTTCGCACACGGCGACGGTCATCGTCCCTGATGATCAACTTTCGCTCGCCATCGGCAAGGAGGGCCAGAACGCCAGGCTCGCCGCCAAGCTCACCGGTTGGCGAATCGACATCAAGAGTCATTCTCAGGCCTCCGATTCTGGGCTTGCGTCGATCATCGCCCACGAAGAGGGCGCCGACGAGGAGTTCGACGGTCGGTGCGTCGCGATGACGAGTTCCGGGCTCCGTTGCCGCAACAAGGCCCGGCCCGGTTCGGTGTACTGCGGCGTCCATGAGAAGGAGGCTGCCGCTTCGTGAAGCGTGTCCGAAAAGCACCCGTGCGCACATGCGTCGGCTGCGGTAGAAGTGACGACAAACGCGATCTTGTGCGCGTCGTCCGAACCGCAGAAGGCCACGTCACCGTAGACCCAACGGGCAAGTCCCCGGGTCGCGGCGCGTACGTCTGCGCGGACCAGGCGTGCTTCGAGGCCGCCGCGAGAAAACGCCGTTTCGACTCGGCTCTTCGCGTGCGCCTCATGGACGACGACACAGACAGATTGGCGCGTGAGCTCGCTCACGCGCTTACAGCCTCCGATTCATCCAGGCAAGGACGGTGACGCGCGTTTATGCCCGCCATGAGAGTCCATGAACTCGCAAAAGAGTTCGGCATGTCCTCAAAGGAGCTGCTCGATCACTTGCAGCTGCTCAAGATCCCGGCGAAGAACCACGCATCCACCCTCGTAGAGGCGTATGTGGACAAGATCCGAAAGGATCTGGGCCCCATCATCGCCGAACGGCGGGCTGAGCTTGAGGCCGTCCGTCTCGCCGAGGAGGAGGCCGACCGCATCAAGCGTGAAGCCGAGGATGCGAAGCGCAAGGCCGCCGAGGAAGAGCGACGCCGTACCGAAGAAGACGAACGCGCCCGCCGCGATGAAGAGGCGCGCGCCAAGGCCGAAGAGGACGAGCGGGTACGCCTCGAGGAAGAAGCTCGGCGCAAGACAGAAGAAGAAGAAGCTCGCAAAGCCGAGGAAGAGCGTCTGGCTCAGGAGGCAATGGAGCGTGCACGCCGAGAGGCCGAAGAGGCGGCGCGACTCGAGAAGACTGAGGAAGACCGCTATCGCCGCATGGCGCATGACGCCGAGCAAGTGGCGCGCGACAAGGTCATCGAGGAGGCCAAACGGGCAGTTCAGGCGGCCCAGGCAGACACCGGCAAGCGCAAGAAGAAGAAAGAGAAGCGCGCCGCCGAGCAGGAAGCATCCGAGCAGAGCACGGGAACCCCTACTGCGCCTCCTGTTCCAACTGGTGACGGAGCAACGGTAGCCGAGGGCGCCACTGTCGGCGAACTCGCCGAAGCACTCGGGCTGCCGCCCACGGAGATCATCAAGCGACTGATGTTGCTGGGCACGCCACTCACTGTGAACCAGCCTATGATGCGCGAGATCATTGAGGTCATTGCCGATGACCTCGAGCGCGAGGTTACTATCGTCGCCCCCGAGGAGGAGCAGGGCTTCGTCTTCGAGGACAACCCCGATGATCTTCGGCACAAGCCTCCCGTCGTGACGGTCATGGGTCACGTCGACCATGGCAAGACATCACTCCTGGACGCAATTCGTGAGACGGGCGTTGCAGAGACCGAGGCTGGAGGCATCACCCAGCACATCGGGGCATCGGTTGTTCACAAGAACGGCAAGCAGATCACATTCATCGACACCCCCGGGCACGAGGCCTTCACGGCAATGCGCGCACGGGGCGCGAAGGTCACCGACGTGGCCGTCCTGGTGGTGGCCGCCGACGACGGCGTCATGCCGCAGACCGTCGAGGCTATCCACCACGCGAAGGCTGCGGGAGTCCCGATCATCGTCGCCGTGAACAAGATCGACAAAGAGGGCGCCAACCCCGACAGGGTTAGACAGGAACTCACCGAACACGATGTCGTCGCCGAAGAGTGGGGCGGCACGAACATATTCGTCAACGTGTCTGCCAAGAAGCGGACGAACATCGATGATCTCCTTGAGATGATCCTTCTTCAGGCTGAAGTCCTCGAGTTGCAGGCGAATCCGGATGCACACGCGAGCGGTGTTGTCATCGAAGCGAAGCTCGACAAGGGCCGTGGCCCCGTGGCCACCGTCCTCGTACAGCGAGGCACTCTCCGGGTGGGTGACGCGATCGTCGCCGGAAAGGCCCACGGTCGCGTTCGGGCACTCGTCGACCAGACTGGAACCCCGGTCAAGACCGCCCTTCCGGCCGACCCGGTCGAGGTTCTCGGACTGTCGAGCGTCCCGAGCGCGGGCGATGAGTTCCGCGTATTCGAGGACGAGCGCGACGCACGCAATCTGGCGGAGGAGCGTGCTCTCAAGCAACGACTCCTCGCACACGAGAAGAAGGTTCACGTTTCCCTTGACGATCTGTTTGCCAGGATCCAGGAAGGCGAGCTCAAGGACCTCAACCTCGTCGTCAAAGCCGACGTTCAAGGCTCCATCGAGGCGCTGAAGGACTCGCTCGATAAGATGGACCAGACCGAGGTTCGCATCAACGTCATACACTCAGCCGTCGGCGCGATCACAGAGAGCGACGTCACGCTTGCGGATGCATCTGATGCGATTGTCATCGGCTTCAACGTGCGCCCCGCTCCTGCAGCCAAGTCGCTCGCAGAGACCGAGAACGTAGACATACGCCTCTACAAGGTCATCTACAAGGCAATCGAGGAGATCAACGCTGCGCGCGTGGGCATGCTGTCGCCCGACTTCGTCGAGCAGGACACCGGGCGTGTCGAGGTGCGCGAGCTGTTCCGCGTTCCCAAGTTGGGTGTCGTTGCAGGGTGCTACGTTCAGCAGGGTGAGATATCTCGCGACGATCAGATTCGCATCGTTCGTGATGGCACCGTCATCTACGAGGGCAAGCTCCATTCGCTTCGGCGCTTCAAGGATGACGTCAAGTCCGTCAAGTCCGGCTACGAATGCGGCATCGGCGTCGAGGGATTCCAGGACATCAAAGAAGGCGACTTCATCGAGGGTTTCAAGACCATCGAGGTCGCTAGAGAAGCCTAGGGAGGCGGGTGCGCATGAAACAGACGCCCCGCACCCGGAAGCTGAACGAGACGCTCAAGGAAGTGCTTGCGTCGATTCTTCTCGACGAGGTGTCCGACCCGAGGCTCGAGTTCGTGACGGTGACCGTAGTCCGCATTGCGCCGGATCTCATGGTTGCGGACGTCTACGTTACCGCGCACGGCGGAGACGAACGCTATGCAGAGGTCCTCGACGGTCTCGAGTCCGCGAAGGGTCGTATTCGCGCGCTTCTCGGCAAGCGCATCAGCCTCAGGTTCACACCTGAGCTGCGATTCCACATCGACGACAGCGTCGACGAGGGGATGCGCATCGGTGAGGCGCTCAAGAATGTACCGCCGACGCTGCTCCGCGCCGAGGACGACTCTTCCGAGGAGGCCGGCGAGTGACGACCCCGTTTCATCGGGCCGCTGTGTATCTGCGGCACGCGGAGTCGGTAGTCATCGGTGGTCACGTCAAACCAGACGGAGACGCCCTCGGCTCGATTCTGGGGCTGACCCTCGCCTTGAGAGGGGCGGGGATCGCGGCTGTTCCCGTGCTTGCCGACGAGAATCTCCCGTCGACCTACTCCTTCTTGCCAGGTTATGCCCTGTTCGCGTCAGCGATCGATGTTGAGACTCCCGACGTGTTCGTCGCCGTGGACACTCCTTCGTTGTCCCGTCTTGGCGCCGCAGAGCCGCTGGCAACCGGGGCGGAAACCGTCATCAGTATCGATCACCATCCGGACAACGCCCTTTTCGGCGAGGTCAACCTCGTCGACGAGCATGCCGCCGCCTCAGGACAGCTAGTCTGGCATCTACTGGAGAGACTTGAGGTCAGGCCCACGCCTGAGATTGCACTCTGTCTCTACGTCGCACTACTGACGGACACTGGAAGGTTTCAGTACCAGAACACTAACGCCGCTGCTCTCCGCGATGCCGCGGCAATGCTCGACGCAGGGGTGGACCCCGCAGAGACCGCCCGTCTCGTGTACCAGTCCCGATCCGCTGCCGCCCTTGCACTCGATAGTCGTGTCATGTCACGCATCACACTCGCCAACAGCGGCCGTGTCGCGTACTCACATGTATCAGACGAGGACTTTCAGCAGACCGGTGCTCAGTCCCAGGACTCGGAGAATCTAGTTGATGTCGTTCGCACGCTCGGCGGAGTCGATGTCGTCTTGCTCTTCAGATTCCACGACGGTGAGACTCGCGTGAACCTCCGGTCCAAGACTGGCTTCGACGTCGGCTCCCTCGCTCGGGAATTCGGCGGGGGAGGCCACGCTGCTGCTGCTGGATTCACCGCCGAGAAGTCGCTCGAGCAAGTGCTTGCCGAGATGCTGCCGCGGCTTCCGGGGGCTGGAGGATCCTGATGTCCCGCAGGGGTGCGACCAATCTCTCCGGGATCCTCATCATCGACAAGCCTGCCGGGATGACGAGCCATGACGTCCTCAGCGTTGTCCGCAAGGCCACCGGAGAGAAGAGAATCGGCCACGCAGGCACCCTCGACCCGATGGCCACTGGACTGCTTGTGGTCCTCGTTGGTCCCGCGACGAGGCTCGCGCCGTATCTCTCGTCAGCGACCAAGCGCTACCTCGCCAAGATCGAATTCGGTTCGGCGACGGACACCGACGACGCCGAAGGACAGCCCGTCAGCAGCGCGCCGTGTCCTCCGGGCCTATTCGACCACTCCGCGGCTCAGTCGATTCTGGATTCCTTCCTCGGCTCCTCTATGCAAGTTCCGCCCCAGTACTCGGCCATCAAGGTCGAGGGCCGCACGGCGCACCGCGTCTCACGGGCCGGCGGCGAAATCCAGCTCGCGCCTCGTCCGATCGAGGTGAGCGAGGCCCGTCTCCTGGGCACAGACTCCGCGAAGGAGACCTGGGATGTCGAGTTCCTAGTGTCCAAGGGTACCTACGTACGCGCGCTCGCTCGCGATATCGCTGTTGCCGCCGGGACGGTCGCGCACCTCAGCGCATTGAGACGCACCGCAAGCGGGGTGCTCAACCTCGCCGACCACGCGTGCGCTCTCGACGACGTCATCGACGCGGCGTCCTCGGCAAGCCTGCCCGCCTACTTCGTTGACCCCGTGGAGGCCATGTCCCTCCCACTGCTCGAGGCCGATCCGGAGACCGTCCGCAACGGACGTCGCCTGCCGCCGATCGTGCGCCCCGGGGCAGTCCCTGATTCACTGTTCGCGGTCACGGACCGTGGCCGACTATTGGCCGTCTACCGGGCGACGCCCGACGCTCTCGTCGCCCAGACCGTGATCCCCGGCGGAGTGTCAGGAGGATCGCGACCATGACGCAGGTCTACACATGGGAGCCTGATTCGGCACCCCTGGGCAGCGCGGTTGTTGCGATTGGCGTCTTTGACGGCGTGCATATTGGCCATCAGACGCTCATTCGCGATGCCGTCTTCGAGGCACGCGAACGTGGTGTCGGCGCAGTTGCACTCACCTTCGATCGTGACCCGGATCAGGTGGTCACGCCTGACACGGCAGCGCCGCAGTTGTTGTCGCTCGAGGACAAGATCGGGTTCATTTCAGCTCTCGATGTCGATTCCGTGCTGGTAGTCCCCTTCTGTGCCCGTCTCGCGGAGACGACCGCCGAGCGCTTCCTCGATGACGTGCTCACCCAGGCCCTCGATCCCAAGGCTGTCGTGGTCGGGCGGGACTTTCGTTTCGGTCATCACGCCAGCGGAACCGTCGAGACACTGCAGGTCTTTGGCGTGAAGCACGGTTTCGAGGTGTTCGGCCACGACCTCGTAGCCAGTGGTGGCGAACCGGTGACCTCCACGCGTATCAGGGCACTTATTGCCGAAGGTCACGTTGCAGAGGCCTCTACGCTTCTCGGCAGACCACATCGGCTGACTGGGCGCGTCGGCCACGGCAGGGGAGAGGGCGCACCCCTTCTGGGTGTCCCCACGGCCAACATTCGGCCCGCGCCGCACGCAGCGGTCCCTGCGGACGGAGTCTACGCCGGCTTCGCCACGCACGAAGGACGCGCGCATGCAGCGGCGATCTCCGTTGGGGTGCCGCCGACGTTCCCTCAATCGGAGGATTCCATCGAGGCTCACATCATCGACTGGGAGGGCGACCTCTACAACACGGATCTCACGCTCGAGTTCGTGGCCAGACTTCGGAGTCAGAGCGCGTTTGCGACGCCCCAGGAACTGACTGCAGCCATTCAAGGGGACATAGCGCAGAGTGCGACTCTGCTGAATCGGGAACCCTAGACAGAGACTACTTCGGATGGAGGGCCCATGGCCGACGATAGCAAGGACATGATGGAGCGCGCAGCCTCGCTGCTGGAAACGGTCGTCGACTGGATCGAGACTGCGGTGGCCGCCGTTCTCGCAGTCATCATTGTTGCCGCGGTGGGCGTCGTCATCCACAAGACCACCACTCTCGTCACAGCGATTCCCGCACCCGAAGGATCGCTACCGCCGTGATCAAGGCGGTGCTCGATGTGTTCATCGTTGTCGAGCTCTTCCGGATCACTGTCGCGTACGTTCGACACAGCGCCGTCGTCCCGACAGTCCTCGAAACCGCTCTCGTGGTCGCCGCCCGTGAAGTCGTCGTCATCGAGGCGGGCACCAAGGAACCGCTCGTCGGCCTCGCGCTGGCGGGCATCCTCGTCGCGATCGGCGTCACCTGGTGGCTGCTGAGATCGGCCGGCGCCTGTGGCCCGCACAAAGAAGCGGAATCCCGCTAGCGGAGGATGCCCTGTGACGTTGCCCCACGACATGCCGCCTGACCCTTGGGCCGAAGACGGTATCGACCTCTGGACGCTTGAGGAGGCCGAACGGCTTGCCCAGGACGGTGTGACCGGCGACGATCCACGCTGGAGAGCACTCGAGGACGACGGTCCCCTCATCGATGACTTCGACGGACCAGCTGCTCAGAATCGGTACTCTGACAGCCCCGAACCCTTCTCGGCGGGCCTGCGCCGATGGGTCGTCGGCGCCGTAGCGGCCGTGCTGCTCCTCGCGCTGTTGTTGTACTTCATACGTTGATCTCACCCGCGCCGGCACCGAGCGACATGCCCGGCACCGTGTGTTATACTTCGCAGGTTGTACATACCTATGCCTGAGACGGACGACTCACCAACGCCGCTCTCGGACGTGGGCGGACTCCAGAAAGAAGGGTGAATCACATATGGCACTGCCCAAGGACGTGAAGACGTCTATCATCGCCGAACACGCCCGCACGGATGGCGACACCGGCTCCCCCGAGGTTCAGGTCGCGCTCCTCACGAAGCGAATCAAGGACCTGACCGAGCATCTCAAGACTCACAAGAAGGACCATCACACCCGACGTGGGCTACTGAAACTCGTCGGACAGAGGCGCCGGATGCTCAACTATCTCAAGAAGACCGACATTGAGCGGTACCGAGAAATCGTCGCGAAGCTAGGTATTCGCGGCTAGAAACGGAGAAAGATATCGAAGGCGGGGAAAGAAGCCCCGCCTTCGGTCTTGGGTCCGGCGAAGCCAATCGGGCCAGTACGCCTTCCGCGCAAGGGGCGCGGGAGAGAGGGATGAAGAGGAAGAAGAGACAGTAATGCAGAAGATCGTTGAGAGCTTCGAACTTTTCGGCAAGGAGTACGTTCTCGAGACCGGCGAGCTGGCCAAGCAGGCCGGCGGAGCCGTGGTTGTCCGCCAGGGCGACTCCATGGTCCTCGTGACGGCGACCGCATCGCGGCAGCCAAAGGATCTGGACTTCTTTCCGCTCACCGTGGACTTCGAAGAGCGGATGTACGCAGCAGGCAAGCTGCCCGGCGGATTCATCAAGCGTGAGTCGCGTCCGAGCGAGAAGGCCATCCTGACCGCACGCATGATCGACCGACCCATTCGTTCTGCGTTTCCCAGCAATTTCCGCAACGAAGTCCAGATCATCGCCACGGTGCTTTCGGCTGACCAGGTCCACCAGCTCGATGTCATCAGCATCATGGGTGCCTCCGCAGCCCTTCGCGTCGCTGGTATCCCGTTCGATGGACCGCTCGCATGTGTGCGCGTCGCGCGCGTCGAGGGTGACTTCATCGTGAACCCCACGTTCGACGAGCTCGAAGAGTCCGACCTCGACCTGGTCGTTGCAGGCTCTCCCGACGCGGTGTACATGGTCGAGGCCGGAGCCCTCGAGGTAACCGAGGACGACATGCTCGCCGCCCTGACCTTCGCTCACGAGGCAATCGGCGAGTTCTGCGAGATACAGGACCGCTTCGTTGCACGCTGCGACGTTACTCCCATGGATATTCCGCTACATGAAAGCGATCCGGCACTTCGCGAGAGGATCTTCGCGCATGCCGACAAGATGCGTGACGCGCTCCACAATCCCGACAAGCACGCGCGGATGGACGCCATCGCTGACGTGAAGACGGCCATCAGCGAGTCGTTCACGGAAGACGAGCTCGCCGCGTCCGGCAAGGACATCAAGGCCCTCCTGAAGGAACTCGAGAAGAAGACCATGCGCACTATGGTTCTCGAAGAGGGCGAACGCGCCGACGGCCGCAAGCTCGATGAGGTTCGTCAGGTCACCTGTACTGCCGGCTATCTCCCCCGCGCGCACGGCTCCGGCCTGTTCACGCGCGGTCAGACGCAGGTGCTCTCCGTCTTGACCCTGGGCATGCTGTCCGAGTGGCAGCGCATCGACACCATCGACGTCGCCGAGGGTAAGCGCTATCTCCACCACTACAACTTCCCGCCGTTCTGCACCGGCGAGACCGGCTTCATGCGCGGGCCGAAGCGCCGCGAGATCGGTCACGGTGCCCTCGCGGAACGCGCACTACTTCCGGTCATCCCCGTCGAAGACGAGTTCCCGTACACGGTACGCATCGTCAGCGAAGTCCTGGAGTCCAACGGCTCATCGTCGATGGGCTCGGTATGCGGCTCGACCCTCGCTCTCATGGACGCGGGCGTGCCGATCAAGGCGCCGGTCTCCGGTGTTGCGATGGGCCTGATCAAGGAGGGCGACAAGGTCGCCGTCCTCACCGACATCCAGGGCCTCGAAGACTTTCTCGGCGACATGGACTTCAAGGTAGCAGGTACCGAGAACGGCATCACCGCACTACAAATGGACAACAAGGCTGCCGGTCTCTCCACCGAGATTCTGGCGCAGGCTCTTCGGCAGGCCAAGGACGGACGCGCCCACATTCTCGCGAAGATGCTCGAAGCGATCGATACGCCTCGCGGTGCTCTGTCTGAGTTCGCACCTCGAATCCTCACGATTCACATTCCCGTCGACAAGATCCGCGAAGTCATCGGATCGGGTGGCAAGATTGTCCGGGGAATCCAGGAAGAGACCGGTGCGCACATCGACATCCAGGAAGACGGGACGATCTACATCGCCAGCAAGGACCTCGGCGGCGAAGCGGCCCTCAAGCGCATCGAGGCAATTGTGAAGGAGCCCGAGATCGGCGAGAAGTACACCGGTCGAGTCGTCTCCATTCAGGCCTTCGGGGCGTTCATCGAACTCATCCCCGGCAAGGACGGACTCCTCCACATCTCGCGCGTGGCAAACGGTCGCGTCGAGAAGGTCGAGGACGTGCTCTCCGTCGGTGACGAAGTCGAGGTCGAGATCATGGACATCGATGATCGCGGCAAAGTCTCGCTCGACCGCATCAACAAGCCGGACGCCCCCAAGTCCTCGGGCGCTCGCCCGCAAGGCGGCGACCGA
>JAENZW010000139.1 GCA_016841065.1 Actinomycetota bacterium
ACGCGCGGGTTCGGGGGTCGGGGTGGGCATGGGGCCTCCGGGTGGCTTCGGCGGGATTCCTGAGCATCTCAGTATGGATTTTCCCCGATTCTTGACGTGCGTCAAAGAACCTCGCCTTCCGCGCGTCTAGAGTGGGCAGCGTACAAAGGGCAAGAGGCGAAGGGCAGCGCAGATGAACGACGGTTTCGTCGAGAAGATGCGAGATGCGGATGTCGTGCACGACAGCAGGCTGCTCGCCGACTTCGTGCAGATCTTCTGCGACGAGCATCACGGCACCAGCGCGCGCTCGCTCGTCACGACCGACGGCGCCTCGCTTGGCGTCTACGGTCGCAAGACCCCGACGTTGTGTGCCGAGTGCGAGGAACACCTCGCGTACGCGGAGAACCGACGGGCGTTCTGTCCGAAAGACCCGAAGCCGTTCTGCGCGCACTGCGACACGCACTGCTATCGGGAAGAGGAGCGCATCTGGCAGCGCGAGATGATGCGCTTTTCCGGCCCGAAGTCGTGGCGCAAAGGTCACGCGGTTGACGGCATCAAGCATGTTCTCTCGGCACGCAAGTGGCGTCGCGAAATGGAACGGCGTTCGGCGGAAGCCGGCGCGGACTAGCAGAGACAAGAGGCTTCGAAAGCAGCCCGAAAGAGAGGATCAACCATGAGTTCGACGACGATGACGCGACAGATAGTCCGAATAGACGAAGAGGCGTGCACCGGCTGCGGCCTGTGCGTTTCCCCCTGCGCAGAAGGCGCGATCCAGATCATCGACGGCAAGGCGAAGGTCGTTCGCGAGGAACTGTGCGACGGCGCCGGCTTCTGCCTGGGCGTCTGCCCGACCGGAGCGCTCACCATCGAGACGCGCGAAGCGGTCGAGTTCGACCACCACGCGGTCGAGGAACACCTGGCCGAGGCGCCGAAGACGTACATCCCGCAGGTCTGCTTCAACTGTGGGACCGACGAGGATCACGCACCCCTTCTGCCGGTACGCCACGACGGCAAGAGCGAGTGGGTCTGTACCCGCTGTCTGCCGGCGCTCATCCACGGGTAAGAGCGAAGGGCCGACGGCTCGACGTACCAGCCGTACCGGAAAGAAGGAGACAACATGTTCTGTAACCAGTGCGAACAGACCGCGAAAGGCCACGGCTGCACGACCGTTGGCGTGTGTGGCAAGAAGGAAGACGTCGCAGCGCTGCAAGACCTGCTCATCAACGCTCTGCGCGGTCTCGCCGTTGTCGCCACTGACGCGACAGAGCGCGGCATCGACACCGCCGGGGCTGGCCGATTCGCGGCCGACTCGTTGTTCACGACGCTCACCAACGTGGACTTCGACGCGGCGTCCATCGCCGAGAAGATCGACGAGGCCGTCCGCCTCCGCGAGGAACTCGCGTGCGAGATGGGCAGCGAGATCGAGGCCCCGTTCGTCGGCCTCACACCCGCCGCAAGCGCAGAGGGCATGGTTGCCCAGGGCCAGGAGTTCGGCAGTCCCTGGGACACGGAACGCGACGAAGACGTCCAGGCGCTCCAGCAGACGACCCTGTACGGACTCAAGGGCGTCGCGGCCTATGCGCACCACGCGCGCACGCTCGGCCAGGAAGACCCGGCGGTCTACGCGTACGTCTTCAAGGCGCTTGCCGCACTTGGCGACACGACGCTCGATCTGAACGCATGGGTCGGCCTTGCCCTTGAGTGCGGCGAAGTGAACCTTCGTGCCATGGAGCTGCTCGACGCGGCGAACACCGGCACGTACGGCCACCCGACCCCCACCGAGGTCCCTCTCGGGCACCGTCCGGGCAAGGCGATCCTCATCTCCGGCCACGATCTGCATGACTTGCAGTTGCTCCTCGAGCAGACCGCCGGCAAAGGCATCGACGTATACACCCACGGCGAGATGCTTCCGACGCATGCCTATCCGGAACTCAAGAAGCACTCGCACTTCTTCGGCCACTACGGAACCGCGTGGCAGAACCAGCACCGGGAGTTCGCAGCATTCCCCGGCGCGATCCTCATGACCACCAACTGCCTGATGCCCCCTCGCGACGAGTACAAGGACCGCCTGTTCACCAGCGGCCCCGTACACTTCCCGGGCGTACCGCACGTCTCCGGTGACTTTCACTCAGTGATCGAGTGCGCGCTCGCGATGTCCGGATTCGCCGAAGAGACCGACGCAGACAGCGTGCTCGTGGGCTTCGGACGCAACGCTGTGCTCGCGGTCGCCCCGCAGGTCATCGACGCGGTGAAGCAGGGCGCGATCAAGCACTTCTTCCTGGTGGGAGGCTGTGACGGTGCCAAGCCGGGCCGCAACTACTACACAGACTTCGTGGAGCAGGCTCCCGAAGACACCGTTGTGCTCACGCTCGCGTGCGGCAAGTTCCGGTTCTTCGACAAGAAGCTCGGCGACATCGGCGGCATCCCGCGGCTGCTGGATGTTGGCCAGTGCAACGACGCGTACTCGGCGGTGCAGATCGCGGTCGCGCTCGCAGACGCGTTCGGCGTCGGCGTGAACGAGCTGCCGCTCTCGATGGTTCTGTCGTGGTACGAGCAGAAGGCCGTCGCGATCCTGCTGTCGCTTCTGCACCTCGGCATCACCGACATCCGCCTCGGCCCGACCCTGCCCGCGTTCATCACGCCGAATGTGCTGCAGGTGCTGGTAGACAACTTCGGTATCAAGCCGATCGCCGAGACGGCCGAAGAGGACCTCGCTGAGATCCTCGGAACCGCGAACGTCGTGTAGCGATGAGACGTCGCCTTCTCATCGGTGCGCTTGTCACGGTAGCCATACTGTTTGCCGCAGTGGCCGTGCTGTTCTTCATCGGCACGCCACAGGCAGCCCCTCCCGCGTCTGTCGGCGCGGGAGGGGTCGCAGCGGCGAACGTGCCGCCGGCCGACCCGTCGTCACCCTTCGCGTTCCAGATCCCGGGTTGCGTGTGCCACAGCGACGACCCCAGGGTCGTCGAGGAGCACGCGCAGTACCGCATGAACCAGTGCTTCGGCTGTCACGCCGACGGCGTGCCCGAGATGGGGCAGTAGCTGCGGCGAGGCCCTACCTCGGATCCGCCACTGCGCCGAAGAACAGCAGCGTGCCGCTGTCCTCATCGGCCAGCGCGAAGACGAACGGCTTGTCGGCGCGCAACTCGAACGGCGGTTCGGTGTCCTGCGGCGGCATCGCGCTCGCGGCCATCTCGACCGACGTGGCGGCTGCGGCCTCCGTGCCCTTCTCGTCAACCCGCACGTACGTCTTGTGCTTGACGCTGCTGATCATGACCGGCTCCTCGCTCATCGCGCTGAAGTCGGCCGAATCGCTGAAGGCCGAGGCCATGCCCAGCGCTTCAAGGGCATCAGCAAGCTCGCCGGCGTCGTACTCGAGCTCGAACTTCGGCAGGAAGATGCTGCCCTCGCGCATTTCCAGGGAGTCGCGCATGCTCTGCCACGAGGCGGCGTCCCAGCCTCCGATGAGATCGGCAGGTGTGACACCGTCGCGGGGGACGATGACGTACGCGGCCGCGCTGCCGGTTCCGTATGGCATGCGGACCACCTGGAAGCGGTCGTTCTCCGCGTAGTCCCAGTCCTCTCCGCCCTGCGCCATCATGTCGACGTCAACGGCCTCGCCGTTCGCGAGCGTGAACGGCTGGGGGCCTGTCGCTTCGGGCTCGAACGGGCTGGTCCAATCGGCGAGGAAGTACACGGCGTTGACGAGGAACAGCGTGGCGTTGGGACCGGGTTCGGAGATCAGGTCTTTGATGCGCCCTTCGGTCGCGTCGGACACCCAGCCATTGATCGTGTCTGCGGCGCCTGCGGCCTGGAGGTCGAGCGACGCGGTCTGCGCCCCGAAGAAGTCCGTGTTGGCCTGCTCGAACGTCGGCCTCAGGGAGTACTCGTCGTCGATCCACAGTGAGTTCGCGATGGTCAGCGTGATGTCCTCGGAAGCATCCATTCGCCAGAGCAGGTTCGCGTATGCCCGGTCGAGCTGTGCGAGGTCCAGGTCCCCGATGTGGAGGACGTTCGCCATTTCTTCGGCTGTCTGCGCGGCAGCGCCGTTGTACGTCATCGATAGCGCGATGTGTATCGACAACGGCGAGATGATGGCGTTGTCCTGGTCGCTCACGACGGAACGCGCCATGTCGAAGCCGAAGTCGTTTACGGCTGCCGCGAGCGCGGGATCGGGTTGTGCGGCGGCGTCTCCCTGCAGTGGTAGCGCCATAGCGACGTCCGGCCCGTCGTTCACGGCCCCTCCCCTGTCGGAGTCCTTGCATGCTGCAGGCATGAGCATCACCAGTACGAGACACGCGAGCGCGATGTTCTTCATGGTTCTCCCCCTTGCGAACGGCGATACAGCATAGGACGGAGCTTGACCCCCAACGGTTCGCACGAGATGCCCCCGGCTGGATTATGATAGCTAGGGGGGCGCAGCGATAGGCGCCCGGATCCAGCCCGAGATGCCCGGAGGACCAATGCAAGAGGTCGCCCAGTATCTTCATGCGCTCGCCGACGAGATCGGGCCGCGCCCGGCCACCACGGATGCGGAAGCCGCTGCGGCGGACTATCTCGAGGGAGTAATGCGCTCGCGCGGTCTCGATGTCGAGCGTCAGGAGTTCGAGAGCCCGCGGACCAACTCGTGGGCCTACGCGCTCTACAACCTTCTCACCATTGGCGCCGCAGTCGCTTCTCGCTGGCCGCGCGCCTTCTGGCCCGCGTTCGTGGTCTCGGCTCTCGTGGCGCTCACGCTGTGGATGGATCTCGACCTGCGATGGGGCCTGTCCAATCTCATGCCGAAGGGCCCGAGCCAGAACGTCATCGGGCGTCACGCTCCTCGAGTGCGTCGCGGTGAGCGGGTCAAACGCGTGATCGTGGTGGCGCACTACGACGCCGCGCGCGCGTCTCTGGCGTTCGCTCCAAGCATGGTCAAGAACTTCGAGATCACGTTCTTGCTGCTCAAAGCGTGTACATTC
>JAENZW010000140.1 GCA_016841065.1 Actinomycetota bacterium
CGAGCGGGCCGAAGAGCAGCGATGACATCGGCATGAGGCCCATGAAACAGACGACGAACAGCGCCATCACGCGACCGCGCAGCTCGGGAGGTGCGGCGGCCTGGATGCCGGTGTTGGTGAGCGAGTTGGCCGTGAGCAGACCCGCGCCCGCGAACACCGAGATGACCATGCTGAGCGCGAAGGAACGCGACAACGAGAACGCGATCAGGATCACGCCGAAGCCGACCAGCGCCCACGGGATGACTCGCTCCCGGCGTACCGTTCTCGGCAGGCTCGCTACGGCCAGGGCGCCGATGAGCGCACCGAAGCCGTTGGCGGCCATCAGGTAGGAGACCTGTAGGTTGCCGCCACCGAGGGCTTTGTCGGTAACCGCAGGCAGCAGCATCATCAGCGGCATGCCGAAGATGGTCATGACCGCCGTGCTGAGAAGCAGCGTACCCACAAGCCGGTTCTGCCGCGCATAGCGCAGGCCGGCGGTGAGCGTCTTCCACGTGCCACCCGCCTCGCGACGCGCGGAGCGCATCGGGCTCTGCACGTGATGCATCCTGAGAGCGGTCAGCGCGGCGATGACGAACAGGAAGCTGGCGGCGTTCGCGTAGAAGACTTCGGCCATGGTGCCACCGACGAGCAGGAGCGCGCCGGCGACGAGCGGACCGAGCAGCCGTGCGGACTGGAACTGCGCCGAGTTGAGCGCGATGGCGTTCAGGAGCTTGTCGCGCGGCACCAGATCCGGCACCATTGCCTGCCACGCCGGGAACGTGAGCGCGGACCCGACGCCCGCTACGAGTCCGAGCAGCCCGACGAGAGCGAGCGAAAAGACCGGGCGTGCCGAAGAGATTCGGCCGGTTCCGTAAAGCACGCCGAGTGCGGTGGCCTGCACGAGCAGGACGCTCTGCATGAGGATGAGCAGCTTGCGGCGGTCGAAGCGATCAGCGATCGCACCGGCGGGCAGCGCCAGGAACAGCACCGGGATGCCGGTCACGAAGTTCACGAGCCCGAGGTCGAGTTCGCTCTGCCGGAACGAGTACACGACGATCGCGAGCGCGTAGTTCTGCATCCACGAGCCGGTGTTGGAGAGCAGCGAGCCCATCCAGAACAGCGTGAAGTCGCGGAACTTGAACGACGCGAAGGTGGCCTCCCGCACGAGCCCCGCGGGCGGGGCTTCGACGTTCGCTTCACGGGTTTCGAGCGCCTCGTTCTGAGTTTCAGTCGTGCGTGAATTGTTGTTCTTGAGAAATCGCATCCTGCAAGTCTAGTCCTCAGGATGTATTCTGCGAAGGTCGCCGTTTTCGAGATGTTGCCTGGAAGGAGGGCCAGTGCGCGGATCGGGAGTCATCGTCAATGTTGTGGCAGTGCTTGCGGGCACGGGCATCGGCCTCGTGTTCGGGCGTCTGATCGCCGAACGGTTCCGTGCGATCGCGTTTTCGGCCATCGGGCTTTCGGTCATCGTGATCGGTGCTGCTATGAGCATCGGCGGCCTCGCCGACATGGGGGCGAGCGAGCTCGGCGACTACGCGGGACTCGTCGTCGTGGGCGCCCTCGCACTCGGCTCGCTCGCAGGTGAGGCGCTGCGCATCGAGCACCACCTCGAGCGCTTCGGCCACTGGCTGCAGCGCGTGTCGAGCCGGGTTCCGGTGTTCGCGCCGGGCAAGACCGATCAGCCCGGCGAGAAGGGCCACACGCTCGTCGAAGGCTTCGTCACCGCATCGCTGCTCTACTGTGTGGGCGCGATGACGGTTCTCGGTTCGTTGCAGGATGGCCTGGGCGACCCTTCGCTTCTCTACATCAAGGCGCTGCTCGACGGCCTGGCATCCATTGCACTCGCGACGACCCTGGGGGTGGGCGTGGGGCTAGCCGCCATCCCGGTGCTCATCATCCAGGGCGGCATCGCGCTGGGTGCGGGCGTTCTCGAGCCGTACATGACCGGCGTGGTGATCGCGTCGATTCAGGCGGTTGGCGGCGCGCTCATCCTCGCGATCGGCTTCGACCTCGCGGGCATCAAGCGGCTGCCTGTGGGCAACATGCTACCGTCGATCATCGTCGGGGCGGTGCTCGCCGGGGTCTTCACGTGAGCGATCTGCCGAGAAACGGCGAGAGCGAGACGGCACCGGCGCCCGGCACTCCTGCGCTCCCGCCCTTCAACTGGGGAGCGTTCTTCATCCCGCCCATCTGGGGAGTCGCGCACGGTCAGTGGCCTGCGGCGTTCTTCCTCCCTGCATGGGTGTTCGTGGACAACATGATCCGAACCGGCGGCGAGCTGACCGTGTGGGGGAAGCTCGCGGGTTGGGGGATGCTAGTGGCCACGATGGCCCTCCAGGCCGCCTTCGCCCGCAACGCGAACGTCGTCGCCTACGCACGGGTCGCAGATCGCATGTCGATCGAGGACTACGTGCGGCGGCAGCGAGCTTGGGCGGTTGTCGGCGCGGTCACATTCGTCGGGATGGTCGCCTGGATCGCGGCGTTCTCGCTGCGGTCGTAGCGACGACTTCCCGGTTGGGGAGGCTCTACTCCGCGCTCTCACGCCAGCCGGCGACCTGGAACGCGCTCGGACACACATCGGCGAGGAAGCACGCGCCGCACACCGGCCGCTTGGCCTCGCAGATCGCACGGCCGTGGCTGATCATCTCGTAGTTCACGCGGTACCAACGCTCGCGCGGGAAACACGCGCATAGGTCGCCCTCGACCTTGTTCGGGTCCTTTGCCGAAGAGATGCCGAACCGGTGCGCCAGTCGGAACACGTGAGTGTCCACCGCGATGCCCTCGACGACGCCGAACGCGCTGCCCAGTACGATGTTCGCGGTCTTGCGGGCCACGCCGCGGAGCTGCGTGAGCTCCTCCATCGTCTTCGGCACCTCGCCGTCGTGTTCCGCGACGAGCGCCTGGGCCGTGGCGATTATCGACTTCGTCTTCTGCCGAAAGAATCCGAGCGAGTGCACGAGCTCCTCAACGTGCGCCGAATCCGCCTGTGCCAGCGCGTGAGCATCCGGGTATGCGGCGAAGAGTGCGGGAGTGGCCTTGTTCACGCCATCGTCGGTGGTCTGCGCGCTGAGGATGACGGCGACGAGCAGCTGGAACGGGTTCGCGAAGTGCAGCGCGGGCTTGGGGTCCATGTAGTGCTTCTCCAGGCGACGAGCAATCTCGATGCAGCGGACGAGCTGTTCCTCGTCGCAGCAGGTCGTGGGCGCAGCAGCAGCGGGCCTCTTCGGCGGCATTCGGTCTCCTCGGCTCGGTCGGTCGACGGGACACGCGGGTCGATTATCCTCTACGTGCCCGTCTCAGGCTGATGCTATTCTGAAGACGCGGATCATCTACTGATGACGCCGTGCGGAGGGGCCGACGGTCATCGCGCCCCAGCAGGAGCACTGGGGGGTGCGCTGTGGCGAAGAAGGTGCTTGTCGTTGACGACGAGCCGGCCATTGCCGATCTGGCGAAGATCAAACTCACGAACGCGGGTTTCGACGTGGTGACGGCGCATAGCGGTACGGAGGCGCTCGAGAAGGTGGCGAGCGAGGCTCCTGACGTCATCGTTCTGGACGTGATGATGCCTGGAATGGACGGCAGAGAGGTCGCACGCCGGTTGAAGGGCGACCCAGAGACCAAACACATCCCGATCCTCATGCTCACGGCGCTTGGCGTTGGGGAGCAGTCGATGCCCGGAGGCTCGAACGTCGACGAGTACTACACCAAGCCCTTTGAGGGAGCCAGGCTGGTCAAGCTCGTCCGCGGGCTTGCGGATCGGGCGACCTAGGAGCGGCAGCGGAACGGTCGGGTCCGCTACCCCTTGCGCGCCCACTTGAAGCCGGCGAACTGCCCCGAGATCTTCTCGATGAAGTCGGGCAGACCTCCGCTGTAGCCAAGTTCCTTGAGGCGTGCCTCGGCCTGGGCGGGCTTGAGCTTGCCGGACTGCACGTCCCTGATGGCGTCCATGCCGGCCTCGACCTTCGGCGGTAGGTCCTTCACGCCATATCCCTGCTTGGAGTAGCCCTCGCGCACGCCTTCAAGCGAGTGCACGGCCTTATCTGCCTGCTTGTAGGCGTCGAGGTGGTTGCCCTCGTGGTACGCCTCGGCGACCTTGGTCTCGTACGTCTTGCCCAGTCCGTCCGGGTCGAGAAGTGTGGAGCGGCCGTCCTTGACCGCGTTCACATTCGGCTCGACCTGTGTCTTCTCCCACCCGCCCGTGGGCTTGCCGTCCGGACCCTTCGGTCCGGCCTCTGGGTTCCACACTGTGGCCTGGTCGGCCATGTCGACGCTTGCCTCTGCGTGGTGCTGGTCGGTAGCGAGCTGCTGGTGGTCCTTCGACCATTGCGCGGCACCCTTGGGATCTGTCGGGCCGCCGGTCTCGCCGGCGAAGATCTCCTGGGACTTGCCCGCCCACGTCTCCTTCTTGATCTCGATGAAGCGCTTCTGGCCGGTCTTGGGGTCGGTGACCGTGTAGCCCGCCCGGTAGTCGCGGTCGACGCCGTCCGGCGTGCCGAAGCTCTCGATCTCCACGTCCTTGCCCGCGGCCTCCGGCACGTTCTCCTTGATCCAGTCCTTGAGTTGGGTGTCGTGCGCGTCATAGATAGTCTTGCGCGTCTCGTGGAACTCCTTCCAGACCTCCGGGTGGTTCTTCTTGAGTTCGCGCATCGCGTCCGGGTCGCGCAGAACCTGCTCCACGGTCGCCTTGTCGAGCTTCTTGCCGCCCGCGGTCTTGTTCTTGATGTCGCTGGCCATGGTGTCGGCACGCCTGGTCGGATCCGCTTCTGCCGAATGAGGAGCCTTCTTCTCCCCGGGCTTCTCCTTGCCCTCGGACTTGTCGGAATCGCCCTTGTCGCTCTTCGTCTCGGCGTCGCCGTCGCCCTTCTGCTTGTCGGCGTCCGGTTTCTTGTCGGGCGCGTCGCCTTCACCGGGCTGCTTTTTGCCGGCG
>JAENZW010000141.1 GCA_016841065.1 Actinomycetota bacterium
TGGCCACGACCGGCCCGGTGCTCGAGCCCGCGTGCACCTCGCCCGCGACCGCGAAGGCCGTACCCGGCGTGTTGTCGGCAAGCGACATGACGACATACGGGCTGCCCGTGTAGACGGTGGCGCCGGCGGCCGGCGCGAGGAAGGACGCGTTCGGGGGCGAGGCGACCGTGGCGGCCCACTGGTAGACAGAGATCTTGCCGGCGGTGTCGGTGACGGTCGCTTTGAACGTGTGGGCCCCGTCGGAGAGCGCGGGGCTCGGCTTGTAGTAGAAGTAGACGCGAGTGGACTGCACGGCGACGGTCATCGACTTGCGGGGGACCTCGACGTCGTCGATGTAGAGCTTGGCGGAGGCAGACACGAACGGCTTGCCGTCGAACCCGGATCTGCCCTGGATGGTGACGGGGATGCCGGTCGACACGTTGCCGGTCGGCTGGACGCCCGTCCAGTACGTGACGGTGGCCGCGGAGGCCGCGGCTGCCCCGGCGAACAACGAGGTGACGAGAATTCCAGCAAGCATTGCAGCGCGCCACCCTCTGACGCGACGGAACAGAGGAGATATGCGCATCTTTGGTGCCCCCTCGGCTGGTCGATCATTCCGGTGCAGAGGTTATGCCGAGTTCTGCCGGAAGACAGTCGCCCTGCTTAACGTACATTATAACGCTTTCCGGCCACTCATCCGAAGAAATCACCTCCTTGTCCAATGCGCGGCGCCGTTGGTTGTGGGCGTCGCGTCGAGTGCCTGTCCATGCTCAAGCCGAGGACCAGGTGTGATCGAGGGAGTGGCACCGATGCGAGACATCGAATCGAGGGACATCCAGATCGAGCGTGCCGAAGACCGGCTCGTCATCGCCATTCGAGCGCGCCGCAACGGGGAGGTGCGGATCGTCGGGTCGGCGGTCAGCCGCGTGC
Source organism: Actinomycetota bacterium (assembly GCA_016841065.1). Lineage (GTDB taxonomy): Bacteria > Actinomycetota > Coriobacteriia > Anaerosomatales > JAENZW01 > JAENZW01. The sequence continues at coordinate 910 of JAENZW010000141.1, forward strand.
GTAGTCTGGGTATCGAATGTCATGGGCGGGTCGTGCCGAGTCAGCTGTAGCGCCCGGCTTGGCCGTTCGGCTCGGTTCGATGGCGAAGCAGCCGAAGCGAGAGGGTTCGTGAGAGGTGACCATGAGCGAGAAGCCCGACCGCGGGCGAGATGATCAGGCGGGTTCTCCGCAGAAGAACGAGACTGCCGAGCTGCGGGCAGAAGTCGAACGCCTTGGGCTCGAGAATGATCGGCTTGCCGCAGCCAGGTCCGAAGGGAGCCGAGGCGAGCTCTGGCGCACTCGCGGTGCGCTCGCGCTCACCATCATCGCGGCAGTGCTGCTGACCTTCGCCGTGTCTGCGGTGTGGCTCGACCGCGTGGTATTCGACACCGAGACATGGGTGAGTACGGTTGCCCCGCTATCGAGCGACCCCGCGATCCAGGAAGTCGTTGCGGACGTCGCATCGGACGCGATTATCGAGCGCCTGGATGCCGAAGCGAAGATACAGGAGCTTCTGCCCGATCAGTACGGGCTGGACCGGCTATCGCCGCTGCTCGCCTCATCGGTGGAGTCGGCCGTCCGAAACCAGGCGACAAAGCTCGTTCAGTCGGACAGGTTCGGCCAGCTATGGGAAGAGACCAACCGGCAGGGACACGAAGCGCTGATTGCCGCCGTGGAGGGCCGCGAGGGAATCATCGGCGCGGGCCGGGGTGCGATCACAGTCGATACCGGGCTGCTCGTCGACGAGGTCAAGAGCGCACTCCAGGAGCGCGGCCTCGACTTCGTCGCGGCGATACCGTCGGACCAGCTCGGCAAGACGATCGTAATCTACCAATCCGACACGCTCGCGGCCGCCGGGCCAATCTTCGACGCGCTTAGGCAGGCCGCGTATGTGCTGCCGATCGCGGGCATATTGGCGGCCGCGGCTGCGTTTGCGCTGTCGAAGCAGCGGCGCCGCGTGGCGCTCTGGCTTGGCGTGTCTATCGTGGTCGCGGGGATCCTCCCGCTGCAGGCGCTCTACCTGGGGCAGTACGTCGCTCTCGACCGCATCCAGGCCATGTCGAACATCTCGCCCGATGCCGCGCAGCGCGCGTTCGACATCATCTTCCGCGACCTGGTGGTCGCGAATCGCACACTCACTGCGCTCGGGCTGGTGATCTTCCTCGGCGCGCTGATCGCGGGGCCGGCTCGTTGGGCGACTGCGATTCGCGGCGGACTGTCGGGCGGGATGGCCGAGATGGGCTCGCGGCTCGAACTCGGCGCCTTCGGCGGTTTCGTCGCCGGTCACAAGCGGGATCTTCGGACCGGCGGACTGCTCGGTACTGCGGCGATACTTCTCCTCCTGCCGACACCCCGAACCATCGCCGACATCTTGACGCTCACGGCAGCGCTGGCTGTCTGGCTACTTGCAGTTGAGTTCTTCGGCGCCGGGTCGAAAGGCGAACCCGCCATGGACGATGAGGATGAAGACGAAAGGGACGAAGACGGCTGATCCGGACGGTATTGTGGCGTTCATCGCGTCTCTTCGGCACAGGGCTCTGTCTTTCGCTTGAGGCGCCACGGGCGACCCGGCGTCGGCTCCAGGTGCACGGCCATGGGTGCCCGCCACCCCCGTTTGATCGCCAGGATTCGGATCGTGACCGTCACCAGAACCGTCACGACGAGCGCGACGGGTTTGACGATGTGCATCCACGACACGAGCATCACGTAGAGCGAGGATCCCATGATCGCCGCAGTCGCCGACATAGTGCCCGGCCTCATGACCTGCGGGGTCTCGTTGCACAGCACGTCGCGGATCATGCCGCCGCCGACGCTCGTGATCACTCCAAGGAGCACTGCAGGAATGACGGTGAGTCCCGCGCTCAAGGCCTTGTCGGCCCCCACGACGGCGAAGAGACCAAGCGATACGGCGTCCAGGTACAGGAACGGACGGTGCACGCGTCGGTAGGCTGATGCGAAGAAGAAGCCGAATATGGCCGCGAGCAGCGCCACACCCAGGAGACGGGGGTTCAGGAAAGCCGCGATACCGTGGTTCTGCAGCAAGACGTCGCGCAGCATACCGCCGCCGAGTGCGTTGGCGATTGCGAGGACGAGGATGCCGGTCATGTCCAAGCGACGCTCGTCGGCGTGGACCGCACCGGAAAGCCCGCCGAAGAAGGCCGCCGTGAGTTCATACGCCGCCGGCACTCTGACGATCATGTCCGTCAGCGGTGCCGTGGTCGTGAGTACCGAAGGCAGGGCGTTTGCGATGGCGCTGGGTATTCCCGTCTCGATCAAGCTCGCTAGACCTGACGGTCCCGCAGAGGGTGTCGCGGCCGCGGTCGCGCTGGCCACGATGGAGGCGGTGGTGACGAGGGATTCGAGCATGTGGGAGATGCACCTCGGGGGATCGGGGTCGGCTGGTCGGGTAGTCGAAGGGGCGTGGGCCGCATTGTGCGCTACACGAGGGGATTCTTCCCGAGAACGGTGCCGTGCCGTCAAGCAAGGTGTTGACGATGATGGTGGCAGGGGTAAGCATGTAAGAAGTGCACTTGGAGCTTCGGCTTGCGGAAGGCCAGGAAGGTCAGGCCGCACTGCTCGAGTCGGCTCTGCAGAGATCTCTGGCACAGCCCGCCAACCTGTGATTGCCTCGCTTTCGCCCGCTCGGTATACTCGCACGTGCGCTCTGAGCGGCTAGCCGCAACCTAGGGCATGTAGTCGCTGCGCTCGCCATCGGCCAGAGAGCGCCACTGCCCCTCGTGAAGTACCCAGTACTCGGACTCGCTCACGGTCATACTGTCTTGACCGAGCGCCGCAAGAAGTGCGCCCCCGGCCACATACGTCATGGGTGTGCGGACCACGTCTTGATACGTGGCGCCAGTCGCCCTGTCCTTGTACTCGGCCAATTCGATGTAGTCGTTGACTCGTACCTCCTTGATGACGACGCCGGCCCGGTCGTCTTCGCTCTTCTCCATGATGTCGAGGTACTCGGTCTTGGTGCCGAACAGAGCCTGCCTGGCTGGATGCATGATGTCGTAGATGAGCGGATAGTTGCTGGCTATGTATGCCTGACCGCGCCTGTCGACGACCTCGGCAAGCTCAGGGGTGATCGTGCACACGATCGAGTTGTCCCCGGGCTCGAGATCGACGGGCATTGTGAGCGGCATGTAGCCCTCCGCTGAAATCTCGACCCCGGTCGTCCCGATGGGCAGTCCCACAAGTGCGAGGGCACCACCCATGGTATCCGTGGATTCTTCTGAGGCCGTGATCTTCACTGTGGCGATACCGACAACGGGATAGTCGGGGTAGTTCTCGACGACCGAGACCTCAAGACTTGCATCACGGATTGTGACTGTTCCCAGGTCTTGGGGTTGGAACATGGCCAGCGTCACGGCTGTTTGAGTGGACTCATATCCGGGGGCGGCGATGCTGACATCATGATCGCCGAGTGGCAGCTTGGCCTCGACCCTGCCGGCCGACGCATCAAGCGTTTCACCCGCTACACCCACCGTGGCACCTTCGATCGGCTGCCCTGTGCGAGCGTCCTCGACGACGATCGTGAGCATGGTCCCAGACATGCCCCACCAGAGCACCCCACCTACGAGCGCAAGGATGACAACGACGACGATGCCTACCATCGTGAGTGTTCGTTTGCTCGGGCTAGTCATGAGTCCCCCACCTGGTTGTCTCGCCTGGCACAAACCTCTCCCCGGGCCCATTGTGGGCTGACTAGGGGAGTCGGACAACCAGCATCGGGTGTTCACGCCATCTGGGGGCCCGCACATCCCGAGGCTCCATCCAATGTGGTCTCCACATATATAGGACAACGCCCTGTTCGACGGGACGAAGGCGCTTCCTCCTGATGGAATTCGTGCGAGTCGCTGTGACACTCAAGTCCGGCGATGATGCGCTTGCAGGCGCATCCCGGGAAGCTGGGGGCTCCCGACCCGCCCTCCCCTGATTGCCCCTCTTCGGCACGCTCGGTATACTCGCACGTGCGCTCTGAGCGGCTTCGGGCTGCTCGCGCCATCGCG
>JAENZW010000142.1 GCA_016841065.1 Actinomycetota bacterium
AGCCGCCAACCGCTCGGGAGAAGCGTTCGTCGCCGACGCCACTGTTTCGTTAGAATGTGTAGCGTCGAAACTTCGGGGAACGCCGACACCCACCAAGGAGAGCATCGCGTGAACGATCTCGTGTTCGGCCGTAGATACCGGGTGGTCGAGAAGATCGGCTCCGGCGGCATGGCCGATGTCTACAAGGCAACCGACGAGGTCCTCGGCAGAACCGTGGCCGTGAAGGTGCTGCACGCGCAGTACGCCTCTGACCAGCAGTTCGTGGCCAGATTCCGACAGGAAGCCCAGGCCGCCGCGCATCTCTCTCACCCCGGCATCGTGAACATCTTCGACTGGGGACACGACGAAGAAACGTACTACATCATCATGGAGTACGTCCGCGGTACGGACCTGAAGACGCTCGTCACGGAGCGCGGCCCGCTGGACTCGCTCAAGGCCGCCGAATACGGCTCGCAGGTCTGCGCCGCACTCTCCGTCGCGCATGGCTACGATGTCATCCATCGCGACATCAAGCCGCACAACATCGTGCTGACGCCCGAGGGCCAGATCAAGGTCATGGACTTCGGCATCGCACGCATGGGCAACACCCAGATGACGCAGACCGGCTCGGTACTCGGCACGGCGCACTACGTGAGCCCGGAGCAGGCCCAGGGCCGGAAACTCGGTCCGGCAAGCGACCTCTACTCGCTGGGTGTCGTTCTCTATGAGCTCACCACCGGGCGGCTGCCCTTCGACGGCGACTCCCCCGTTTCGGTCGCGCTCAAGCACGTCAATGAGGACCCGATCCCCCCGCGGCAGATCAACCCGAACATCCCGGCCGCGATGGAAGTCGTCATCATGCGGGCCATGAGCAAGGATCCTTCCCAGCGCTACGCCTCTGCCGAAGAGATGCGCCGCGACCTTCAGCGGGTCGCGTCCGGTCGCGTCGTTGAGACGCAGCCCGCCGCAGGGCAGACCACGGTGATGCCGGTGGTCGAGCGCGACGCGATGCAATCCTCCCGCGTGCGCCCCGTGCCCCGGCGCAGCAACCCCTGGCCGTGGATCATCGGCGTCGTTGCGGTCATCCTTGTGGGGATCGGAGTCGCCTGGGCGATGGGCGCCTTCGACACCGCGCCCGACAAGATCAAGGTGCCGGACCTCACCGGCATGACCGTCAAGCAGGCCGAAGACGCGCTCAAGGCCATCCAACTCACGGTCGGCGACATCGAGCCCACGTTCTCGCAAGAGGAGTCCGGCACGGTGGTCGGCCAGGACCCAGAAGAGGACGCTGAGGTGGACGCAGGCGCCGAGATCAAGCTGATGGTCAGCGCCGGTCTCGAGCTGTTCAAGGTGCCGAAGGTGGTTGATTTGACCGAGGAGGAGGCCGCCCAGAAGCTGATCGAGGCGGGCTTCGAGCTAGCCCCCGCGCAACGCGAGTACAACAGCAAGGTCAACAAAGGCATCGTCTTCAAGCAGACACCCGAGGCGGGCCAGAAGGTGCCGAAGGGTACCAGGATCACCCTCGTGGTCAGTGAGGGCACCGAGCTTCGCGAGGTCCCCAAGGTCACGGGCCAGAGCCGCTCCACCGCGGAGAACGACCTGACTTCGGCAGGCTTCAAGGTCAAGGTCAACGAGGAGTACAACGATACCGTTCCCGAGAGCGAGGTCATTCGGCAGTCACCCGATGCAGGTAGCTTCGCCGAGGCGGGCTCCTCGGTCACCATCGTCGTCTCGAAGGGCGAGGAACTCATCAGCGTGCCGGAAGTACGAACGGAGACCGAAGCAGACGCACGTACGATGATCGACGATCTCGGGCTGAATGTAGTCGTGAACTACCAGGTCACAGTCAACCCCGATGAGGACGGCTCGGTCCTGAACCAGGACCCACTCCCCGGCACCTCGGTCCGGAGAGGTGACACGGTCACCATCTGGGTCGGGAAGATGCCCGGGCCGTAGAGGACGGACGCGTGAGAATCCCACAAGCCGTTCCCGCAATGCTGCTCGCGCTGTTGCTCGCGGCCGCTATGACCGGCTGCAAAACGACGGTGACGCGAACGTCCTCGTCCTCGGGCACCGAACCCCAGCCCGCTGCCGAAGAGACGTCGCCGTACGCGCCCCTCGACCTGAGCCAGCCGCCGGAGTATCTCTACTCGATCCCTGCGTCGGGTGAAACGACGCTCACGCGACCGATCGGACTGTGTGTGACGGACGGCGAAGTGTTCGTGGCAGACAGCGCCGAGCACGGAATCCTCGTCTACGACCTTGAGGGCACGTACGCGCGTTCCTTCGGCAACGACGTGCTGGATGTACCGCTCTTTCTTGTCAGCAACCCGGCCGACGGGAACCTGTACGTTGCGGATCGACGCAGCAGGTCGATTGAGATCTTCACCCCGGCGGGCGATCACGTCGGCACCTTCGACCCGAGACTGCCCGCATCGGAACTGCCCGACTTCGAGACCGACGGCGCCGTCTGGGCGCCCATCGCCATCGCGTTTGCCGAAGACGGCTCGATGTACGTCACCGAGATCCTCAACGGCCACCGGTTCCTCATCTTCGGCCCGGACGGCGCGTTCGTGCGCTCCGTCGGTACAGTCGGCATAGTGGACGACCCATCGGCCTCTCCAGGCCTGTTCCAGTTCCCGAACGGCATCGAGACCAGTGGCGGCGAGATCTGGGTCGTCGATTCGAACAACCGTCGTATCCAGGTCTTCGGTAGCGATGGCGAGTTCCTGCGAATGATCGTGACGGAAGGGCTGCCACGTGGGATGGCCATCGGCTCCGGAGGCGAAGCAGTCGTGGCAGACACACTCGCGCACGACGTGACAGTGTGGGACCTGCGGGGGAACAAGGTGCTGACCTTCGGCGAACGCGGCATGCTCGAAGGGCAGTTCAACTACCCGAACGACGTCGCAATTGCCGAAGATCGCATCTTCGTCACGGACACCTCCAACGCGCGCGTCCAGGTGTGGGGCTTCCCCGCCGCGCAGTAGGCAGCGGTGCCGATCGACTCAACCCTCGCTAGGCGCGACCCGCCTTGCCCCGGCTGTATTCGCGGGACAGATCCCAGCCGCTCCACACGACGAGCAGAATGGCCAGCAGCCAGAACCACGTTGGCAGCTCGAGATTCGAGGTCAACGCGATGACCATGAACCCGAGCCCAGCGATGATGAATAGGACGTTCTGGATCACGCGCAGTATTCTCATGATTCGCACCACCCCCCTTCACGACTTGTTCCACGCCCTCGGCGGGCGTAGCATCGGGGAGAGCATTACACATCCGGTTACACACCCTGTGGATTGCAGTGGTTTGGGAACCGGTAGGGAGCGAGTGTCACTATGGCACGCATGGTGCGCAAACAGATCGTGCTGGACCCCGAGCTCGAGCGTGAGCTCGAGCGGAAGGCCGAAGAGCTCGGTGTCTCGCAGTCCGAGGTGGTGAGGCGCGCGCTCTCGGGCTTCTTCGGCGACGACGAGCGAAAGAAGCGCATGACCGCCTGGCGGGAAGCGCGCGAGATCAGCAACGCCGCTGCGGTGCGCGGAGTCGGCAGCGGCGGCAGAAGGTTCACCCGCGAGGAGATGAATGAGCGTCCTCGTCGACACTAACGTCCTCGTGTACGCGGAGGACACGTCCGACCCCGTGAAACGGGAGATCGCCGACGCCGTCGTCGCGCGGCTCGTCGCACAGACCGCCGCAGTGGTCACGCCGCAGGTACTCGCCGAGTTTCAGGTCGTTGTGTCCCGGCTCTTCGGAGCGACCTTGTCTGCCGAAGAAGCGTTCGGCATCTTCCAGCGATACGCCCTCGCCTTTCGCGTCCTCCCGCTCGACCGCGAAACATCGCTGCTTGCCGGCCACGCTGCAACGCTCTACCGTATGCACTTCTACGACGCGCAGATATGGGCATCCGCGCGGCTCAACGGAGTCGGCTGGGTGCTCTCCGAAAACTTCTCGGACGGCCTCGAGATCGAGGGCGTGCGATTCGCCGATCCCTTCGCACCGGGGTTCGACGTGGAGCTCCTGCTGGCCGAATGACGCGCCTCTCGGCTCGACCTGCGGGGACGCGTCCGTCGCGTCAGGTCTTCCTAGCCCACTTGAAGCCGGCGAACTGCCCGGACACCTTCTCCATGAAGTCGGGCAGGCCACCCTCGTACTTGAGGCCCTTGAGACGCGCTTCTGCTTCGGCGGGCGTGATACTACCGCTCTTGGCGTCCTTGATGACCTGCATGCCTTCCCGCACATCGGGCGGCAGGTTCTTCACCTCGTAACCCTGTATGTCGTACCCGTCGCGCACACACTCCAGAGAGTGCACCGCCTTGTCAGCCTGTGTGTATGCGTCGAGGTGGTTGCCCTCGGCGTACGCTTCGGCGACCTTGCTCTCGTAGGTCTTCCCGTAGCCTTCTGGATCGAGCAGCGTCGACTTCCCCTGCTTGACGAGGTCGGCATTGGGCGTGAGCTGGGTCTTCTCCCACTTGCCGGTCTTCTCGTTGTAGATCGTGCCCTGGTCGGCCATGTCCACGCTCGCCTCGGCGTGATACTGGTCTGTGGCGAGCTGCTGGTGGTCCTTTGCCCACTTGGCAGCGCCCTTGGGATCGGTGGGCCCGCCGGTCTCCTTGGCGAAGATCTCGGCACTCTTGCCCGACCACGTCTCCTTCTTGAGCTCGATGAACCGCTGCTGGCCGGTGACCGGGTCGTTGACGACGTAGCCGGCGCGGTAGTCGCGGTCGACGCCATCGGGGGTGCCGACGGAGCGCACTTCGACCTGACGGCCCTCGGCCTCCGGCACGTTCTCCTCGATCCACTTCTTCAGGTCGGCGTCGTGACCCTTGTACACCTCCGCGCGAGTCTCGTTGATC
>JAENZW010000143.1 GCA_016841065.1 Actinomycetota bacterium
AGCGCATCGGCCGCACGCTGCGGGCCGCGGGCCTGAACGAGACGATGACGTACTCGTTCTCCGACCCCGGAGATCTCGAACGTCTCGGCTGGGAGCTTTCGGCAGGCGAGATGCTCGTGGAGCTGCTCAACCCGATGTCCGAGGAGCAGGCCATCATGCGCCGGACTCTTGTGCCCGGACTGCTTAGATCCGTCTCCTACAACCAGCGACGCGACGTCGACAACGTGCACCTCTACGAGATGGGAAGCGTCTTCTGGACCGAGGCCGGCTGCAAGCAGCCGATGGAGCGCGCAATGGTGACGGGGCTGCTGAGCGGTCGCTGGAACGACCCTGCATGGCACGACCCGCGCGACAAGGACGACGCGCCGGATGCGGCACTGCATGGGCAGACGCTGACCTTGTTCGACGGCAAAGGGGTCATCGAGGCGCTCATGTACGACCTCGGTGTGCGCAAGTGGAAGGTCCGTGCCGAAGAGTATCCGTGGCTGCAGCCTGGTCGCTCGGCTGAAATCATCGTGAACGGAAAGAACGCTGGCTGGCTCGGAGAGGTCCACCCTCGTGTGCTGGACGCCTACGACGCCTCGGGACCGGTCGTCATGTTCGAACTTGGAGTCGACGTTCTGTTGTCCGCCGCCGTTGACGTGCGGAAGTATGACGATGTCCCGCGCTTCCCCGCGGTCGAGCTCGATATCGCGCTGGTAGTGGAAGAGACGGTGACTGTCGAGCGTGTCGAGCAGGCCATCTCCTCGGCCGGCGGGAAGCTGCTCGAGTCGGCGCGGCTCTTTGACGTCTATCGCGGAGCGGGCGTACCGGAGGGCAAGAAGAGCCTTGCTTTCGCCCTTTCGTACCGTGCGTCGGATCGGACGCTCACAGACGAAGAGGTTCGACCGCAGCACGACAAGCTCCTGCGCAAGGTCGCGGGCGCGGTAGGAGCTGAGCTGCGCGGATAGCGTACGCGGTGGGAACGTGTGCGAACTGCATAGAGAAGTCGATTGATGCAGAATAGATGCATATGCGTTGACCCGTATTCCATTATTGCGTACAATGGGCCCACGTTGAACCGAAAATGGGGGCATTGACGCATGCAGTCTGTCGCAATCATAGGAGCGCCGGGATACGCGGGAGTAGAACTCACCCGGTATGTTCTTGCGCATCCCGAGTTCGAGCTCACGCTAGCGACATCTTCGGCAGAAGCAGGCAAGCGCATCGGCGATGTCTATCCGGCGCTCGCGCCGTTCACGGACCTTGCGTACGAGGCGCCCGACGTCGTCTCGATTGCCGGGCGGGCGCAGATCGCCTTCCTGGCGGTGCCGCACACGGCTGCGATGGCCGTCGCACCCGCGCTGCTCGACGCAGGGCTCACTGTCATCGACGCCTCGGCGGACTATCGGCTTGCCGATCCGGTGACGTACGAACAGTGGTACGGCACACCTCACACCTCACCGACCCTGCTGGCCGAAGCGGTGTACGGTCTGCCTGAGATGGACCGCTCGAAGCTTCCCGGAGCCCGGCTCGTCGCGTGTCCCGGCTGCTATCCGACCGCATCGATCCTTGCGGCGATGCCGGCGCTCGCAGCGGGCGTCACGACAGGTCGCCACGTGATCGTGGATGCGAAGTCCGGGGTGTCGGGTGCGGGCCGGACCCCTTCGGCGGGCACGCACTACCCGACGGTCGCGGACTCGACGCAACCCTACAAGGTCACTACGCACCGGCACACGCCCGAGATCGAGCAGCAACTGTCGATCGCCGCAGGCCGGGAGATGCGGGTCACCTTCACGCCGCACCTGGTGCCAATGAACAGGGGATTGCTGGCCACCGTCTACCTCGAGCTCGACGTCGCGATGAGCGCCGAAGACGCCGTGGTGCTATATCGCGAGCGCTACGACGGTGAGCCGTTCGTCACCGTGCACGATGCCGGAGTCATGCCCGCTACCGCGCACGTACGCGGCTCGAACCGGGCGCACATAGGCGTGACGGTTGATGCGCACACCGGCACGCTCGTCGCCGCATGCGCCATCGACAATCTCGTGAAGGGCACGTCCGGTCAGGCGATACAGTGCGCGAACATCGTATTCGGCTACGAAGAGACGACGGCGCTGCACCAGCCCGTGCCAGTCATATAGGGGAAGCGATGACTCAGTACAACTACATCGAAGGTGGAGTGGTCGCGCCAAAGGGCTTCCTGGCGGCCGGGGTGGCTGCCGGCGTGAAGAAGTCCGGCAAGCGCGACGTGTGCATCATCGCTGCCGAAGAAGGCGTGCCGGCTGCAGGCGTGTTCACCCGAAACAAGATGGCGGCGCCTCCGGTGGCCGTATCGCGTGCGCACATCGCCGACGGACGGGCGCGGGCGATCGTCGCGAACTCGGGCAACGCGAACGCGTGCACCGGCGAGCAAGGTATCGCGGACGCCGACGCTATGGCAGGCGCAACTGCAGATGCGCTCGGATGCGACGCGAGCGACGTGATCGTGGCCTCCACCGGTGTCATCGGGGTCCGGCTGCCCATGGAGCCGCTGCTCGCGGGCATCGCGGATGCCGCCGCGGCGCTGGACAACGCGTCCGGAGACGCCGCTGCCGAGGCGATCGTCACGACCGATACCTTCCCGAAACAGATAGCGCTTGCGGTCGAGGTCGACGGTGTCACGTACGCCGTCGGCGGCATGGCGAAGGGGAGCGGAATGATCGCGCCGAACATGGCGACGATGCTCGCATTCCTCACCACTGATGCACCGCTCTCGTCGGTCGCGTGCAACGAGATCCTCAAGGCGGCTGCAGCCCGGACGTTCAATCGCATCTCGGTGGATGGCGACACCTCCACGAACGACATGTGCACGCTCATGGCGAGCGGCGCCGCCGGCGGCGACGTGATCGAGCCGGGATCACCGGCATTCGACGTTCTCGCCGACGTGATCACGCATGCGTGCGGCGAACTCGCGCGGATGCTCGTGCGCGACGGGGAAGGCGCCACGAAGTTCATCACCATCCAGGTGAGTGGAGCGGCCAACGAGACGGAAGCCCACGACGCCGCCATGACGATCGCGAACTCGCCACTGTTCAAGACCGCGATATTCGGCGGGGATGCCAACTGGGGGAGAGTCGCGATGGCCGTCGGCAACTCGTCGGCGACTCTCGATCCGTCGGCGCTCGAGATAGTGTTTGCCGGCATCACGACATGCAAGGACGGAATGGCTGTCGAGTTCGATGAAGATGTGGCTGCCGCAGCGTTGGCGGAGCCGGAGGTCGACGTACTCGTGGACCTCGGCGTAGGCGACGCAAGCGCGTCTGTTTGGACGTGCGATCTCACCTACGACTACGTTCGGATCAACGGGGAGTACCGAAGCTAGCGGCCGACAAGGCCGCAGCGACGAGTACCGACCGCCGGAGCGGCCAGCACTGCCGCCCCACGTGACCGAAAGGCGATACCCATGAAGGACCTGCTCGCCAAAGCAACGACGCTGACCGAGGCGCTCCCGTGGATCAAGCGCACGTGGGGCCGCACCGTGGTGATCAAGTACGGCGGCGCAGCTATGACCGACCCGGCGCTGCGCGAGAGCGTTGCGAGCGACATCGTGCTCATGAAGCTCGTCGGCATCAACCCCGTGATCGTGCACGGCGGCGGCCCCGAGATCACCTCCTACATGGAGCGGCTCGGGTTGCCTGTCGAGTTCCACGACGGCTTGCGTGTGACCTCGGAGGAGGCCATGGAGGTCGTGAAGATGGTACTCGTCGGCAAGGTCAACAAGGAGTTCGTAGCCGCGATCAACACCCACGGTCGCCTGGCCGTTGGAATCGCCGGCGACGACGCGAACCTCATCCGCGCCAAACAGAAGGATCCGCGCCTCGGGCGCGTAGGCGAGGTGACCTCGATCGACACGACGGTCGTCACGAAGCTTATCGACGACGGATTCATCCCGATAATCGCCACTGTGGCGGCGGGAGAGGACGGCGGCTCCTTCAACATCAACGCCGATCTCGTAGCGGCCGAGCTCGCTGCGGCACTCGACTCGGACAAGGTCATCTTCCTCACGGACGTCGACGGGCTGTACGCGGATTTCGAGGACAAGTCGTCGCTGATCAGCGCTCTCACCTACGACGAGGCCGAAGAGATGATCGCCGGGGATGCGCTCTCGAGCGGCATGATCCCGAAGGTTGCCGCCTGCACCCACGCGCTGCGCGGTGGCGTACGTCGAGCGCACATCTTGAACGGCACCGTCTCGCATGCGCTGTTGCTCGAGGTCTACACCGACCAGGGCGTCGGGACGATGATCACGCATGCCGGAGACACCGGGCCCCTGCCCGCGAAGGTCAACGGGGTGACGTTCTGATGGGCGCGCTCTTCGACACCGCCGTCGCCAAAGACGCCGCGTTCCACATGGGCACCTACGTGCGGAAGCCGGTCATGTTCGTACGCGGATCGGGGATGCGGCTCTTCGACGACGATGGCACGGAGTACCTCGACTTCGTTTCCGGCCTGGGCGCCGTGAATCTGGGTCACGCACACCCCGCGGTAGCTTCGGCCGTCGCCGTTCAGGCTGCGACGCTCGTGCACGTCACGAACCTGTTTCACGTCGAGTACCGTGCCGATCTTGCCGAGAAGCTCTCGTCAATGTTGGGTGGCGGGTACAAGGCGTTCTTCTGCAACTCGGGGACGGAGGCCAGCGAGGGTGCCATCAAGCTCGCGCGC
>JAENZW010000144.1 GCA_016841065.1 Actinomycetota bacterium
CGTGTCGATGCGCGACGCGTACGACCGCGACCTTCGCGCGCTTGCGCACCGCATCGCGGCGGAATCGGGCCATGCGCTCCGAGAGGGCGTGTACGCGGGTCTTCTCGGCCCGACATACGAGACGCCCGCCGAGGTCGAGTACCTCCGTGTGGCTGGCGCCGACGTGGTGGGCATGTCCACGGTCCACGAGGTCATCGTGGCGCGCGCTTACGGGCTTCGCGTGCTGGGCCTCTCGCTCGTCACGAACGTCGCGGGCGCGAGCGGAATCTCGCACGATGAGGTGCTCCAGACGGGCAGGTCTGCCGAAGACATGCTTACCGGCCTGGTCAGCACCATCATTCGCCATGTCTAGCAACCCGCGTAGGGCTCTTCGGCTATCCTGCTCGAGAGAGTCGTGACGGTCGCGATCGGGGTCGAGGGAGCGCGCTTGGACGTCCAGGATCAGACGAAGGAGTACTTCGACCGAAACACGCCGGAGTACTCGGTCGGGCGCTACGACTCGATCGTCGATCTCGTCAGTGCGCGGATGTCTCCGGACATGTCGATTCTCGACATAGGATGTGCGACCGGAAACATCCTGGCGTCGATCCGCGACCGCACGGGCATGGAACGGCTGTGCGGGGCGGACATCAGTCCGGCGAATGCCGAGAAGACCCGCGGCCGAGGCTTCGAGGCCTACGAGTGCGACGTGCTCGATCGGGCGAGTCTGAAGTGCCTGCCCGGTCCGTTCGACATGGTCATCGTCGGCGCCGTCCTCCATCATCTCGTCGGAGATACGCGCCGAGCCTCACGCGCGCTGGCGCGAGACGGTCTAGCGAACGCTGTCTCACTCGTGGCCGACGGCGGGTATCTTGTGATCATGGAGCCCACGTTCAAGCCGCGCTTCGCGATGACGATGCTATTCCACACGAAGCGCATCGTCGGCGGTATGACTGGCGGGCGCAGGGTGATGCTGGGCGGGCACTGGAACAACATCGGCGCGCCGGTCGTCTCGTACTACTCGGACGACGAGGTCACGAGGCTCGCGCGCGAGGACTGCGGGTGCGACATCGAGGACGTTGTCGTAAGGGAGAAGCGGGTGTCGCCCATCTGGCGTCTCGTCGGCGTGACGCAGCGCGCCGACACGATAGTCATCGCCCGGGTATAGGCTGCTATACTTCGTGGATTGCCGAAGGAGCGACCCTCAGTCGCTGATCGATAGAAGGAGCACCCCATGGACTATCACGTGAAAGACCTCGCGCTTGCCGACGCCGGCAAGGCGCGCATCGAGTGGGCCGACCAGGATATGCCGGTTCTCGAAAGCATCCGCGAGCGCTTCGCGGTTGAGAAGCCGCTCGATGGGCTGCGAGTCAGCGCATGCCTGCACGTCACGACCGAGACCGCGAACCTCATGCGGACGCTTGCCGCTGGCGGCGCAGACATCGTGCTGTGTGCGAGCAACCCGCTGTCCACCCAGGATGACGTGGCTGCCGCGCTCGTCGAGCACTACGGCATCCGCACCTATGCCATCAAAGGCGAGGACAACGACACCTACTACTCGCACATCGACGCGGCGATCGATCATGCGCCGCACATCACCATGGACGACGGCGCGGACGTCGTCGGCAGAATCCACGCCGATCGCCCCGAGGCGCTCGAGGGCATCATCGGCGGCACCGAGGAGACGACGACCGGCGTCATCCGCCTCAAGGCGATGACCGCTGACGGCGCGCTGAAGTACCCGATCATCTCGGTCAACGACGCGATGACGAAGCACCTGTTCGACAACCGCTACGGTACCGGCCAGTCCACGATCGACGGCGTCATCCGCGCTACGAACCGGCTCATCGCCGGGCGCACGGTCGTCATCTCCGGCTACGGCTGGTGCGGCAAGGGCGCTGCGATGCGCGCCAAGGGACTCGGCGCCGACGTGGTGGTCTGCGAGATCGACCCGCTCGTCGCGCTCGAAGCCGTCATGGATGGCTTCCGCGTGATGCCGGCGGTCGAAGCCGCCAAGGAGTGCGACATCTGGATCACGGTCACCGGCGACATCAACGTCATCGACACGCCCATGTACGACACGATGAAGGACGGCGCCATCATCTGTAACTCGGGCCACTTCAACGTCGAGATCAACATCGCGCACCTGCGTGAGAACGCCGTTTCCGTCCGCGAAGTCCGCCCGCTGGTCGAGGAGTTCACGCTCGCCGACGGCCGCAAGATCTATCTGCTCGCGGACGGTCGGCTCGTCAACCTATCGTGCGCCGAAGGCCACCCGGCCAACGTCATGGACATGTCCTTCGCCAACCAGGCGCTTTCCGCGGAGTACATGGTCAAGAACGCCGCATCGCTCGAGCCGGGTGTCTACCCGGTGCCCGCGGACATCGACGCCGGCATCGCCAAGCTCAAGCTCGCCACGATGGGCGTCACCATCGACACGCTCACCGAGCAGCAGACGAAGTACCTCGCCTCCTGGCAGGAGGGCACGGTCTAGGGCAGCACCCGACCGACCGCGCACGCAGCAAAGGAGACCACTAGTGACCGAAGAGACGCACGAGTTCTCGCCGCATATGCCGTCGCGCGAGGAGTATCTCGGCCTCGCCTTCGACCAGCAGCCGGATGTCGCCGCCGCGATGGCGGCTACCGGCGTGTCGATCGCTGTGCCGACAGAGACGCTCGGCAACGAGCTTCTCGGCGTTTACGTGCCGAAGGGTCTGCCCGACGCCGAGCCGATGGTCGTGCTCGTCTACTCCGGCGGCCTGTCGGTCTCGTGCCTCGACCTGCGCAACGGGCCTGACGCGCAGGCCATGGTCGCAGACCAGTACGACGACGAGTATGTGGAGATCATCTTCCCGACCGAGGTGAACGGGCATGCGGCTGTCGCATGGACCGCGTGCGATATCCCGCTCGAGAACCAGGAGAACGGTCTTGAGGTCCCCGGCACGGGCATCGTGCTCACGGCCTCGCAGGTGATGTGGGTCGACGGCACGAGGGTGTGCTGGGTGACCCATGCATCGCTCGACCACGACACACTGATGCAGGTCGCCCGCTCGATGGGCTGACACAGGCACGCAACCGGCATGGAAGGGCTTCGCGACGATGAGTGACGAGACACACGAGACGCAGGACGCACAGGGTTCTTCGGCAGAAGAGGGTGGAGAGGATTCCACACCAACGGCCGGAGTAGACAATCTGCCGAAGACGATCTGGTGGGAAGACGGTAAGGTGCGCATGATCGACCAGTCGCGCCTGCCGCTCGTCGGCGACGTGCTCGAATGCGACAACTACGCAGCAGTGTGCTGGGCGATCAAGGGTATGGCCGTGCGCGGAGCGCCCGCTCTCGGCGTGGCCGCCGCGCTGGCCGTCGCGCTGTGGGTCGAGCACCAGGCGACCTACATCAACGATCCGAGCGAGTTCTTCGGCGGGCTCGAAGAAGTCGTGGCGGAGATCAAGGCGACGCGGCCCACCGCGGTGAACCTGCACTGGGGTGCGGAGCGCATGCGGCATGTCGCGAACTCTCTGGAGGGCAACGAGCTTGCGGACATTCGGGCCGCGCTCATGAAGGAAGCGTTCGAGATCGTCGAGGAGGATGAGGCACGCAACCGCATGATCGGGAAGCACGGTGCGGAGCTCCTCGAGGCGAACTCCAAGGTGCTGACGCACTGCAACGCGGGGTCGCTCGCGACGGCGTTCTTCGGCACGGCGCTCGGCGTCATCTTCACGGCGTTCGACGAGGGCAAGATCGAGCACGTGTGGGTCGACGAGACGCGGCCGGTCTTGCAGGGCGCACGGTTGACCACCTGGGAGCTCATGACGGCTGGCGTGCCCTGTGCGCTCGTCACCGATAGCATGGCCGGGTTCCTTATGGGATCCGGTGCCGTGGACGCGGTCATCGTCGGTGCCGATCGCATCGCCGCCAACGGTGACGTCGCCAACAAGATCGGGACGTATTCGCTTGCGATCCTCGCCCACGAGCACGGCATCCCGTTCTACGTCGCGGCGCCGACCTCCACGATCGACCTGCTCATCTCGGATGGCAGCGAGATCGAGATCGAGCACCGGGACCCGGACGAGGTCACCGGCATCACGTGGTCCGGCGTCTACGAGCCTGCCGACCCGGTCGCCACGCAGGCGTTCGAGGCGCTGACCGCCGCCGGCCAGTTCGAACTCGAGATGCAGCGCGGTCACAAGATGCTCGTGTCCCGCAAGGGTGGCGCGTATCAGATCGACGGCTGGGCCCGTTTCGCGCCTATCGGAGTGCCGGTCCTCAATCCAGCCTTCGACGTCACGCCGGCGAAGTATGTCACGGCCATCATCACGGAGCGCGGTGTCGCGCGCCCCGATTACGAGATGTCCCTGGCGGTGCTCTCGATGGGCTCGAAAGGCATACACGAGCTGAATCTCAGCTAGGGGCAGACCACAATGACCTTCTGGTCGCTCGCGCAGACGATACTCGTGTTCGTGGGGATCGTCGGCGTGGGCTGGGTCCTGCGGCGAACGGGTTTCGTCGAGCAGTCGGCCTCGCGCTCGATCAACAACATCATCATCTACGTCGGCCTGCCGGCGCTGATCTTCCGCAACATCCACTCGGCGCACCTCGACCGCTCGCTCGTGCTCATCGCGGTCGTCGCGTGGGGCGTGTTCGT
>JAENZW010000145.1 GCA_016841065.1 Actinomycetota bacterium
GCCCGACGAGCGCTCGAGAACCGCGCTCATGGCAACGGGCTGAGTGCTCGGGATGCTGACGTCGCCCGCGGCACCGATGGTGACCGTGTCTTGCGTGAGCTCGTACGTCTCCTGGAGGAACTGCCCGGGGTTCTTGGGATCCGGCACACTGTAGATGAGCCGGTCCGGTCCCCTCCAGGGCAGCAGCAGCCACCACGCGAGCGCGACCAGTACGGCCACGAGCACGAGCGACAGTATGTTTCGCTGCTTCGAATCCATGCTTCGGTCTGCCTGCCTTCCGTGTTCTGTTCTTCGGTACGTCTAGAGCAAGCGCGTACCGTTTATGACCAGTGCAAAACGCGCATCCAGCGTCGCCGCGGCGCGACGACACATCTGCATACGTGAAAGGAAGATCTCGAAGTACTCCATGAGTTGGCTTACCTCGGTGTCGATGTCGATCTCGAGCGCGAGTTCCCGCACGTCGGGGTCGACCCGCAGGAAGCTGCGCTTGGCAGCGTAGTTCACGCGATCGTGGATATCAAACGCCGCGGGATCGGGATTGCGCACGCGCGTGTGGTGAACGTCCGACTTGTCCGCCATGATCGCGGCAGCCGCAATCGGTGTCGCCGGATCCCCAAACTCCTCCTCGTGGTTGCCCACCGCGTTCATCACGATGGCAACCTCACGCGGCGGCATCCCAAGGCGATACAACGCGTCTTTCGCCAACATGGCCGCGGATATCCCGTGGTCCAGCCGCCCGATGCAATTTCCGATGTCGTGGATGAAGCCGGCGATCGAAGCCAGCTCTGCATCACGATCCGGGTATCCCAACCTCCGCATCACATTGCCGGAGATGTGCGCCGTCAGATTGGCATGCCGGAGCCCGTGCTCCGTGTAGCCGATCGCACCGAGGTAGTCGTCGCCCATCTCCATATAGGCGATCAGCTCTTCGTCGCCCTGGATGTCCTCGAGCGTTACCTCACGAGAAACGTCAGGCATCGCCGGTCTCGTCCTCGTGAACCTTGGCCACGGCTGCCTTCTCCAATTCGATGATGACGCCGGGCGATATCTCCATCTCGACCGAGTCTTCACCGACGTTGCGCAGCGTGCCCCAGATCCCCCCGGCGGTCATGACGCGCTTACCCGTTTCAAGCGACGCGACGAGCTCGCGCATCTGCTTCGCGCGCTGTTGATTCGGCCTTATGACTAGCATGTACATCCCCACAACGAGAACGACGATGAACACGATGGTGTTGGCACTGTTTCCGTCCACTACAACCTCCACACAGCGGAGCCGTTCCCGCCGCCGCCACGAGCGCGGGCGGTCGAGTCACACAGCCCAGTATCATACCATCGCCTGCAAACGGTTTACACACGGACCCGGGCGTTCTCAGTAATCGTCCGCCGCTTCCGAAGCCATCCACTCCGAAAGCAGCGCCCCGTACTCCCCCCGCGCGATTGCCGCGCGCGCTTTGCGCACGACTTCCAGCAAGAAGTACAGGTTGTGAATCGACAGGAGTATCGCCCCCAGCATCTCCTTCATCGAGACGAGATGCCGAAGATACGATCGCGTGTACGCCGCACACACGGGGCACGTGCAGTCTGGGTCGAGCGGCCCGGTGTCTCGAGCGTACTGAGCGTTGCGCAGGTTCATCTTCCCCGTGTGTGAGAATGCGGTGCCCATGCGCGCGGTGCGTGTGGGCAGCACGCAGTCAAACATGTCCACCCCGAGTGCTATCGCCTGAAGGATCGTCGTGGGGTTGCCGACACCCATCAGGTATCGCGGCCTATCATGGGGTAGCGCCGCACACACCGGACCGAGCGACTCGAGCATCAGGTCGTGCGGCTCCCCGACGGAGTAGCCTCCGATTCCGTACCCGGGAAAGCTGACTTCCACAGTGCGCTCAACGCTTTCCACGCGCAGGTGCGGATACAGCCCACCCTGAACGATGCCGAAGAGCGCCTGGTCCTCGCGTGTGTGGGCAGCCTTGCACCGCGCTGCCCACGCTGCCGAGCGCCGCACGGCCTCTCCCACCACACCCTCCTCGGCAGGATAGGGCGGGCATACGTCGAGAACCATCGCGATGTCCGCGCCGAGGTCCTGTTGGATTCGCATGTTCTCTTCCGGCGTCCACTCGTGCCACGCACCGTCAAGGATCGACCGGAAGCGCACGCCGTCATCGTGCAGCGTCAGTGTGTCGGCGAGCGAGAAGATCTGGAAGCCGCCTGAATCCGTGAGGATCGCGTGGTCCCAGTTCATGAACGAGTGGAGTCCTCCCGCTTGCTTCACGACATCGGTTCCAGGGCGGAGGAACAGATGGTACGCGTTCGCTAGAAGGACCTCGGCGCCGATCTCCAGGAGTTGTGGCGTCGTGACACCCTTCACCGTGCCGCGCGTGCCGACCGGCATGAACACGGGCGTCTCCACCGGGCCGTGGGCGGTATGAAGTGTCCCACGTCTCGCAGAGGTCGTGTCGTCGGTGCGGCTGAGAGTGAATTCGAGGGGGAGCATGGGCAGATTCTAGCAGGAGAGTCGCTACGCTATGCTTGTTCGCGTGAACCTCACGACTCCGGCGACCGTCTGAGAGAAGGAACCGCATGAGCCCGGCCGATTCGACAGAGGATCGGACACTCGTCGCCTCGGCGCAAAACGGCGACATGGAGGCGTTCGAGCTCCTGGTGCGCGCACACGCTGACGCGGTGTACGCACACGGCCTGCGATTCTTCGGCGACCGCGAGGCTGCGCAGGATGTGGTGCAGGAGGTGTTCCTGAAGTTGTACCGCTCGTTGACCTCATATGATGGATCAGCGGCGTTCTCGACATGGTTGTTCCGCGTGACTCGAAACGTCTGTCTCGACATGTTCCGGCAGGGCCGAAGGCGACCCGTGCCGATCGACCCTGTGGACATCGCCGTCGGAGCCTCGCCGGGGGTCACCCCGGACCACGCGAACACCGTCGTGGACGGCATCGTGCTCGAACAAGCCATCCGGGCGCTACAGCCGGAGGACCGTGAGGCGCTCAACGCCGTGACGCTCTTCGGCATGTCGTATGCCGAAGCAGCCGTGACGCTCGATGTGCCGCTCGGCACGGTGAAATCACGCGTGTTCCGGGCCCGACGCACACTGGTAGCCGCTATGGGAATGCAGGGAGGTGACGTGCAGTGAATCCGGAGTGCCTTGAGGCTCAACAGATCGTGTCTGAGACATACGACGGCGAGCACGTCGACCCGGCTGCCATCCAACGGGCGCGCCAGCATTGCACGGAATGCCCCGAGTGCTCGGTGTTCGTTTCCAGGCTCGCCGCAATCAGAAAGACCCCCGCACCCAGCGCGCCCCCGCGCGTCATACAGAATGCGATCGAGACGATCCGCACGGAAGTCGTAGCCCAGGCCGCACTCGCCGAAGAGGCCGCGGCTGCGACCGCTCGTGCAGCCTCGGCGGCCAAGGAGGATGCCAGCGTCGCGCCTCGCCCCATCCCACCTGCACAACAACCGTCTCCGCGTCGCCTGACACAGGCCACGTGGTTCGCATGGGGGGGCTGGGCGACTGCGGCGGCCGTAGCCCTCGTGCTCGTCGGTGTGCTCGCAGTTCGCGGTATCAGCTACATCGCCGGCCCACAGGAGAAGGCAGCGAGTGATACCGCCATGATTACCCAGAACGACTCCTCTGCCGCGCCCTTGAGCGCCGCTCCCGAAAGTGCCGACGATGCAGCGGAAGCCTCACGGTCGTCCGCCTCCGCACGGTTCATAACCGTGGGTGGATTCGTCTACGCATACACGGGACCGGGCGCCAGGCTCCCCTCGAACGCAACCACGATCGGGGTGACGGTCTCTGCTCTCGACACCGGCTCTGCGCCCCAGCAGTACAGCGTGTCTTCCGCCGGAGGCGACAACTTCGTCGTGGTCACGGAGACGGGCTTGTACGGATTCGAACTGGTCGCGCGAACGCTGCGAGGCCAAAGCTACGGCCTTCAGTCGCGTGCCTTGAGCGGTTTTGGACAGTGGCCCTCACTACCCGAAGGCTATGCGGAACCGGCGAGCGATGACGGCAGCCCGTCGTTCTCCCGGGCGACGTCGGACGATTCGGGCGTCGCGATATTCACGCCGAACGGCAGTGATCCGTCGGGTGGGTTCGCAATCGCACCTGGCACGTCATCGTCGGACCCCGCAGGCGGCAACCCGAACTGGACGTGGTGGGCGCCGCTCCCCTAGCACGCGCATAGCGTCCGTCCTAGACGTCCGCTACAGGATGAGCATCGCGTCGCCGAACGACAGGAAGCGATAGCGGCGCTCCATCGCCTCGTGGTATGCGCGCATGATGAGTTCTCGGCCGGCAAATGCGCTCACCATCATCATCAGCGTCGAACGCGGCGTGTGGTAGTTGGTCACCATGGCGTCCACAGTCCGGAACCTGTGGCCCGGCAGGATGAACAGCCCCGTCGCACCCTCGGCCCCGACGACCCGCTCCGACTCCTCGTCCCAGGCGCTCTCGAGAGCGCGCACGGTCGTCGTGCCCACCGCGAATACGCGGCCCCCGTGACTTCGCGCTTCGTTGACCGCCTCGGCAGTCCAGTCCGGGACGCGGTAGTGCTCGCGGTGTATCACGTGGTCGGCCGGGTCGTCTT
>JAENZW010000146.1 GCA_016841065.1 Actinomycetota bacterium
CGTCTGGGCCGCCACTGGCGCCGTCATCGCCGTAGCGCTGTACCCGGTCTTGAGGAAGTTTAACCCGGCTCTGGCTCTTGGATCTGTCGCCGGCAGGGCGGTCGAGAACGTGTTCGTCCTCGTCGCGGCCCTCAGCTTGCTCGTGCTGCTGACCGTGAGCCAGCAGGCGACGGGTTCCGCCGCCGCGTCTTCGTTTCAGGCTATCGGAGACGCACTGGTGGCAGTACGGACGTGGGCACATGGGCTTGTTGCGTTGATCCCGTTCGGCATCGGATCGCTGCTGTACAACTACGTGCTCTACAGGTCGAGACTCGTACCCCGATGGCTGTCAGGTTGGGGGCTCGTTGCGATCGTGTTGTCCATGGTTGCAGCGGTCTACGGCGGCTTCACCCAGGAGTTCGGCTTCTCCACCGTCAATACCGTCCTCAACATCCCGATAGGTCTCCAGGAGATGGCCTTGGCCATCTGGCTCATCGCCAAAGGGTTCAACCGGTCCGCGCTGGCTTCCGGCGTCGAGAGCCAGGGGTAATCACATGATGGCGCGGACTTCAGGCAGCGCGGGAATGCAGCGGGCAGGCGGCATCGCGGCTCTCTACATCGCAGTAGCGTATCTCGCCGCGATTCCCTACTTCGTCTTCATGGTGAACTACCCCGGAGTGGTCGACCCCGTCCAGAAGGTCATTCTCCTGAGGGACAACTACCTCAGCATGTATTGGATGCACGTCGTCTCGTTTGAGTTCGTGACCCTTGGACTGATCGTAGTGACACTGGCGATGTATCAACGCCTGAAGAAGTTCGCACCGTCGACAGTGCAGTTCGCGACAGTCGTGGGACTTCTCAGGTCAGGCCTTCTGCTGGCAAGCGTCATGGTATTCAACTACGGCATGGAAGCTGTGGTCCGGCTCTTCGCCACGGCACCCGATCAGGCCGCGTCGGCGTGGCAGGTGATTGAGCCGGTGGCAGAAGCCCTGGGCGGATCGGGCGGCGAGATCCTCGGCGGAGTATGGTTCCTGCTCACGAGCGTGGTGGCGCTCCGCGCGAAGGTGTTCCCACGCGCTCTCAACTGGCTGGGTGTGGCAATCGGCACCGCCGGCATCCTTTCATTGGTGCCGGCTCTGAGTGGACTAGAAGTCGTTTTCGGGCTTCTCCAAATCGTGTGGTTCGCCTGGCTCGGGACAGTCATGCTGCGGACCAGAGCGGACGCCATAGCCTAGGGCTGGTGCGCGTCGAGGGCGCGGTCCAACCCGGGCGTCCAGCAGTCTCGGCGCACGGGCGGTAAACTCGGGCAGGGAGGCTGCGCCCCGCAGCTGACGCTCAAGAACGTTAGGAACAACCGCAACGATGCTCTCACGTGATGAAGCCACCGCACTGATGGTCGAATACGGCGAAGGACTGCCGTGGACTCGGCACTGCCTCGCCGTTGCCGACGCCGCTCAAGCAGTCGGAGCGCTTCTAGGGGACCATCACGCGATCGATATCGACTCACTGTGGTCGATGGCGCTACTTCACGACATAGGCAGGTACGTGACGCACGATCCGATAATGCATGGCGTTGAGGGCTACAAGTTGCTGATGGACCTCGGCCACAAGGATGCGGCCTTCGTTTGCGCTTCTCACGTCGTCTTCGGCCTACGCGAGAGCGAGGCTGTACATTACGGTCTTCCCGCCCAGGATTTCGTTCCGCGAACCTCCATGGAGCGTATCGTGCCGCTCGTCGATTTCCTGTTCGAAGGCGACCAACCGACCACGCTGGAGACCAGGTTCGCCTCGCTCCGGAAGCGCAATGCCGGCAATGACCCGTTCCTCGATATGCTCGACCGTGCTCGCGGCGCGGCGACATCGTTTCTCGCTGAGCTCGGCTCGGAGATCGGGCACTCCGTCGAGGACGTTGTGTCAGGTAGACTCGGGCGAGAAGCGCAGACACGCCGGGTGGACTAGGAGACGGATGCTCTACATTGAGGACTCGGACGGTCGCTGGTGGCTGACGGTCGTTGACGTGCTGAGTGAACGCGAGGATTGCGACATGGTCCTGTGTCTCTATCCTGACTCGGAACCCAACACGTTCCCCGGGCCATTCTCTCTGCCGCGAGCGCCCGAAGCACTTGAACACGTCACCACCGACGCTGACGAAGGCGAACTTCCCCGCAGCGCCCGTATCCGCGTCTCAGTTGAGCTGATCGACGCTCTGCGATCGCACATCGGTGACTTCGAGGAGTGGGGCGACAGCCTCGCGCTCTATCCGCCGCGCGCCCGGGCCTGGACCGCTGCTTTCATCCCGCACGAACGAGTGGTGATTGTACGCGACGTGCGCCTCCGCGACTTCCTCGATGCGGCCGGCATTCCGGTGCGACTCGAGCCGCCAGAGGGTCGCGGCCATCTGACAGACACGTCACGCTGATTCAGAATCGCGGGGTCCTGGGTCTCGCGACCGCCCAGCGTCGCCGGGCACAGAGAGGGGTGCGGCAGGTGTTCCAGATGCAAGGACCGTCCGATGCACTCGTCCAACGCCTACACGCCATGCCGAAGGTGGAGATCCACGTCCACCTCGAAGGGGCGACGGGCCCCGACACGGTCTGGGACATGGCGCAGCGCAACGGCGTCGATCTGCCGGCCGACTCACTCGAGGCGTGGCGCGAGTTCTACGAGTTTCGCGACTTCGAGCACTTCATCAGGGTCTACATCGCAGCCACTTCGGCAATGCGGACACCCGAGGACTTCGAGCAGATGGTCCGCGACTTCGCCGGGCGACAGGCTGCGCAGAACGTCCGGTACTCCGAGGCCTACGTCAGCCCGCAGTTCCATCTGAGCGCAGGGCTATCGCAGGCGGACCTCCTCGACGCGCTCGCCGCGGGAGCGGACTCCGGCTGGCGCGAACACGGGAGCAAGGTCCGCTTCATCGCAGACATCAGTCGCCAGACCGAGATGCGCCGCGACGACGTGTTGCCTTTCGCTCTCGAGGGGCGCGAGCGGGACGGCCTGGTGGTCGGCATCGGCATCGGCGGGATCGAAGAAGGCTTCCCGCCCGAGCTGTTCGAGGACACCTTCACTGAGGCGCGGCGCGGCGGGCTCCACGCTGTCGCCCATGCCGGAGAGACAACGGGTCCAGCGAGCGTGTGGGGAGCGATCCGGTCGCTTCGCGCGGAGCGCATTGGGCACGGCATCCGCTCCCTCGAGGACCCGGAACTGATCGCGTATCTGGTTGACGCCCGGCTACCGCTCGAGGTCTCCCCCAACAGCAACTACCGCACGAAGGTGGTTCCGCAAGACGAACCGCACCCCATCCGCGCGCTCGTCGACGCGGGCGTGTACGTGACGGTCAACTCCGACGACCCCCCGATGTTCTCGACCGACCTCGACAACGAGTACGTCACGCTAGCCCGGCAGGGGTTCTCGTTCGAGGAGCTGTGGCAACTCAATGTCGCGACGCTTGAGGCAGCGTTTCTGCCCGAAGAGGAGAAGGCAGTCCTTCGGAAGGAATGGGCGGCGTTCGCCGACGGGATCGGCTCTGCGGAGGACTAGGCCCGGCCCTAGCTCTCCTCGCGCGCGCCTTCTTCGGCCGGCACGGAGCTGACGTCCTCCAGCATGCCCTCTTCGCGCAGCTTGTCGTAGCGCGCCGGACCGATGCAGTCGCGGGCGGCTGCGCACCAGGAAACGCATGCCGGTGCTGCAACACGGGTCACACGCGTCCCGCATGTCGGGCAGCGGCGCTTCTGCTCGTCGCTGAAGAGCTCGACCGTCGCGCCGCAAGATGGACAAGTGATGTCATCAGCAGTGATGAATCTGCCGTCCATGCCGGGACATTTGTCCACGAAGCCGCCTCCTCCAGGTGCCGCAGGCCCAGGTGTCCTGTATACCCAGCAACGCCCATGCCGTGCACAGCACCGGGAGACTAGGCGAGGCTACCTGCAGAGATGATCTCGTCGACGCGCTCCACCTGGTTCGGGAACAGATCTGTCGGAACGGCGCTGCGCCCGAGCGCGCAGAACACGCGGTGCCTGGCGCACAACCCCCACTCGCCTTGACAGTACCTCTGCTTCAGCATCCCGGCCATGCTCGGCATGTTCTCCATCTTGTCGTGGAAGAAGGGACACTTCTCGAGGCATTCGCAGTCAGTCATCGTAATCACTCCACCTATCATCGCCAGATCGACCGACAGTATCTGTATCGTCCGTACACGATCCCGCCCGATACCTGGAGGGGCTTCGATCTTGTGAACGGTAGCACTTGGCTGTTCAGACGGGACGGTTGGCGGCTTTCGGAGGATGAGGTGGAGACGTGTCGAACCCCCGCGGCGGTCCCCCTAGCGGTGGTACGGCTCCCCGCGGGAGATGCGAAACGCACGGTACAGCTGCTCCAGCAACACGACGCGCGCCATCTGATGCGGCATCGTGATCTTGCCGAAGGACACGCGCTCGTCGGCACCCCGCACCACGCGCTCCTCGAGGCCGGCCGCGCCACCGATCACGAACGCCACGTGGCTTCGACCGTCGAGCGCGAGCTCGTCGAGCCAGGCCGACATCTCCTCCGAGCTGCGTTGCG
>JAENZW010000147.1 GCA_016841065.1 Actinomycetota bacterium
CGGTTGCTGAAGAAGCCGACCTGAAGGATCGACTCCCGCGTCGTGCGCTGGGCGAACCCGTTTCCGATCTGCGTCCACACCACCGCACCGAACATCATCGTCGTGGCGAGAGCGTACAAGGGACCGCTGTCCGCCATCGGCTGTCCCGGTCTCCAGCCGTGGGACCAGTACGCGAAGAAGTACGCGAACATGCAGGCGGCCGTCTGTATCGGGCCGAGGAAGAAGTACGCCCGCATGAGCACCTTTCGGTTCAGTAGTCGCTCATCTTGGGATCTGGGCGACCTGCGCATTACGCCCGGCTCCGGCTTCTCGATGCCGAGTGCGAGAGCCGGCACGAGATCCGTCCCCAGGTCGATTGCGAGTATCTGCAGGACTGTGAGAGGTAGTGGAATGCGGAACATCACGAAGAGGATAAAGGGGACGATCTCCGGGATGTTGCTTGTGAAGATGTACGTCACGAAGCGGCGGATGTTGTCGTAGACGGCGCGACCTTCCTCGACGGCGTGCACGATGCTCGCGAAGTTGTCGTCGGCGAGCACCATGTCGGCCGCCTCGCGCGCGACATCGGTCCCGCTCAACCCCATCGCCACGCCTATGTCAGCAGCCTTCAGGGCCGGAGCGTCGTTCACGCCGTCGCCGGTCATCGCGACGATGTGACCGAGGGACTTGAACGCGACAGCGATTCGCATCTTGTGCTCCGGCGCGACGCGTGCGAAAAGCACCTCACCTTCGGCGTGGAGGGCCTCGGCTAGCTCCGTGTCGCTCATCACTTCGAGCTCCGCGCCGATGATTATCCGCAGGTCGGACGTGCGGACGATTCCAACGCGTCGGGCGATCGATTCGGCGGTCAGGCCGTAGTCGCCGGTGATCATCACGATGCGGATGCCGGCCGTGCAACATTGCTCGACGGTGTCGGCCACTTCCGGTCGGGGAGGATCCATCATCGCGACCAGCCCGAGGAACGTAAGATCCTGCTCGAGCTCTTCGGCATCGAACTTGGTGACCGACTGCAGGGCACGTGATGCAATCGCCAGCACCCTCAGTCCGCCGAGCGCGAACTCGTCGTTCGCCGCTATGGCGGCATCGACGATCTCGGGGGTCATCGGGATGTCGCCCGAGATCGTGCGCGCCTTCGTGCACAGAGCGAGTGTTTCTTTCGGTGCGCCCTTCACGAACGCGATATAGGCGGAGTCGCGGCGATGGACTGTCGTCATACGCTTGCGACGCGAGTCGAACGGGGCCTCGCCGAGTCTCGGCAGTCTCGTGACCTCGTCCTCGGAGTCGATGCCGGCCTTCTTGGCTGCGACGATGAGCGCGGCCTCGGTGGGATCGCCGACCACCCGCCAGGTGGGGAAGGTCTCGTCGGGAGGCCGAAGCTTCGCGTTCGAGCACAGCGCAGCGGCGCGCAGAAGCTCGCCTGTGGCTGCGAGCGTCGGGGGGTCGAGGGTGTCGCCGGACTGCGTGAGCAGGTCGCCTCGCGGCTCGTAGCCGGCACCCGTGACCTGCACGATGGTACCGGGCAGGTAGAGGTCTCGCACGGTCATCTCGTTCTGGGTGAGCGTCCCGGTCTTGTCGGTGCAGATGACCGTCGTAGAACCGAGCGTTTCGACCGACGACAGCTTCTTCACGAGGGCGCTGCGGTGGACCATTCGCTGGACGCCCATGGCGAGAGACAGCGTGACGGTGGGGAGCAGCCCTTCGGGAACGTTGGCCACGATGATGCCGACGGAGAACAGGAAGCCTTCCGCGAGCGACAGGCCCGCGACGAAGTAGCCCAGGACGAAGAAGAGGATGCCCAGGCCCG
The DNA here is from genome assembly GCA_016841065.1 of Actinomycetota bacterium. Classification (GTDB taxonomy): domain Bacteria; phylum Actinomycetota; class Coriobacteriia; order Anaerosomatales; family JAENZW01; genus JAENZW01. Next base: position 1,805 of record JAENZW010000147.1, read on the forward strand.
TCGCCAGGAAGGCGACCAGCTGCGTGACCTTGCCCATCTCCTTCTGAAGCGGGGAGAGCTCCTCTTTGAGCGATTGGGTCAGGCTTGCGATCGTCCCGAACTGGGTCTTCATACCTGTAGCGAAGACCAACGCGCGCCCGCGCCCGTAGGCGACGGCCGTCCCGGCGAACACGAGGTTCGGCACCTCGGTCAGTGCCGAGAAGCTCTCGGTCACAGGGGAGGAGGTTCGCTTGGCCGGCTGCGACTCGCCGTTGAGCGTCGCCTGGTTGACACGCAGGTCGAACTCCTCGATTACCCGGGCGTCTGCGGAGATGCTGTCGCCCTCCTCGAGGATCAGAACGTCCCCGGGGACTATCTCGGCGGCCAATACCTCATGGATGACGCCTTCGCGCATCACGTGAGACTTGGCGGGGATCAGCTTCTTGAGAGCCTCGGTCGCCTTTTCGGCCCGGAATTCCTGCCAGAAAGAGAAGATGGCGTTGATGAGGATGACGGCGAAGATCGCCCAGCCCAGCTCCGGCATCCCACCGACAAACGCAAGGCCTCCACCCACCCAGAGCATGATCGCGAACAGGTGATAGAAGTTCGCAAGGAACTTGAGCACGAGAGGTGTGCCGGCGACCTCGGCGATCTCGTTGGGGCCGAACTGCGCGAGCCGCTCCTGCGCTTCGGTTTCGGTGAGTCCGGAGGGTTCCGTGTCCAGCGCGGCGAACAGATCTTCGCCGTGGAGTTCCCAGTATGATGGGCTCGACGTCGCTGGCGAACCCGCCGACTCTGTCACGTCCCCCGCCTCTCGCGTGCGCATTCCGTTCTTGCGCTCCGATAAGTTGTACTCCTCGCACGGGTCGGGTATCAAGAGGCAAGATCATCGATGTGAGAGGCGCGTGGATGACAGACTTGCTTGTGCGTGAGGCGACGTTCGACGACGCCGAGGACATCGCGCGCATATACAACACATATGTCCTGGGTTCGACCGCCACGTTCGACACGGAACCCAAGACTGCCGAAGAGCGGAGCCATTGGCTTGTCGGGCACGATAGCGCACACCCCGTGTTCGTGGCGGAAGCCGGTGGAAGAGTCATCGCATGGGGTTCCCTGACCGCCTGGTCGCGGCGTCCTGCCTGGCGTCACACGGTCGAGGTGTCGACGTACGTCGACGAGGCGGAACGCGGTCGGGGAGCAGGCTCCGCACTGATGGACGCGCTGCTTGACCGCGCGCGAGCGGCGGGACACCATGTCGTGCTGGCGCAGATCGTCGGCGGCAACGACCCCAGCCTATCGCTTGCCGACAGGTACGAGTTCGAGCACGTCGGCACGCTTCGCGAGGTCGGCAACAAGTTCGGCGACTGGCTCGACGTCGTATTGATGCAGAAGCTGGTTGACCCCCCGGTAGCTCCCGAGAGGATGACGGACGAACAGTGACCGAAGAGCGCACACACAGTCGACTGACCAGACCCCTCGCACGCGTGTCCGAGGCGTTTGCGGAGTTCCTAGGCCTGGAGGTCGCGGGGAGCGTCGTGCTTCTCTGCGCGGCCATCACCGCTATCGTGCTCGCGAACTCCGGTCTGGCGGAGCAGTACCACGCCTTCTGGAAGATCGAAGCTGGCTTCCAGGTCGGCGATTGGCACTTCAGCGAGACGCTCCTCCACTGGATAGACGACGGGCTCATGGCGCTGTTCTTCTTCGTCGTCGGACTCGAGATCAAACGAGAGGTGCTCGTAGGCGAACTGTCCTCGTTGCGCAAAGCATCGCTGCCGATCCTGGCAGCGCTCGGCGGCATGGTCGCGCCCGCACTTCTCTTCCTCGCACTCAACGCGAAGGGCGATGGTGCGGGTGGATGGGGAATCCCGATGGCGACCGACATCGCGTTCGCGCTCGGCGTACTTGCGCTGCTGGGGAGCAGGGCGCCGATCGGCCTCAAGATCTTCATCACCGCTCTCGCCATAGCCGACGACATCGGTGCGGTCATCGTCATCGCCCTGTTCTACACCGATGAGATCGCGTACGGATGGCTCGGAGTCGGTCTGGCGCTCGTCCTCGTCCTCGTGCTGCTCAACTTCTTCGGTGCTGATGAGCCGTGGCCGTACCTCCTGATTGCGAGCGTCATCTGGTTCGCGTTCCTGCACTCTGGCATACACGCTTCTATCGCCGGCATCCTCGTGGCCTTCACGATTCCGGCGAAGGCGAAGACGGAGCCGCTTGCGTTCGTTGAATGGGCGCGATCGAAGCTCGATGAGATCGAGGTGAGCGAGGTCCCGGGTTCGCACGTGCTCGACGATCCCGCGCAGCAGGGGTGCGCCCTGGAGATACGCGAAGAGGCGCGGCACGTTGCCGCCCCTCTGCAGCGACTCGAGCATGCAATGCTGCCGATCACGACGTTCGTCGTGCTGCCGCTGTTCGCGCTCGCGAACGCGGGGGTCACCCTCGTCGACTACGACCTCGCCAAACTGGCGGTCGAGCCCGTCACGCTCGGCGTGTTCTTCGGCCTGCTCGTCGGGAAGCCGCTGGGTATCGCGGCGTTCACCTGGATAGCGGTGCGCATGCGCCTTGCGGACCTGCCGCGCGGCGTCGGCTGGGGCCACGTCCTCGGCGCGGGCATCCTCCCCGGC
>JAENZW010000148.1 GCA_016841065.1 Actinomycetota bacterium
AGTCGCTTCTGAGCGGGGTCGAGCGAGGGGCCTTTCGGCACAGCCCACGAGGCTAGCACGCCGCCCATCTCGAGCCGGAGGTCGTAGTGAAGCTGGCGGGCCGCGTGCTTCTGGATGACGTAGAGCCGCGCCTTGTCCTGCGCTGCAGCTTCGGCGTCGCCCGCGGGTTCGGGGGTCTTCTCGAAGTCCCGCTTCTCCCGGTATCGCTCGAGGTCGCCCACGGTCCTCAGGCCTGCTTCCGCTGCGCCTCGGCCAGCGAGCGCTTGAGCATCTCCATGATGTCGACGACCTCACCCTCCGGCTCTTCGGCGATCTCCGGCGGCTCGGCGATCTCGCCACCCGCTGCTTTGCGCTCGATGAGAGCGAGAAGGTCGTCGTGGTAGGTGTCCGGGTACTCTTCGGCCACGAAGGGCTTCTCAATCGATGCGACGAGTTGTTTGGCCATCGTGAGTTCGGCGTCGGTCACGCCGCTTGCCTCCAGGTCGGCCGGTGGGAGCTCCAGGCCTTCGGCGGAGCGCAGCTCGTAGGGGAATCGCAGCACCTCGAGCACGAGTGCATCGCCGTCGGGCACGAGCGCCGCGAGATGCTCTCGCGTCCGGATTACGATGCGGCACACCGCCACGCGGCCCGCTTCCCGCAGCGCCTCGCGCAGCAGCGCGTACGCCTTCCGGCCCGCTTTCGACGGCTCCAGGTAGTACGGCTTGCCGAAGAACTTCGGGTCGATCTCCTCGGCGCACACCGCAGCCAGCACGTCGATCGTCTGTGTGGCCTCGACGTTGGCGGCCAGGAAGTCATCCTCGGTGACGACGATCCACCGGCCCTCTTCGACCTGGTAGCCCTTGACGATCTCCTCCCAGGGGACCTCGGCACCCGTGTTCGCGTTCACCCGCCTGTTGCGCACCGGGGCCATGTTGCGCCCGTCGAGGAGGTGAAACGCGAGTCGTGCCTCGCTATTCTCGGCGGAGAACAGGGACACCGGGATCGTCACGAGGCCGAAGCTGATGGAACCTCTCCAGATTGCATGGGGCATTAGAACCTCCGGTCGTTGCCTTCGTGGGGTTTGTTCCCGAGCAGGCCGAAGAAGTGCCGGGGAAGGGCGAGTTCGCAGATCGGCGTGCCTGAAGCGGCCTGGCGCTAGGGCAGTTCAGCCACCGGGTGACAGTTCGTGCAGAGGTTGTCCTGCGTCTCTGCCAGCATGTACTCGTTCTGAGTCTCATGCGGGAATGTCTGGAACAGCGGGTTGTCGGTGCCCGCATCGTCGGTGGTGCGTCCGTCGCCATAGCGGTAGATGTGAGCGGGTTCGACCGCACCTGGCTCGCCGATAACGCGGCTGTCCTCGTGACATTGCTGGCAGATGGGCGCATGACCGGACTGCTCGGCCGTGCGGGGTGACGGCATGACGTAGCCGCGGTTGTGCCACTCCATCGTCGGAGGCGCGCCAAGCATGCCGAGACGACCCACTACGGTCGTGAGCGCGGTGTCACTTTCGACGATGGCGACGTTGTCGTAGTAGAAGGGAGTCGCGTTGGTGGCTGCGGAGTCTACCGGGTGGTTCATCACGCTCGGGAGGCCAGACTGACGGCCACGGTGGCACCCGATGCACCAGTCCGAGCCATAGACGGGCGTGCTGGTCGTCGTGCCGGTGGGCCGCTGCTTGAGGAGCTTCGACGTGGACCAGTAGTCGAGCCAGCCGGTGATGTCGGTCTGATGGAAGCGAACCCGCTCGCCGCTGAACGTCGCAACGACGCTGGCACCATGAACGCTGTGACAGTCGTTGCACGTCAGGAAGTTGCCTTCACCTGCGAACGCCTGGATACGATCTCCGCCGGTCGTGTCGTCGCCGCCGGGTATGACGCTCGTGGTGTCGATGCTGTGAGACGAGCCGACGGTGACTCCACGTGCCGCGAGCGTGCCATACACGCCGTATCCGCCGCTGCCGTCGTGACAGACCATGCAGTTGTCGCGGATCGTCGCCTTCCGGAGGAGGAGCATGCCGTCAGCGGGTGCGTCGTGCACGGTATGGCAGATGACGCACTTGCGCGTCGTGGTCGTGTAGCCCATGTGCGGACCCTCGCGCGTGGCAAAGGGGAACTCCTCCGAGTGGCACGCCGGGCAATCGAGACCGTCACCCTCCCAGGTGACACCGCCTTCGGCCCAGCCGAACGCGGCTGCGGGCACCAACGCGGCGCATACAAGAGCTATGGCAATCCCCCAGGCAATCCGTCGCGGCAAGCCAGCTCCTCCTGTGGCAACCTTGACCAACCGCAGAATATCACAGACCAAACGGGGAATCACGTGGACAGGAAGGTGCGAACCGGTACGAAACCGACTCTCCTGCCAGCGAGACTGTGGTGCCAATGCCTATCCCATGGAATCGACGCCCTCTTCAATGCCCTGCCGCAGTAGCTGCTGGAAGATGTTCGGGTCGATCACGTAGGTCATAGCGAGTACCGAAACGAGGATGTTGGCGGCGAGCCAGCGGGTGAACTTGCCGCGGGTGCGCACGATGAGGATGAGCGAAAGCACCGCCATCAGAGCAGGCCCGACGATACGTATGTCGCCGAGCGGCACGTCGTATCCGGCCACCGTGTCGCTGCTGGCGCCCAGGAACGAGGCGACGTCGAAGCCGATGTTGAAGACGAGGAGTATGAACTCGAGTACCAGCACACCCACCATTGCCCAGGATGCCCAGCGTGTGGACTCACCCTCGGTGCGGTATGCCTCGTAGCCGACGCTCGGTGCCATCGCCAGGAGAATCACGATCGGGCTCTTCGCGATCACGCCGATCAAGATGCCGACAAGGGCGATTGCGGTCATGATCGTGCAGATGAGCGGTGCGTTCTTGGTAGGCTTGGCCATGATGCTCTCCCTGGGCTCGACTGGTCGCGGCCGCGCGACGGTCTACCGGTATTCGAGTCGCCCCTCCACGCGTGCGTCCACGTTGTGGCTGTCCCCGAGCCGCTCCTCGAGGACTTGCTGGGCTGACGTTGCCACCACAGTGCCGCCGCCGAGCTTCTCTAGCTCGTCGGGCGCGATCGCGAGGTAGGCCTCGGCGTTACTCGCGTGGTATCCCTGCAGACACATCGTGTACTCGCCGGTTGCATTGACTGGCTTCCCATCGATCTCCAGCGACGCAAGGGAGTTCTTCGCGGTGTCGAACACGGCGCGCACAGTCGAGTTGACCTGGTAGCACTCGCCCTCGCCGTCTCGGTTCTCGTTGCGCATGATGTGCGCGAACGTTCGCTTCAGCTGGTCTCCCGTCACTGTGTAGCGCACGAGCTTGTCGTCATACGGGAAACACGCGAGCAGATCGCCGAGGGTAACGGTCGGACCAAGTGACTCGACGCGTACGGACCCTGCTCCAAGGAACACAACATCGCTGCTCACAGCTGGAGCCAGCATGTCTGCAAGTGCGTTGCCCAGCTCCGTCTCCTCCTCGCGCAACGGGTGCGTGAGCGTGCGGGCGAATCGCGTGAGCAACGCGCCGTACTTGTCGTCCACGACCTTCTTGAACGACTGAATGTAGGCGCGCAGGTCCTCGTCCGGTTCGGCCACTCCGGGTTCGATGCGCACGAGCTGCCACATGAACTCGATGATGCTGTTGGTGGCATCGTCTACCACGATGTCGAATCGGCCGATCTGGTCGGTACCTACGCCCGCCTGGGCAACGAGGATGCCGTTCTCTTCGGCAGGCTGCTCGAGAATCGTATGCGAGTGGCCACCGATGATCATGTCCACGCCGAGATCCGGGTCCAGCATGCGGGCCAGCTCGAGGTCGGATTCGTAGCCGATGTGCGTCAGGACGATCGTGAGATCGATGTCATCGTTCTTGTACGCATTCGTGATGCGGGCAACCGCGTCGCTGGCGTCTTCCAGGTCCACGAAACTGCCGATGAGGCTGTCCTGGGACAGCGCGTCCATGGCCTTCTCAGTGAGGATGCCGGTGAAGAGAATCTGGAAGCCGGCCTTCTCAAGGATGAGGTACGGTGCCATGAGCCGCCGCTGGTTCTTGCGGATGAAGAGGTTTGCGTTGACGAGTGGGAACATCGCCATCTTCTCAAGAAAGAGCAGGTGGGGGAGGCCGTAGTCGAGCTCGTGGTTGCCGAGCGCCACGACGTCGGGCGACAGGTAGTTCATGATTTCGATCGTCGAGATGCCCTTGAACTCCGAGTCGATGAGCGAGCCCTGCAGCATGTCGCCGGCGATGACGTAGATGACGTTCTCCTCTTCGGCGCGAACCTTGTTGATGTAGCCCGATAGCAGGGCGAGTCCGCCGACGAGATCCTCCTTGCCTTCGGCCATCTCGGCGAAGAAGTCGCCGTGCATGTCGTTCGAGTGCAGGATTGTGAACTGTCTCGTGCCCACGATACGGACCTCCTCGTGTTGCGACGGCGCCCACGCCGCCCTCTCTA
>JAENZW010000149.1 GCA_016841065.1 Actinomycetota bacterium
ACGGGTTGTGCGTGGGACCGAACGCGCTGTTCTCGGTGGACGAGCCGAAGGCGAACTCGTCCATGTTGCACTTGCCGATCGGCAGCGCACCAGCGTCGAGCATGCGGCGAACGGCCGTGCAGTCGTACGCGCTCTTGTAGGGCTCGAGAATCTTGCTCGCGCATGTCGTATTCGTGCCGACGAGGTTCATGTTGTCCTTGAACGCAGCGGGCATGCCGGCGAGTGGCGGGAGCTCGTCACCGCACCGACGGGCTTCGTCGATCTTGTCAGCCGCCTCGAAGGCGAGGTCGGGCGTGAGTTGAAGGAAGGCGTAAACACCCTGGTCGACGGCGTCGATACGGGAGAATGCGGCCTCCGCGGCCTCCCGGGCGGTGAACTCGCCCTGCTCAATGCCCTCGCGAACGTGGGCAGCGGTCAGTCTGGAGAGGTCGATGGGCATGCTCATGCGCCCTCACCCGGCCCGACGATCCGCGGAATCACGAACGCCCCGTCCTGCTGCTCGGGCGCATTCATGAGCGCGACTTCGTGCGAGAGACCGGGGCGCGGCTCGTCGGGTCGCGTCACGTTCACGACATCGAGCGGATGGGCGGTGGGCTCGACGTCAGCGAGGTCGAGCTGCTGAATATCGTCGATGTGGCCGAGAATGGAGTTCAGATCCTCTCGGAAGCGCGTGACCTGCTCGGCGCTAAGGTCCAGGCGGGCTAGCAGCGCTACATGCCGTACTTCTTCGTCGGAAAGGGCCATCGGGGAAGGAGTCCTCTCAGGTGCGTTCGCTTCCGGCGCGAACAGTGTTTCGGACGCCGACAATGATACCCGAGATTGGGCGGCCTGAGGGCCGGCTGGTGGCTCGAAGCGTCTCGTGGGCCGGATGTTTGGCGGACGTTCCGTGCGACGACCGTCATGGCGCTGGTCTAGCTTTCGCGACGCTCGAACGAGCTCCCTCAACGGTCGGGTGAGCGGGTGTTCCTCTCGGACGTAGAAGAACACGGCACCGCCCTCCCGGGAGGAGCGCAAGAGACCTACCTGCCGAAGTGCCTCGATCTCGCGCTGGATGGTCCCCATCCCGGCGCCGACGTCACGATACATCTCACGCAGCCACCACCGTCCTCCCGGCGCGGTCAGAAGCCGCGAGATTATGTCAGCCCGGACGCGAGAACCGATGAAGAAGTCGAGTGTGTTACGCGGGCCACGCCGTGATCGGCATCTCATCGACGGTCTCCCCTCCACTTGCCGCTGCACGCTCGGTGGCGCGCGGCGTGTGGTGTGCGAGCGCCCCCTCGGGGGCCATGTGCGGGACCGTCGGTCTCGATGCGTGCGATTGTACCCACGGTGGGTACAATCGCACGCATGCGCTCCGAGGGTTCGCGCCCCCACCCTGCTCCCAGCCCCTTGTCGATTCCCTACCGCAATCCAACCGCCGCCCGGGTGCCAGACATCGCTGCGGGCGCGTCAGATACGCGAAATCTGGGTATCTCACCCACATCCAACTCTTCGAGGGGGCCAGGGATGGACGCATTCGGTACACCAAGGGCGTTCCGCGCTGGAGACAAGCTCATCCGCGAGGACGACAAGGGCGACGAGATGTACATCATCCGGACCGGCAAGGTCCGCGTCTTCAAGGGTACTGGCCCTGATGCGGTCACCTTGGCGGTAATCGGGCCGGGAGACTACCTGGGAGAGATGTCGATCGTCGGCGACCATCGGCGTTCCGCGTCGGCAGTGGCGGAGACGAATGTTGACGTCACGGTAGTCGATCGAGCCACGTTCCGGGCCTTCGTGAGCGAGCCGATCGTGCTCGACATCATCCGCAGGATGTCAGACCGGATCCGCGAACTCGATCAATCCGTCGTCGAGACCCAGCATGCCGACCAACTCCGGCGAGCGCACCTCGGCAGCATCATCGAGCAGCGGCATTGGTTCACCTAGGATCGGGCTGGCCCACGCTCCAGCACGGCAGAGAACGCCTACGCCCCCGCATAGACGATTGCGACGAGCGTGAGATTGTACAGCGCGTGGAGCGTGATCGCTGGCCACAGCGAAGGTCGGCGAACCGCCAGCCAGCCCGCAGCCACACCCAGTAGCATCGTCGGCAACAGCGTTGTCCAGTTCAGATGACTCATAGCGAACACAACCGATGTGACGGTGATGCTGGTCCATATCCCCCATCGCTCGGCCATCGCGCCCAAGACGACTCCCCTAAACACGACCTCTTCGGCAACCGGAGCGATGACGACGACCAGTAGCACCGACAGGAAGAACCCGGTCGCATCGTTTCCGAACAGCTGCACGACGTTCGTCTCGTCGCTCGACACCACCCCGAGCTGCTGCGCCACGATGACGTAGGCGAACCCCGCAATCAGAGTCCCGGCTGTCAGCAGCAGCGTCAGCCCCGCAGATGCGAAGCGCGCCTGCCACGAAGCCTCCGGCGCCCGAAGGCGGACCGCATCGAGCAGACCCCGGCCGCGAAGACGAACGAGCAGCACGAGTACGGCCAGCTGCACCGCATAGTACGCCGCGAGGGCCGCGACGCGCGCGAGCACATGATCACTCGGCCCCAGGCGAGACGCGGCAGGAAGTGACAGCACCGCATCCATGGCGATGAGGCCGGCAAACAGCGTCACAAGCACGGCCGCCGCCTCGAGAAACGTCCAGGGAGCTGACCGATCGACAGGGCTGCCGCTCTTGCCCGTCCGCGGACGAGGCGCGGGATCTCCCCGATCGACCGTCGCAACGCCACCTCCCGCCTTCACGCCTGCCTTGCGCTCGATCGCTCCTCGGTCGCAGACCTCCACGCAGGCCATACAGCTGTCGCACGAGCGCCAGTCCACGTAGATGTAGCTTGCACCGACTTTGAGCGCACCCTTCGTGCATGCACGCTCGCAGCGCCCGCAACGGTCACACCGATTGGGGTCGAGACGAAGTTGCGATCCCTCGCGTGACATCACGATCTCCCGATGGCGGCCAGCGCATACATCGCGATTACCGAGACCAGGTTGTATGCGGCGTGCGTCATCACCGCACCCCAGAGCGAACCGGTGCGTAGTTTCGTGATCGCAAGCCACACACCGATGAGGAAGTACGCGGGAATCAACCACAAGCTCATGTGTGCCGCGGCGAACGCCAGGGACGAGACAATCACGCCTGTCTTGACGCCCCAGCGCCTTGTCACAGCGTCCATCAGCACGCCGCGAAACATCATCTCCTCGACCAACGGAGCCGCAACACACGCTGCAATCACGATAGCGGCAGCCCCGAGGATTCCCGGCGGGAACAGGGTCGTCACGTCCAGGGCCTCAGGGGGCTTCCCCTGACTGAAGAGCCCGAGAATGAGCCCCGTGACGAGGCTGGCGGCAATGCGTACGACGGTGACTCCGAGCAGCGCATACCCTATCGACTTCAGCCAGCCGAACCTTCGGAACCCCAGCCCCTCGACAAGGTCGGAGCCTTTCCGCCGAAGAACGACAAGGATCACGCCCATCGGCGGTACGTACGCGCCAAGCAGCAGCAGGAACAGCACACTCGCGGCCGCCCAACTGTCTACCCCGGCGACGACCACAGCCACGGCTATGATGCCGACGACAACCTGGGACACGATCCATGCGGCCATCACGAAGGCCGCGGACCCGAGTCCCCAGACGGGGGTGCCGGGAGGGGCGGCCGGGCCTACGGCAAGAAGCGAGGGGGCATCGGCGATCGGCGGGACGTCGTAGCTGTGGCCCTCGATCACCGTTCGATCTCCGGCGGCTCGCCTGTCGTCAGAACGCGTGCGAGCGCCGCTTCGTCGAGCACCGGCACTCCGAGTTCCTCCGCTTTCGCGAGCTTGCTGCCGGCATCGGCGCCGGCCACGACGAAAGATGTCTTCTTCGAGACGCTGCTGGCCACCTTGGCCCCGTACTCCTTGAGTGCCGAGCCCGCTTCCTCGCGGGTATAGCCCTCGAGAGCGCCCGTGAGCACGAACGTCAGCCCCGTCAGCGTCTGCGGAACCGCCGGGCCGCGGTACTCATCGCGCATCAGCACCCCGGCGTCTCGAAGCCGCTCGATCAGCGCCCGATTCTCCTCAATGCCGAAGAAGTTGCGCACCGACGACGCGATGGTCGGCCCGACCCCATCCACGGAGGCGATCGAATCTTCGGCAGGTGACGCGGGCTGCTCCAGAGCGACCCGCTCGAGCTCCTCGATCGAAGGGAACGCCTGTGCGAGCGCCTCGGCGACCGTCGCGCCCACATGGCGAATGCCGAGCGCAAAGAGCACGCGACGCAACGGCCGCGTCTTGGAAGCCGCGAGGGCGGCGTGGATCGACCCTCCGGTCAGCGCTCCCAACTCCACGGGCTCGCCGTCGAGCTTCGTCCGTCCCGCAGGCAGGTGCATCAAGGTCAGCAGGTCAAGCCGGTACA
>JAENZW010000007.1:0-36055 GCA_016841065.1 Actinomycetota bacterium
AGGCTCGGTGGAGACGATGCGGTCTATGTCGGCCGGGTCGAGGTCGTCGCCCGCGCTTGTCGGCTCGTAGGAGCGCTCTGCGGCGACGTAGTCGATATAGCCGGTGTCGCCGAAGACGATGTTGTTGTGGTCGGGCAGCGCTACCGTCTGGCCGAACGTTGCGTTGATCGTGTCGCCGCCAACGCCGCCGAAGATGATGTCGTAGCCCACGCCGGTCGTGATGCTGTCGCTGCCGCCGTCAGCGGGCTCAATCGTGGTCAGGAGACCGAGCGTGATGGACTGGTTGCCGCACTGCGGCGCGTCGGCGATGGCCGAGAGAATCTCGCCGGAGTCGCCAAAGACGATGTTGTTGCCGGTGTCCGCAAAGATCGTGTCGCCAGCCGTACCGCCGATGATGATGTCGTCGCCATCGTCGGTGGTGATGTGGTCGACGCCGCCGACGGTCGGATCGATCGTGTAGATGCGGTCGATGTCAGCCGGGTTGCCGTCCATGACAGCCCAGTCCACGAAGCCGGAGTCGCCGAAGACTATGTTGTTGGCGACGGCTGCCGTGATCGTGTCGCCGGCCGCACCGCCGAAGACTACGTCGTTGCCGGTGCTCGCGTGGATGGTGTCCGCGCCGCCGATAGTCATGTCGATCGCGATGGCGAGGCTGACGTCCCGGATCACGCCGTCGGTCTTGTCGCCCAGGCCACCGCGCCCGAAGACCTGCACCGCGTAGGTCTCCAGCTCGGCCAGATGCGCGCTGTCGATGCCCTCAAGCACCGGTGTGGGCGTGCCCTCGCGGCTCGGGTCGAAGTACAAAACACGGCCGCGGTCGCCGAAGATGATGTCGCCGCCGGTGCCGCCGAGGATCGTGTCAGTGTCCTGACCGCCGAAGATGATCAGCGGCAGTGAGGATGCCGAAGCGTCGACGTAGTCGCGGTCGCTGGCGGAGGCCTGCGGCAGCGTGAAGGTCTCGGTGGCTGCAATCGAGCCATGGACCACGACCGTCGCCGTTGAGCCGCGATAAGGATCGGCGTCGATGTTGAGCCACACGATGTTGAGGTCGAAGTCCACCGAGTACATCTCGCGCGCGAGCTGCACGCCGTCCACGAAGACGAGCACTTCGTCCGCAGGCGTTCTGTGGTCACCGGCGCTTGTGTCAGTCGCGAGCTGCAGCGTGTGGTCGTAGGGACCCTGTGCGTTGAGGACGAAGAAGCCGTCCTGGCCGTCGGTGAGCGTCACGGTCGCCGTGTCGTCGCCCAGACCGGTGTTGAGACTCGTGACGGTCCGCAGGCCGGCCCGCTCGTGGCTGCCGTCGATGACGAACTCGTCGTCACCGTGGCCGGACCAGATCGTGATGCCGTCGGCGAAGTTGCCGGCCGCTTCGGCCAGGTACGTGATAGAGCCGGCGATGTCGCTCGTGGCAAGGCCGACGATGAGTATCTCGGCGTTGTCGGCGACGTCCGGATCGCGTGAGAGTGCCGCGGCCGGGCTGTCGGTGACGAGCACGTTGGTATCGCCAACGGTCGCGGCCTCGTCGCTGATCATCAGCTTGTGGCGACCATCGCCCACGTAGATGTTCAGCGTGCCCTTGAGGTCGTTCAGGTCGCCGGGCAGGAACTCGATGTAGTCGCCCAGAGTCTGGCTGGCCTCGGACGAAACGTAGATCTGCTCGTCGCCGTCGTAGGTATTGAGGTTCGTGACTGCCGAAGTGCCGCGAACGTTGAAGACGTCCTCGCCGCTGCCCAGACCGATGTTGAGCGTCTCGACGTTGTAGTAGTTGATGCCGTCGAGGCGGGTGGCGAGTTTGACGCTGCCGACGAGGTTCGTGGTGTCGATGTCGACGGCCGCGATCTTCACGTGCGCGTACGCACCCTGGAAGATGATCGTGTACTCGTTGCCGCGCTTGTAGATGGCCACGTTGTCCGTGTATGGCAGGCCGGAAGCGATGTCCGCATCGTCGATCATCGAGCCGTTCGGGTTGAGAATCGGGTTCAACAGCTGGCGCAAAACGTCGGCACTCGCATCGAACGGGATTGCCGCCGTGCTCTTCCCGAGCAGTGTGATCGTGTAGGTTCCTCCGGTTGCGTCGACAAGCAGCGTCTGAACATTCGTCACGGTCTTGCCGTTCTTGAGAGTGTCGGTCTCGACGCTGGCGAGCTCGCCGAGTTCGGCGTCCAGGCCCGTGGTCTCCTCGGTCTCGGCCCACTGCAGCTGCAGCATGTCGCGACCCGCGAGCATGCCGCCGAACGTGACGGTGTACGTGACCACGTTCGAGCCGCGCTCCTCGGTGACCGCAAGGTCGGCGACATCGAAGCCGAAGAGCTCGGCCAGACGCGCCGCGAGCGTGGCCGCATCCAGCGAGAAGTCGAGCAGCACCGTCGCGGAGCCCGTCTCACGCGTGACATATGCGCTGTCGCCGAAGTCAGGCCTCCAGCCGAACCCGACGGTCTTGAGGATGTAGGTCCCGCCGCTGGCCGAAACAACGATCTGCTGCACTTCGGGAATCGGGTCGATGCGCCCGTCGCGAAGGGTAGCTGTCTTCACATCAACCGATGAATCGGGGTTCGGCACGAGGTCCGTGTCCTCGCGGTCCTCGGCCCAGATGATCTGCGGGATGTCGATGCCGGCCATGTTGCCGACGAACTCGATCGTGTAGGTGACCGAGCCGGCGAGCCTGTACTCGCTCACGCGCAGGTCACTCGTACCGAACAGCACCGCGAGTCGCTGCAGGAACTGGCTCGCGTTGTACACGTAGTCGATGGAGACGGTGCCATAGCCCTCGGCGCCGAGGATGTACGTGCCGCCCTTTGCCTGAATCGTGACCGTCTGCACCTCAGGCACGGTCGGCATGTCGAGTCCTGTAAGCGTCGTCGGCGTCAGAGTGGCCGCGCTGTCCGAAGTCTCGTCGGAGTCATCGACGTTCACGATGTCGCCGAATGCCGGCGTGCCGAAGACGCGGTAGCTGTCGCCGAGGAAAGCGGAGGTGGTCTCGCCCGAAGGAGTGAGCCACTCGCCTACCGTGAACGAGGTGCCGGTGTTGCTGGTGATGGCACCGGTCGCCCTGACGGCACCGATTGAATCGTAGACCTCGACGCTCATCCCGACGAGGTCGAACAGGTGGCTGGCGCGAGTCGCAGCGCTTCCAACGTCGATCAGGTACGCGTTCAGGCGGTTGCTGTCGCTGTCCAGCATCGCGCTGTCGATGGTCGCGACATAGGTTCCGCGGTTGCCCAGTCCGTCCCGCATCCGGTACTCGAACGTGAAGCGCTCGCCGTCGCTGAACGAGGCATTCGGCTGGAACGACAGGATGCCTGTCATGGCGCCTGTGCTGTCGCGCAGGATGGTCAGCTCGCCGACGTCCACCTGGGTGATGATGTCTATGGCGAGCGTCTTGGCAAGCGTGGTGGTACTGACCGTGCTCGGCAGCGCTGCCGGCAACTCCGCGTTCGCATCGGTGATGGTGAGTCCGTCGCCGGAGACCATCCAGGCGCTGCCCAGGAAGTCGTTGCTACCCGTGTCGATTATGAGTAGGCCGGTGATTTCGTCGACCGTGCGCGAGCGGTCGATCCACAGCGCCGCAGCCTCGGGTGTACTCGCATCGGCGCCTGTGGCAGCGCTTCGCACTCCGCTGCCCACGTTGACGGTGTCGCGCTCGGAACCTGTCTCGATGGTGGTGTGGCCCGAGATGCTTCGGACGTTGACCACGTCGCGACCAGCGCCGGTATCGATGGTGGTGGCGCCCTCATGCGTAGAGTCGACGGTGAAGTGGTCGTTGCCCGTGCCGAGTTCGAGGTTGAGTTGCTCGAGGCCTGCGTAGGTGATGCCGCCCGGCAGCACGCGACCCGCGATGGACGTGTCGCCGCCCATGCCAAGACCGATGAGTCGCGTTCCGGTGAGCAGTCCGATGTCGTCGGCTGGGCTGTTGCCGTTGTAGACGTTCAGCGTGTCGACCTGCTCCTCTTCGATCACTCGGAAGTTCAGGTTCACTGGAGCGACCGAGTAGTTGTCGCCGGGTGCCGGCCGAAGCGTCGGGGTCGTCTCACTCTTCGGATTGGCGGGCCAGCTGCTCCAGAAGGTGACTGTGGTGCCGGAGACCAGCGGCGCGAAGTCGTTGGTGAGACTGCTCACACCATCGACGATTGCCTCGCGAAGCGCCTGCGTGAGGTCGGCGATCTCGCTGTGACCGCTCGTGGAGTAGACGTTCGTTCCGTCGAGGGTAAGGGTCCAGCTGCCGGACGCCGGCCCCTCGAAGATGAACGCGGCCATCGTCCACTCGACGGTCGTCGTGCCCAGCACCGACTGGACCGGCGTGCCACCGATGGTCGATGTCGGCGCGTCGGAACCGTAGGCAGAAGTCGTTGTCGCGGTGATGCTGAACTCGAACTCGAAGGGCTGCGAGTCCTTCGCACGAATGAAGAGCCTCGGGGTGCCGAGCAGGCTAATCAGGTAGTCCACATCGTAGAGGCCGGAGTCGCGCAGGATCTGAGCGAGCTCCTGACCGATCAACGACAGGACTGCCCTGTCCTGACCGACCTCTACTGAGTACGTGTGATCGCCCTGGGTCACGCTGTTGAGTCGAACGTTCCAGGTTTCACCCTCGGCGGGCGTGCCGGCGAGCGACATGATGATCTGCTGCCAACCGCCGGCGCTGTTGATGGCCCCGAGCGCGTCGGGATCAGGGATGCCGAGAAGCGTGGCCTTGGTGCCCGTAGCCGCACCGACGACGGTCAGGTCGACCGTGAACCCGTCCTGGCGTGCCACAGAGAGGATGTCCTCGGATACGTACCGCACGTCGATCTCGGTGCCGAGCAGCGGATCGTCCAGGAAGGTCACCGAGTACGGATAGTCATTCATCCTCGGATCGAAGCCGGGCCGCTCGCCGGTGAGAGCGTTCACGTGGATCGCGTTCGGGTTGACGAGCACTGCCGCCGAGCTCTCGCCGCTCACCGTCACCGTTGCGACAACACCTTCGGCCATCGGGAAGTTCGTCTCACCGGGCAGGCGGAACGGATCGGTGAGGAAGCGCTCCTCGCCCACTCGCAGTCCGCCCTCGATGGTGAGCGGACCGCGGATGCTGTTGACACGCTCGGGCAGCGCGCCGAAGACGAGCGCGTCGCCGCCGTCGATGAACTCGTCGTCGACCGCCATCACGGTCACGCGCTGAGCCACGTTCCAGTTGGACGAGTCGAACACGAGCTGGGCCGTGATGCCAGCGGCGCCAGAGCTGTAGGGACTGATGGTTACCTCGGCGTCGAACGCCTCGCCGTCCTTGCGGGCGATGGTGAGTACGCGACCCCAAGCCGTCACGCTGTACTCGGTAGGCTTGAGCAGCGCCGCGAGCTCATCGACGATGTCGGCGAGACCCTCGCGGAACCCGACCGTGTAGAACTTCGAGATCGTCGAGCCGTTATGGGTGAGCTTGATCGTCCACGTCTCCCCTTCAGCGGCGAAGCCCGTGAGTTCCACGTCCTGCTCGTTGAGCTCCGAGGTACCCGTCGCTTCGTAGCCACCGCGCGTGGCGGAAAGCGTCGCCGGCAGCGAGCCCCTCACAAGCACGCGGAAGTCCGCGAAGAACGCGGTCGTGCTCGTGACCGTGAACGACGACAGGTCCGCGCTGGATGTGGATGCCGTGAAGCTGCCATGGCCGTTCACCGCTGCCGCAAGCGCATCGCGCATCTGCTCGAGGGTCAGTCCGCTCGCTGCAACCGAGAAGTAGATCGGGTCGAGGATGTCGGTGATGGGCGTCAGCTTCAGCACCCACGTCTCGCCAGCCGCAGGCGTCCCGGAGAGCCTGACGAGGGCTTGCCTCGTGGCCGCCTGTACCTGGACCTCATTCGCCTGGCCGAAGTCAGAATCGGGATCGAATGCGCGGTCTGCATCGTAGGTGCGAGTGCGGGCCGGGTCGACGGCGACCGTTACGGTCGCGTCGGGACGACCGGTGAGGATGACCTCGTAGTAGTCGGTGACCGGGCTGTTCTCTGCGAAGTCCTCGAACTCAACGTACGGGTCGAACGTGATCTCGAAGGTCGCGCTCGTCGTGGGCTCGGTGCCCGGTATCACGCGGTCGAGAATATAGGCGCCCGCAACGGTGTCGTATGCGGCGATGATGGCGCTCTGGCCAGCCGCAGGCCCACTTGTGAACGTGATCGTCTTCCCTGCCAGCGTTATCGCCCGCGGGTTCGTCGGGTGGTTCTGCAGCGAGACAACCAGATCGTAGGTCTGACCGGCTAGCACTTCGTCAGGCTCGAACGAGTCACTGTAGTACAGGTTGTCGTCGTAGTCGACAACGGATCCGACCTTGACCTGGTACCTACCGGCTTGAGTGAACGTATACGTGATGAACGGGTCACGCTGAGTCACGCTGCCGAGATCCTGCACGTGCGAATCGTCGGTCGAGCGCAGGGCCTCGTTGCCCAGCATGTCTGCCTCGTCGATGCCGTACCATGACTGGGCCAGCAGCGTGCCGTGCTCATCGAACAGCTGCAGCGTGAGACTCGTGGTGTACGGCACGTAGTAGGTACGGGTTACCTTCTGCGAGAACGTGAACCACAGGATCTCGTAGTACTCGGTCTCGGTGACGGTGATCTCCTTCGTGCCGTGGAGCGGCGTGCTGAAGTCGATGTCGAAGAGGCCTATCGCCTTGCCGCCCTGGCGCCCGACAGAGAGCGTGAACGGATCGTCGCCGGCCTGCACGCCGAGCAGCGAATCGACGGAGGGATCCGTGATCGTGACGGCGTACCCATCGGCCACCGCGACGAACGGCGACTCGGCGGTGATCTTCTCTGCCAGGAGTTGCGCGATTCTCTCCACCGTCTTGTTGGGGTCGCTGGACTGCAGCTCCACGGTGTACTCGACGCCATCGATAACGATCGACCACGTGTCGCCGCCCTTGAACTGAACCTTGGCGATGTCCAGCTCGAACCGCGCCTTGAGGTAATGCGGCCTGCCGTCGGCTGTCGCGGCTGCGGTGAGATGCGGAGTCGCGCGGAACTGGCGAACGGCGCCAACGTCGACAGGCGAACCGTCGGTCGACGTCACCACGATCAGTCCGCCAGTAGGTGTGACGGTGAAGCCACCGATTGCCGAGGCGATCCAGGACGCCAGTGTGCTCAAGCTCGTAGTGTCGGCGGTCACCTCGTACGTGATTGTGGAGCCATCAACCTGCAGCTTCCAGTAGTCACCGTCCTGCGTGACCGTCGGAAGCACGCTTGCGGGAGCCAGGGTCACGACTTGCGCCCAATCAAGCTTCACGTCGCCGCTCACGACCGGCTGCAGTGCAGCGCTGCTGTTGCGCTCGATCAGGAAGCCGAGTGAAGGCGTTGTCCCGAGAACCTTCGTGATGTGGAGCACTCCGCTGCTCGCGAACGCGGTGTAGCCCAATTGGACGTCGACATCCGAAGCCAGCTGCTGAGCCACCGTCGAAGCGGCAACGTTGTTGGAGGGAGCTATGTACCCATACGGGACCGAGCCGATCTCCAGCGTCCAGATGTCGCCGCCGTTGGCGTTGCCCGCAAGCGTGACCACTCGCGTAGTCGCGGAGGTTGTCGCAACGGTGGACGCTCCGCAGTCGATGAAGAGAGACACGCTCGGAAGAGCGCTGCCGCTGCTGAACTCGATCACGCTGCCCGTAGCGGCGACAACTGTGTAGCCGACCGCCGTGAGTTTCGTCCTTAGCGCCGAGGCGATGCTTGAAGGCGAGCCGCCGGGCGCTGTGGCCTCGAAGATGCCTACCTTGAGCGTGAACACGTCGGTCGAGTTCCCGCCCGAAGGAATCGTGACCGTTGCGGCCTTCGATTCGGTGACGATCGCGTCCGCCGGCGTAACGCGCATCGTCACGAGGAAGTGTTCGCCGTTCAGACGGGTGATGACAAGCCTGCCAGCGTCGGCGACTGCCCGGAAGCCTGCGAACGATGAAGCGGAGGCGAGCGATTCCGCAATCGCGACGGCCGTCGCACCATAGCCGGTCCGATGCGTCAGGTACGTTCCGTCGAGTTTACGCAGCGTGAGTCTCCACTCGTCGCTCGCGTTGCCGAACGTCGAGCTGATGTGCACCGTCTGGCTGAAAGGCGTCGGAGAAGGATCGATCGTGAAGCTGCCCGCCGGGTCGACCCACACCCAGATCGTGAACGCGAAACCACTCTTCGTCACTACCACGTCTGCGCCGTCAGCGTACGCGGAGTACCCGCCGAAGCCGTTGATGGCCGCGGCTATTCCCTGGGCGACCTTGCCGGCGGTGTTGTCCGATGACTGCACCACGTACTGCCTGGATGTCGCCGCTTCACTGGCCACGTCGATGAGCGTTACGTGCCAGGTCTCGCCGACTCGACTGGCCGCGCCAGCCGGAATCGTGATGCGTGCCTCGGTGAACGGCACCTTGCTCAGCTGCGATGTCACCGGCGTGCCGGAGATCTCCGCGTAGCCGACCGGAGTTGTACCCTCCACCGAGAATGCCAGGGTGAAGTCGGCGCCGGTCAGGGTGATCTCGTTGCCGACGGCAAGGGCGTCAACAGTCGGCAGAGGATGAATCATGCCGGCCAAGGCTGCTGCAATATCCGACAAGCCATCGCCAACCGCCACCGGATACGCGTAGTACACGCCGTTGACACGAAGCCTCCACACCTCGCCGCCGGTGGCCGAGCCGCGCAAGACGACCGTGGCCGCGGTGAAGTGCACGAGTGCGCCGGTCGTGTCCTCTACGGAGGTCGACCGTCTCACCGTTCCCGCTTCGGCCTCGTGCACGAAGCCGGGTCTCGGCTCATCGACCACGGGCAGACCGACGAGGTTGAAGCCGTTCGGATCGCGGATTATCAAGTGGATCTTCGAGTCGGACGTCTGCGTCGCCTCGGAGGCCGCTTCGGCGCTCTTGTAGCGCGCCGGCAACTGAGCGAGGAGTCCTTCAGCGACGTCGAGGAGCGCATCACCGGACTTGACCGTGTAGGAGTAGTCCTTGTAGCGCAGGCCGATGGTCCAGACGTCGCCGAGCGTCAGACGGCTCGCCGTGAGAACGAGATCCATCATCGTGTAGAACTGCGTCGAATCGACAACGGAACCGGAGCCGACGATGTCTACGTCGTCCTCGCCCGGATAGAGCATATCCTCGGTCACGATGAACTCGTAGGCATCGAACGTACCGTCGCCTGAACCGCGGACCCTCGCGTACGGCGTGAGTGAATCGAGGACCGTGCCGTCCACGACGACAGTGTTCTGGTTGCCAACGGTGCCGTCGTAGAAGTCGAAGAAGTTCTCGCCCGTGGAATCACCGGCGGTGGTGGTCGGGTCAATCGACTGCGTCGTCTCGTTGGTCTCGAGCACAGGCTGCGGAGCGAATATGAAGCTGTCCGCCGCGTGGCCCTGGACCGACACGTGCAGAGTGTAGTCGATGCCCTCAGGCAAGCTGCCTGAGCCGTAGGGGATCCAGTTGCCGACCTCGAGGAAGTACGTGCCGGCCTCACCGACAGCATACGTGAGATAGTCATCGAGCCAGCTGGTGCTGCCGCCCTTGCCTGCCAGTGCCGGGTTCGAGTATCCCGGGCCCTGAGCGATGAGCGGATACGTGTTGACCTTCTTGCCGTTCTGCTCCACTTCCACGAGCTTGTACAGCCTGAGGATGCTGGCCCACAGCACCCCATCGCCGTATTCGAAGCCGTGATCGATGTCGAAGATGACGCCGATTCCCCCGCTGCCGGCGTCGCTGATCATCTCATCGGTGATCTCGAGCTTGTAGAAGTCATTCTGTCCATCGCCTGTGCCGAGGACGGTCAGGTGCGGCCACGGCGTTGTGACCTCTGACGGCGAAGAGTTCGCGATATCCGGGTGTTCGTTGTCGCTCCACTTGGCCAGGTCGAGATCCTGCGCGCTGAAGAACGAGTCGTGGATGCTCTTCTCGCCGATGACGGCCGTGCCGAAATCACCCTTGAAGATGGTGACTTCCTTGACCTCGGCATGACCCGTACCGAAGCCCAGCGGCAGCGGCGCGTTGATCTTGTTGCGCAGCGACTGGGCGATCGTCTGGAGGGTGTCGGCATGGGTGGCTTCGTGCTCGAAGAGCATGCCGTCGATGGAGAGGCTCCAGGTATGTCCAGCCACAACATCGCCGGAGAAGACCACGGTCGCGCTGCTGAACTTCGCCGGATTCTCGGGATGGCGAACGATAGAGATCAACATCTCCAGCTTCGTGGTGCTGATGTCCGAACCGTCGACCTGGTTGGGCGCCTGAACGACCAGCACCCAGCCAAGAGTCGAGTCTTCGACCACAGTGCCGTTGCCGAGCAGCACGCTCGGACTCGGCTCGACGACGACCGTCGACCCACCCGTCTCGATGATTCGCACGCCGGGCGCGTCGTCATCGGTGAGCTGCACGTCGACGGCCTTCGGCCTGGTGCCTGCCACGACCGAGGGCGCGGTGAACTCGTAGGCGACTCCGTTGACCGTGAGCGTCCAGGTCTCCCCTGCCTCGATGAGCCTGCCTCCACCAAGCGTAATCGTCGCGCTGGTGTAGTGCGTCGTGCTGCCCGAAGCGAAGGTTCCAGCGATCGCAGTCGTGTACCCGGACGGAGCTGCGACCGTCACCGTGAACGACGACTCGGTGCTCGTGATGGTGAGTGTCCGGCCGAACGCTGTTGCCGACAAGTCCGGAACGACAGCGGCGTTGAGCGCCGAAGCCACCCCGACCGCCACATCAGTGAGATCGAGCGACTTGAACCGCGATCCCGCCGTGAAGGTATAGTCGACCTCGTCGTACGGGATGGTCGTGTCGTCCAGCGTGGCGAGCCACGTGTCGCCCTTGGTCATCAGGTCCGTCGGGACCGTGAAGTCGACTTCGAGTGTCGCCCAGTGCGTCGTGCTGAGCGTCATTCCGCTGAAGGTGCCGCCCGGATCGCGACCGGCAACACCGTAGAGCTCGACGCCTATCGCGGCAACGTAGGACACCTCGTCGACACCTAGCGTCGTGCCGGACGAGCTGAAGCCGATTGTGATCACGCCGGCGGTGGCGGTCACGTCGTACGAGGAGCCGAGCTCCGTCTGGAGCTTGACCGCGAACGCCTCGGCAACGGCGCCGAGGGTGAGGTTCGCAAGAGAGTCAGCGATCTCCGGAATCGATGCAGCGATCCGGAAGTCTCGACCGTTGATGCTCAAGATCCACCTGTCGCCCTGTAGTACCTGGTTGCCCGCGCGTGTCGTGGTGAGCGTCAGGGTCATCGTGCCTACATAGGCGCGCGTGGAGTTGGCGTCGTCGATGACCATCGTCGCACCCGGTGGCGCCAGCGGCGTGGCTTCGAAAGCCCTCTCGCTCTCGATGACGAGACTGCCTTCAGTGGCATTCTCGCTCGGAGGCGGGAAGTCGGTGCTGTAGTCCTTGTACGGATCTCCCTGAATCGCATCCGCGAGGCCGGAGATCACGTCTACTAGGCGGATGTTCAGGAACCCGTCGATGTTGCCCGTGAACAGGTGCGTGATCCTCGAGAAGTGGAAGCCTTCCTTGTCGAAGTCGTCGACGCCCTGGATCGCTACGGTCTGCGGCTGGTCCCAGTTGCCGCTCGTGAAGACGAGTTCGCTCACGGGCACGCCGTCCTTGGTGACTCTGAGCTGCGAGTCGTTCGCTACGCTGATGTGTACATCCGCGCTCGGCTCCCGGGTGAGGACGACGTAGTAGGTGTCGGAGGCCGGAATCGCGCCGTCCTCCCAGCCTTCGGCCACGAGTGAGTCGTCGTCGCTCTCCACGACGAGCACTTCGGCCACGTCATTGTCGACGACCTGCACCTGCACGCCGAGCATCTTGAGATTGTCGTACGCGCCGCCGTCATCGCGGCTGACGCCTTCGGTCACGCTGTGCTGGATGTTGATGAATCGCGTGCCCTCGGGCAGCTCGTCGCTGAAGGCAACGACCCTTACGATCTGAGGGACGAACCAGTTGGTGCGGTCGAAGAGCAGCGTGACGCCCTTCTCACTGGCCAGGTCAAGCGACGTATCGGCGCCGGACACGAGCCCGATGCCCTTGCCGCCCGCACGTATCTCGCTCTCACGCAACGGTATCGGCGATGCGGTCACGCGGACGGTCTCCTCCGGCGAGCGCGTCAGAACGATCGTGTACTGGTAGTGGGCCAGCAGTGTGTCGCGCGGGTCGCCGGTGCCTGTCGGGACGTCCTCGAACACGCGTAGCTGTCTCCCGGTCGTGACGATTGCACCCGGTTCGTCGTTGTCGCCCACACGTGCCACCACGTCCTGCACGAAGATCTCGTTGTAGTCGGCGTCATCGCTGGAGACGGTGTTGATGATGAGTCCGCTGTGACCCTCGAGGCTGTTGCTCACGACTGTGATGGCCTGGCCATCGTTGCCGCCACCAACGTGGAATGTGTCGCTGCCACGACCACCGATGATCTCGACTGCGACCTCGTCGCTCGTGCTCGCGATGAAGAACCGGTCGTTGCCCTCGAGCGCATCGACGACCAGCCTCTCGAGGCCCGTGTAGGTCACGTACAGCCCGGCGCCGAAGACGCCCTTGTCGGTGACCACGAAGTCGTCGCCGAACTCGGTGCCGATGACGGTCAGCGTGTCGAAGCCGTCGCCACCGTCGATACGGACGGGAGCGTTGACCGTGAAGGCGATGAAGTCGGCGCCCTGGCCGCCGTTGATGTTGGTGAACGGCGCGTCCGGGTCGTCCGGGTTGACCTTCACGAACGCGCGCACGAGGAAGTTGTCGTCGTCCTCGTCACCGTACAGATAGAGCTCCGCGGTGTTGTGGTAGACGGTGAAGTCATCGTTGCCCGCGCCACCGAACATCGTGCTCGAGACGCTCACGCCGTTGCTCAGATAGCCGCGCGTGATATGGGTGGTCTCGAAGTAGTCGACAGGATCGAGTCCGTTGTCAGGGTTGATGCCGTCGCGCGGCGAGGCGAATACCTGCCCTATCTGGAAGGTGTCATTGCCGGCATCGCCGAACAGCACCAGCGGCGCCATGTTGTCATCGACGACGAACGTGTCATCGCCCTCGCGACCGTATATGACGAAGCGTCCCTCGATCGCGCCATCGTAGTTCACGCGCTCCTGCAGCTCGGTCTCGATGTCGATCGCCGACACGGAGCCCCTGGGCGCAAGCTCGCCGTTGACCTTCCACTGGCGGTTCGCACGGAGCAGGAAGTAGTCGTCGTCGGGCGTGCCGTACATGACCAGGTCGTCGATCGCCTCGTCGGTACCGGTGTCGAAGACGTTGATGAGCGCCGTACCGACGCCGGCAAGACCGATCTCGTACGTGTCGCCCCCGCGTCCGCCGTCGAGGTCGAGCACGTTGCCGCCGATGCCATTGCGGAACGTCTGCTCGCCGTCCTGGTCGAAGTTCACGCGGATGACATCGCTGCCGTTGCCGCCCATCACCTTGGTGTCGCCGGTGATGGTGTCGATGTTGATCACGTCGTTGAACGCGTTGGTCTTGGCCGCCTCGTCGCCGCCGTGCACGAGCGTGTAGCCGGGATGCGTGCTCTCGATGTAGAGTTCGTCGTCGCCACCGGACAGGTAGAGTTCGAGCCGCTCGAAGTCCGCGTACCTGATCCCGAGCTGCATGCCCAGACCGGTGATCTCATCGGCCGCGAGGCGCCCGGCCGTGTTGTTCGCCTGGGCGGTATTGTCCTTGGTGTCGCCGCTGTCGTAGACGAACAGCCGGTCGGCCAGACCAGCGGCGGCGCCAACGTACAGCCAGCCATTGAGGATGGAGTCCAGCAGGCTGTTCGCTCTCGGGTTGGTGGCGCGCGCGTCGCTGCCGATGTGCACGTCGTCGTCGCCGAATCCGGTCACGACGGATGTGGGGCCAGAGACGGTCTCGATGCGTACGACGTCGTTGCCGTTGGCGCTGTCAACTTCCGTATGGGAGATGTAGTTCGCAGTTCCGTGGGTGCTCTCGACGAGCAACTCATCGCCGCCGCCGCCAAGCAGGATGTCTAGAACCTGCAGCCTCGTGTAGTCGATGTGGCCGGTCATGTCCAAGCCGCTTAGGCGTGTGGACGTCAGCGTGCCGTTGTTGTCGTTGTCGTCGGCGCCATCGTCGACCGTCACGACGTCCCAGGAGCTGTCGTTGCCGCCGTCGATGAGCAGCGCGGCCGAAATGTCGTCCACCTTGCCGCCGCTGTTGGTGAGCGCAAGGCCACCGCTTGTGCTGATGGTCGCGTTGCTGCCCACGCCGACCTGGTCGTCACCGGCTCCGAGCAGGATGTCGGTAGCGACCGTCAGCGACCGCACCGCCACACGGTCCGCGCCCGCGAGACCGTACAGATACGCGTGCTCCACAGTGTTGTGCGTCACGAGAGTCGTGGCCGTGCCGGCAGCCTGCATGGTACTCGGCGAGCCGGTGTCCAGTGTGAAGCCGTCGGAGAGCGCCGTGCCGAAGACGATCAGTTCGTCGGCCGTACCACCGCCACCGTTGGCGGTGACCTTGGCGACGTTGCCAACATTCACCGTGACTATGAGGTGATCGTCGCCGCCGGCGCCGTTGATCGTGGCCTCCCCTAGCCACGGCGAAACCGTGTAGGCAACCGTCCCGACACGGAACGAGTTGTCGAAGTCGTTCACGACGATGACGTTGTTGCCGGCACCGCCGGTCAGCGTCGCCTTCTCGAACAGCCCGCCGATGTTCTCGACTGTGGCCGCGGAGTACTGGTCTCCCCAACCGTGCGAGTCGGAGGTGTGAGTCAGAGAGCTGGACTTGATGCTGCCGACCACGAAGGTGTCCTGGTACAGCGACATATCTGCATCGAACGACTCGACGAGCGTGTCGATGTCGGCCGGCGACGTACTGCCGTCGATGAAGGTGTCCTTGCCGCTACCACCGGTAACAGTGTCCGAACCGGTGCCGCTATCGAGCACGTCGTTGTAGGGCGAGCCTACGAGCGTGTCGTTGTCCGGCCCACCCATGAGCGTCAGCGCGATCTTGTCGGTGGCCAGTGCCGAAGCGTTCACCACGTCGTTCTGGGCCGTGCCGGTCGTGCCATTGAGCACCGTGTTGAGCACCAGTTTGTCGCCGTCTCCGCGAGACGTGCGAACCAGATGGACCTGCGACAGCGCCACTCCATTGATAGTCCCGGTGATCTTCACCGTGTTCGTCTTCGGGCCTTCGGCTCCTTCGAGTTCCTCATCTGCCGAGGCAACGGTGATGTTGTCGACTCCGGCTGAACCCAGGACACGAATCTCATCTATCGCGCCCTTCCCCACGTCGAGGAAGACCTTCTCGGTGGCCGCAGAGGTCATCGTCATGCTCGCCGTCTCCGCCGAACCGTCGAGCTTCGCGATCTTCGTCTTCGCCACGCTGGCTTCCGTGAATGCGGACACCGCGAACACGTCGGCCTTGTTGGACGCTGTGATGATCAGCATGTCGGACCCGTCGCCACCGTCGGCGGTCGCCGCCGCAGTACCCACCTTCCAGCGGAGCACGTCGGCACCCGCCCCGCCTTCCAGCTTGTCCGGGCCGTCGCCGCCGTCGATGTCGTCTGCGCCGCTTCCACCTTGGATCCAGTCGCGACCAGTGCCGCCCACGAGCACGTCCGTGCCGTCGCCGCCCTTGATCCACGACGGTGCTGCGCCGGAGTTCACGATGTAGTCGTCGCCGATACCTCCGTCGAGCACAATGCTGTAGGAGCCGTCATAGGTCCCGGTCGCCTTGCTGCCGACCTCGATGTAGTCGTCGCCCGCACCGCCGTTGATGCTCACGTTCGTTCCGGAACCCTGGTAGATGAGGATGTCGTCACCGGCACCGCCATCGAATACCACGTCGGCGAGCACGCCTTCCTTCACGATAATCTGGTCGTTGCCGGATCCACAGTTCGCGACGATCTTGCTCACCTTGCTGAAGGTCTGCGAGCGACCCATGCCGGTGATCATTATCGTCTCGTCGCCCTTGGTGCCTTCCACGTGTTCGATCACGAACACTTCGTCCGGATCATCCTCTGAGACGCCCCTCGCCGAGGCGCGGGAGCCGATGTTGAGATGCAGTTCTCCGCCACGTGACCATTTCACCCAGTCCGCCGGTAGAGCGCCAGGATCGCCGGCCAGGTGGACTATCTTCGGCAGCGTTATCGTGCCTAGCTTGAAGCTGACGGTCTTGCTCACCTTGACGAACAGGATCTTGATCTTCACGGTGACCGACGCGACCACAGGCACCGTGCCACCCGTGGAGGTCCGCACCTCGACCTTGAAGCCAAGCCCGATGCTCGCGAACTTGAAACCGAAGAGCCGCGCGCTTACCTCGGCACTGGCCTCAACGCCGAACCAGTACTGCGGGTCAGCCTCGGTGGGCGTCCACAACCACACGCGGAAGTGGAACTCGCCGACAAGGCCGAAGCTACGCGAGCCGAGCACCAGCTCGCCGTCGAGCGTGAGGTCGAACGAGCCGGTCGAGCTTATCCAACCCTTTGCGCTCATCTTCGCGAGCCCGAAGAAGTCGGCGCTGGCGCTGAAGTCAATAATCCAGTCGCTCGGGCCGAGGGTGAACGTGCGCCGCGTCTCGCCCGAGCCGACGGTGACGTTGCCGCCTCCGACCTGGATGACGAACTTCGCGTCGAACTTGATGACCTCGAGTATGTTGACGCTACCCTCGAGCGCGAGGCGGAACGACTTCTTCCCTATCGTGAGCCCGTTGGCCTTCCGATCCACGCTACACGTGTTGAGTTGCAGCTCACCGGACGCCTTGATCTTCACGATGTCGAGCAGGTTCAGGTTCACCGAGACTGCCAGCCGCATAGTCAGACCGGGGTTGTTGTCAGCGTAGACTCCCGCGAAGCCGGCCGCCTTTACAGTCAGTGGTCCGAGCTTGACCGAGACATCAAACTCCAGTTCGAAGGCACGATTGCGAATCGTGATGGTGACGCTTCCATTCGCCTGCGCCAGTCCGAGGAACTCGACAGCGCCGCTGATGGCGAGCTTGAAGCCCGAGGGGAGATCGCGACCGCCGAGGCTGACCGTATACGGAGCAGTGTTCAGCTCCAGCGTGGCTTCCGCCTGGAATCTAAGGCCGATCTTCTTGCCGAACTCTCCACCCGCATCGAGGCTGAACGTCACATAGGCCGCGAGCCCCTTGGCGTCAATCCGGAACGCACCCGCAAGCTCCACGTCACCGAGCGGGCCAAGTTTCATCTTCGCGTCGACGGTGACCTCGATGAAGAATGGGTCGCGGTTGAACGTGAGCGTGAACTTGCCGGATATTTCGATTATCTCGCCGATTACGAATTGACCCTGTATCACCAGGCGGAACCCGGACAGGATCTCGACGTCACCGATGAGGATGCTGCCGTCCGTCGAGTCTATTGCGAGCAGTCCGGCGTCCGCGTCCTCGACGCCGTCAACATCGTAGTTCGTCTGGAACGTCTGCACCGTTATCGTACCCACATCGAATACGAACAGGTTGAACTCCAGCAGAAGCTGACCGGAGATGCTCACGCCGGGAACGATGCCGCCTGCCTGAAGTGCGAGTGTAGCCCGCCCGACGATGCCCGGATTCGGCAGCGTGAACGAATCATACGGGTCGTAGTCCGTGTAGAGCATGAAGTCGATCGACCCGGAAACGCCACCGATGTACTTAATCTGCGCGCTGACTGCGCCCGCAATGCGAACGCCTCCGGTTCCCGCAGTGAAGCTCAGGAAGCCAGAGAACTTGATGGCATCGAACAGCGTGATAGAGCCCTCGATGAGCGCAGAGACATAGAATTCACCGTTGGGCGGGTAGTTCGGATCCTGCGAGATCCCGTCGAGCGCCGGTCTGCTCTGATAGATCGTCAGGAGGGTCGGGAAGTCCTCGGGTAGCACATTGAGGAAGGACTCAGGTACTTCGAATATCTGATCGCCCAGGGTCGTGTTCAGCATCACCTGTACGCGGCCCTCGAAGGTGAAGATCCCGCTGATGTCGCTCACTCCGCTGCTGTCGCTGCCGGCCTCAGGCGCGACGCCCACGGAGATGTCGACGCGGAACAGTGCCGCGATTCCGGGGATGTCATTCCCGTCGGGCGTGGTGTCGAAGTCGTACGCCACGATCAACAGACCCAGGATTCGACCGCTGATGTCGAGCGGGACTATGGTGCCCGCCGCTGTAATGAAGAACTCGAACCGATCGGTCGAGAAGCTGAGCAGGAATCCGCCGCCCATCTCGATCCACGTGCTTGAAGGATTATTCGGGTCGGCGATTCGCATGCCTCCGACCACTTCGATCGAGAAGGAAAGTGGCGCGAGTTCGTAGGTACGCTGCTCGCCCCTGATGATGTACACGTCCTTGGTGCCCGTAGGCTCGCCGGCACCATCGAAGAGCGTCATCGTCGTCTTCTGGATGAAGAACTTCCGCCCGTCGTTCAGGTAGACCTTCCACTTCTCGCCCGCGACGATGCCTTCAACTTCCGCGTTCTCGAGATCCGCCTCAGTAAGGCCGGCGAAGTCCTCCAGCCGCAGAGTCAGACCCTCACCGGTGACGACGACTAGCTCGCTATCAGATGAGTCTGCCTTGCCGTCCAGGTCGCGGTCTGTCGGCGGCGAGCGAAGCAGCTGCTTCCACGCGTCCGAAAGCGCGCTCTTGCTGAACGTGTTGGTGGGCAGACCGGACGGTGCTGAACTGGCGTCGATGACCATGATCGGCCCACCGGGGATGCCCTCGAGCGTAAGCGTCTCTGTCTGGACACGGCTCGAGGCGTTTACCTGCAGCAACGCGCTACCGGTGAGGTAGATCCCGTACTGCTCAAGGAACTCGAAGTTGGTGGCGAAGGCGGCTACGCCCCAGAACTCGATGTCGGCGAGCGTGTCGCCGGTCTCCAGGATGAACGTCGCCGCGCCGGAAGCGAGGTTTCCTAGCTTGATGACCTTTATGGTGCCGGACGCAAACAGCGCCATGCGATTGCGCGTAGTGTTGTCGGGCAGAGTCCGCTTGCCGAACTCGAGCGCCACCTTGCCGCGAATCTCCAGCAGCGGTTCCTCGAAGAAGTCGGCAAGCCTGAGCTCCATTCCGCCTGACAGCTCGATGAAGAAGACGCGACTCAGGGTGCTCGAGCCTTCCGAAGCGGCCGTGTCGGCAACCGTGGCGAGTTCGGTCAGCAGGAACGTCTCCGTACCGCCCACGCCGACGTTGCCGTCGCTGTCCGTCCAGCTGCCGGGCACGAAGTGAACGCTCACTGCGCCCTTCACGAAACGGCCTTCGAGGTAGTAGCGGACCGTCTGCCCGTCGGCCAGCACGGTCGGCGTGGCCGAGGTGCTCTTCTGCACCTTGGTGCTACCGGTACCCAGACCCGTGCCGCCGAGCGTGATCTCGCCGCCGTCGATCGAGCTGACCGTCAGTGTGGCGTCACCGGCCTGCTTGAACTCGACATCGATGTAGGAGCCCACAGGCAGGCTGGCGGACTTCGGCGACTCGAGAACCGAAGCCTCGCCCAGGTACGTCCATGTGCCGGCGGTGAAGGTTATCTTCACCTGGCTGCCCGCAGAGACCCCACCTCCCGAGACGCGGTATCGGTAGGTGCCCGACACAGCCGAGGCGGCGCCCGTCGCGACGGTCAGCGTGGTCGCACCGAGCTTGACGACGAACTCGGTCGGCGACGAGACCTGCTCGATAGTGGTCGCGTCGAGATCGGGTGACTCGCCGAAGGGCACGTCGATGACCAGATAGCTGCTGTCGGCGGGATCCTCGAACACATCGAGAGTCATCTCGGCGAACATCGGCATCGAGTCGCCTGCTGCATCCAGGTAGGTCGCCGAACCGCCGATCATGGTGAGCGTCACGGTCTCGGCGTCGGCAGTGCCTGTGTAGAAGTACCGGAACTTGAACTGGTTGCCGACGCGTCCGATGAAGATTGGTGCCTCGTTGGCGTCGAGCGTGAACGAGCCAGTCGTCGTGTCCGAAACGGTGAACTCGGGATCCAGATCGGTGATCGACGCGATGTCGAGGTCGCTCGCGTATGCCGGCAGCGTGTATGTGACGTCGAAGTAGCCGCGGTCGTTGAGAACGTCCGCTCCGAGCATGCTTCCGTCCGGCGGGTCGGCCAAGACGGCCGCCAGCTGGACGATAGTGAACTTCTCTCTCTCGGCAAGGTTCGTGGCGACCGGGAGAGACGTGGAAGCGTCGACGGACTCGAAGGAGCCTGCCAGGAAGTCGACCGTCACGTCGCCCGGGGCGAAATCGCCCGTCATGTAGTAGCGATACGAGCCGTTTGGCATCAGCGTCGGCATCGCACCCGCAAGCAGGATGAGACTGAGCGCCCCGCTGCCACCAAGATCGAACTCGGGATCGGAATCGACTATCTTGGCGACGTCGAGCTTGTCGCCGGCCGTCGGCGTGAGCCTTACGTCTAGATAGCCGATGTTCCAAGTCTGGATGCCGCCGACGAGGGCATCCACAGGTGATACCGAACCGGCGAATGTGCTGGACGTCGTCTCGCCGGTGACGTCGTCGATCAGGTCGAAGCTGCCTGGGTTGAACTGCAGGATGACCCCGGCCGGGCTACCCGGCGAGCCGGGGTGAACCAGTACGTGCACACCCTTGGTCCAGAAGCGGAATATCTCCGTGTTGCCGTCGGTTCGCAGCCAGACCGGCGCTTGCGAGTCATCCAGTTGCAGTCCCGTAGCCCCGGCGATGGAGAACTCGCGGGCGAGATCAGTGACGCTGGCGAAATCCAGCTTCTTTCCGGCCGGAATCACGAAGGGCACGTCGATGTAGCCGCGCTCGTTCAGCCCGCGAGCGCTCACTCCGTCGCCGTCCGCCGGGCCTACGAGGTCGGCCGTCGGACCCTGCACGGTGAAGGTCTCGGTCTCGCCAAGGTTGGCAACGTTCGGGCCGGCCGTCTTCTGCTCCCAGGTGCCGTCCTGGAAGACAACATCCACGTCGCCGGTCGAGAACGTGCCGCTGAGGAAGTAGCGGAACTTGCCGTTGCCAAGGTGCAGCGGCGCGTCCGCGTTCACAGTGACACCGGCTCCCGCGCCACCGAGAGTGAACTCGTCTTGCGGCGACGCCGTCGAGTCGGAGATGGTAGCCAAATCGAGCTCGGTCGCGGTCGACGCGGTCGATCGGAACTGGACGTCGATGTATGTGTTGTTGTTCGTAGCATCCAAGCCCGAACGAGTGTCCGGATCGATGGTCGTCGTGGGAGCGTAGGACCAGCTGCCGGGCAGGAACTCAATTTCGACTTCGTCGTCCTTTGTGAGCCCGGTGACGCGGATCCGGTAGCCGTCCTCGGTGACTATGGCGGCGCGAGTCGGATCCACGGCAACGCTGCGAGACGCAATCGACCAACTCGACCCACCAATGGTGAACGTGAGCTTCTGAGGAGTGTTGTCGGCTGCGGAGCCTACGATCGTGTACCTGAAGGTGTTCGCGTCGACCTGCGTCGGTCCGCCGACGATCGAGAAGCCGCCCGACACGGCCGTGATCTCGGTACCAGAGTCGAGCACGGAGTCGCGATCGACCACGAATCCGCTGGCTACGGGGTACTTCACCTCGACGGTGCCGGTGACCGGCTGGGAGCCGGTGCCTTCAGTACGCTCCGTGATGACGGCTGTGGCCTCTACGCTCTCCTGCGTGGAGTAGACGAACGACCAGCTGCCGGGTACAAGCACGATCGTGATGTCACCCGTGGCGAAGGAGCCGCCAATCACGTTGTAGGTGTACGTGCCGCCACCGCCCGTGGGGTTCCCGGAGAGCTTCGCCGTGCCTAGGCCGGGACCGGTGATTGTGAACTCGGGTGCTGTGTCCTTCACCGAATTCTCATCGATCGTGTAGCTGCCCTTGGGCAGTGTGATGTTGAGCTGCGTGGTAGCCGGAGTCACGGCTTGCATGCTCACGAGCGAGCCCGCCGCCGGGTCGCTGCTCAGCGTCAGCGCGATCTCCGGCGCTACGTCAGTGATAGACGCGGAGTCCGTGGTGACCCCCGAGGCACCCAAATTCGGCAGTGCGACTTCAAGGAAGATCGAGTCGGTCGGGACGATGGACGTGATCGGCGAGGTGCTCCACGACGTCGGGACGTAGGACCAGCTGCCCGTGAGGAACGTCAGTACGACGTCGCCGGGAGCGAAGACGCCGTTGACCCAGTAGCGGAACGTCACTGTGGTGCCGTTGTCGTTGAACAGCACAGGAGCCTGGCTCTGGTCCAGCACGATCGAGCCGAGGCCGGCGCCACTGAGCCTGAACTCAGGCTCGAGGTCGGTCACCGACGCGCGGTCCAGAGTGTAGCCCGACGGATCGCTGAGGTTCTTCTCGAAGCCGACATCGATCCAGTTGCGGTTGTTGATCGCCGAGTAGTCGGCGCCGGTCCCGGCGATCGGATCGGCCATGTCCGCTGTCGGACCCTCAATGCGGAACACCAGAGTGCGTGCGGCTCCGCCGTTGCCATTGCTGTCCTGCCATCCACCCGCAGCGAACGTGAAGGTCATCTCTCCGGGAGCATAGTGAACGCCGGGGGAGGTGGCGTAGTAGCGGAAGCGCAGGACGCCTTCGCTCGCCAGACGCGCCAGGAACTGAGCTTCTGTCTCTGCCGTGTCGCTTCCGTCGACCACTCCGTCGGCGTTGGTGTCGCCCTGGATGAGCGCCATCGGTGCGGGAAGTCCGTTCGCGTCCTGCTTGAAGGCGATTGGCTTGGGCGTCTGGTCGAAGGTCAGCGTTCCGCCCGTCGTCACGGCCGTCACACTGAACTCGTCGACGGAGTCTCCAGAGCCCAGGATCGAGGCGTAGTCGAGCGTGCTTCCCGGCGTCGGCCTGAACATCACGTCAACGTAGAGCTTGTCGCCGTCCCTTGCACCATCTGCTACCTCGACATCGATCGAGGTCCTGTCCGTCCCATCGATCACGCCGTCCTTGTTTCCGTCGAGCGGAACGAACGGTGCGACCACAGTCGGCTGAGGATCGAGGACCGTGAAGCGACTCTCGCTCGCCGAGCCGTCGACACCCGAAGCCTTCCATGTCCCGGCGGCGAACTTCACGAGCACGACACCAAGCGGGAAGTCCGCGTCCGTTAGGTAGAAGCGGTAGATGTTGCCGATCAGCTTCGTGGGCGCATACGTCGAGGCAATCGTGACAGGCAGCGCAGTCGTGCCGTCCGCGCTCCAGAACGAGAACTCGGCATCGTTCGCGTCGAGGATCGAGGCCTCGTCCACCGTCTGCCCTTCGGCAGGAGCGAACTTGACGTCGATGTAGCCGTTGCCGAGTCTCGCAACGTAATGTGACGACGGGATGTCCGAAACGGCCGCGTTGTGTGCGATGTCCGCCGACTCAGTGGCATCGGGTATCACGCCGTCATTGCCGACGGCCTCACCGGTCGCAACGTTCGTAACCGACCAGCTGTTCTTTATGAACTTCATACTGATGCCGGCGGCATCGCTTGAGCTGATCACCCAGTACCGGTACTTGTGCGTTGCCGGATCGATGAGTATCGGGGCCTGCGTGCCGTCGAGCGTGGCGGTACCCGTGCTTGCCGTGACGATGAACTCGGCGCCGAGGTCGGTGATCGATGCCTCGTCGAGGCTGTGGCCGGCGGGCACCGAATACGAAACGTCGATGAAGCCGCGGCCGTTGATCTCGCCGAGTGCGATAGCACCGTTCTCACCTGGACCCGCAAGCGTGGCGGTGGGATTGATCGGCGGCAGTTCGGGGACCTCGAACGCAACCTCCTGACCTGTTGCGTCGCGGAAGCCCATCTGGAGCTTGCCGTACATGGTGAGGATGCGGACCTGATCCGGCACGTCTGCTAGGAAGAGGACGGTCGCCTCCCCTTGCGCGATCTTGGAGATGTCGGCGTAGAGCCGTCCGCTGATGCTTATGTTGTCGTCGGCGAAGTTCAGTTTGCCGATAATCAGGAACTTGCCATCTGTGCTGATCTTGACGATGACCTGGCCATTGAAGAGCTGCTGCGACGTGTAGATCGAGTAGACCTTCGCCGAACCGGTGATCGTCATCGGCGCGGTGAACGCCGCGAAGAAGCCGCCCAACGACGGGTTCGCCTTGATCGCCCTGTATTGGGCCGCGACCTGGGCCTTGAGACTCGCCATCCACTCGTCCGCGTCGAGGGTCTCGGGCACCTCGAATGCGGAACCACGCAGTGCGAACGGGTCATCGATGGACGGCAGGCTCTTGAAGAACTCAACGCCCGCAACGAAATCGTTGATGCTCAGACCTGTCGGTGGATGCAGGAGGATGCCGGTAGGAAGTGAGACGCCTATCTGCACGCCTAGCGGACCGAGCTCGGACAGTCCAAGTCGGATACTGAAGCCCGCGGCGCCCGCGAACTTGAACCCGCCCTCCAAGCCGGCGTACATCACGCGGTCTTCGACAGGGGTGAGCTTGTCGAACGTGTCGATGATGTTGCCATTGGCGTCGAGCTTGATGATTCCGAGTACGAGACCCGCGTTGATCTCGCCTCCGAACATCTTGCCGGCCACCGTGACGCCGACCGCATCGATCCCGGTAATCGGGAACTTGCCCTGCTTCAGAAGGCCGATGTTGATGCGAACGCCCTCGATCGACCCCGTGATCTCCAGGTCGTCCAGCCCCGGGATACCGGTGACGTTCGCCGAGAGAATGATCTCGAAGTCGCCCGGATCGGCGTTGATGTCCGGCCACTCGATACCGATGGCCTTCGGCCGGATGAACATCCAGTCCGGCCAGCCGAAGTCCTTGCCGGTGGCACCACCGATGGTCAGGTAGACGCCGAAGCCCGGCCCTGTCTCGAACGAACCGTCGCCAAGGAACCCGAAGTTGCGCGCCTCGCCGCCGATCTTCGAGCTGCCGATCTGGACTTCGGCGCCGATGGAGCCGAACCACACAAGTCGCTCGGTATCGCCAGCGCCAGTATCGAGCTGGAAGTCGACAGCTGTCATCACGAGGAAGGACCCGAACTGCAGACGCATCGTGTCGACCTTGAAGATGAAGCCCTTGACGGAGTTGCCCTCAAACGTGAGCCCGGCGCGCAACGCCTCTGTGTCGGGCGTACCCGGCACATCGCCCGGCTCCGAGCCCACGCGGTCGCTGATGACCGCGGAGAAACCGCCCGCCAGGAACCGCGCGCCGCCCGAAGCGATGTAGATACTGCCATTCAGGTCAACGCTGCCGCCCAGGACGGCGAAGTCCTCGATGCCTATCCGGATGTCGTCGAATTCGAGAATCGAACCGAGCTTGATGGGCCCGTTCGCGGGCGTGTACTTCAGCTCGCCACGACCCAACTTGAAGCCGTTCTCGAAGATCTGGAGACCGGGAATTGTGGTACCGCCTTGCGGCGTGTAGGGCGTGAGCGTTACCGAAGCGCCGATAGAGCGAATGCTCACACCCACCGAGTCGGCCTTGAAGTACCTCTGTGGCGCTCCACCGTGATCGGCGGCCTTGTAGTTCGGGTCGTAGTCGTAGTCGATGCCTGAGCCGGTCACCAAGACCTCGCCACCGGCAATCTCAAGCTCGAACCTATTGATGTCCAGACCGAAGTTGCCCGGCACGTCGAATGCCTCGAGCAACTTGCTTGCGTCGTCCAGAGCGGCTATCGCCTTCAGGATGTCGACGGTGATGTCGAACGTGCCCACGATGCCGTTGAACTCGGCCTTCGCAACGCTACCGAAGTCGAGCGAGGCCATGTTGGCCTTGATGGCGATCGTCAGCACTAGCGTCGGCTTGATGGAACCGTCGGGCGCCTTCAGACGGAACGACGTGTCGGCGAGCTCGATGGACGGCTTGTCGAGGGTCAACGGTCCGAGCTTGAAGGGATCCGAGGACTTGCTCGGGGCCGAGGGCTGGCCGGCGGCGGTGTCGACGGTGAAGACTCCGAGAGTGACGTAGCTCGAGCCGTCGTGGTACTTGACGGTCCACATGCCACTGGCAAGCGTCGTCGTGGGCAGCGTGAAGCGGTAGACCTTGTCGCTGACTTCGATCCCGCTTGCGATATCGATGTTGGTCGCCCCGCTGACCAGTCGCAGTGCGTGCGAAGCGTCGTCTGCGAAGACCACGTCGACATACGCGCGAGACTTCAGCGACTGCGGGCTGATCGATGCACCGTTGAGCGGGCTGGCGAGCTTCGCCGTTGGCGGATCCTGGTCGAGATAGAACAGCTCGAAGTCCGCAGCATTGGACGCTCCGCCCGCCGTGAAGGTGCCAGGCAGGAACAGCACCTCGACCGCTTGCCCGTCGTACTGCGGCGAGAAGGCTCCGGTGAAGGTGTACCTGTACCACGTGCCATCTGCTGTCGAGACCTTGGTGGCGGCGCCGTTGACCGATACGCCGCTTCCGAGCGCGCCGCCGCCAAGCGTGAACTCAGCGCCCGGATCGGTGATGGAGGCCTCGTCCACGAGGATGCTCGGATCGGCCGTGCGGAACAGCACGTCGATGTAGCCGCGCGAGTTCAGGACCGCCGACTTGACCGTCGCGCCGTATATGGGCGTGTTCTCCTGGGCCGGATCGTGAGTACCCAGGTCGGCAGTCGGCGGCAGATTGAGTGTCGGGTTCGCGAAGTCGGCGCCTATGCCGAAGATCTCGAAGCCGTTGATCTTGAAGTCCTGCAACTGGAAGCCAACACCGCCGCCGATCGCGAATGCGGCCTGACCGCGGATCTCGAAGACCTTCTCCCGCACGCCGCTGATCGGCACGTAGACGGACACCTTCGCGTCCTTGACCAGTACGTCGACCTTGTTGCTCGGGGTCTTCGTGAAGGTGACGTCGCCCTCGAGCTCAAGGACTCCTCCGATACTGATGAGGATGTCGTTTGCCTCGAACTGCTCGACGAAGGCACTGGTGCCGAACGGCATCACCACAGTGCGAACCGGATCGCCGAAGTAGTAGGTCTGGTTCACGATCTCGCCGGTGTTGTTCACCTTGGCCACGATCGTGCCGGTGACCGTGAGACCGTCGAGGCCCACGAACGCCGCGGTGCCTTCGGCGTACAGCGCGAACGTACCGTTGGCGAACTTCACGACGCCCACGGTGGCGTTGGTCGCGAGTACTCCGATCGCGTCGGGATTGAGATCGCCGGTCTCCAGGCGAATCGGCCCGGCACCGAGGAAGATCTCGACGTTCGTCGCGCCGTAGAAGGTCTTGCCCCCGCCGAGATCCTGGATGTTGAAGTCGCCCGTGAGGGACAGGAAGTCGCCGAACCGGATCGTCGCGTTCTGGAACGTGAGCGTGTAAACACCGGAACCCAGGTTGATCCGGATGTTCTGGCCGTTGATGCCGACCGTCTCGTCAACGGGGCCACCCGTGGTGTTAATCCCGAGAATGACCTCGCTACCGACCTCGACACCGATGTCTGTATCGAAGAGGAACGACCCGCGCACGATACCCGCCACGCCGCTGGTTGCTGTACCGCTGCCGCTCCAGAAGATGAATGCGGCCTGACCGCCCGAGGCGAGGCTACCTGTGACATCGCCTTCGGTTCCTGCGGCACTGAAGGAGCTCACCTGTACGTTCGCCACCGCCACTCGCAGAACGTCAGCGCCTCCGAGCACCATCTTCTCCAGCTGGAAGTCGCCCGTGAGCTGGACTGTCTGCCCGGCGGCATTGATGGTCAGCGCCGTACTGAAGGCCGAGAACCGGAAGTACGGGCCTGCAGGCAACGTCTCGTTGGAGCCGGTGCCCAGGTCGTACACGGTCATCGACTGCGTGTAGGTGTTGATCGCGAGGCCCAGGCTGGTGGTCAGCGAGATACCCAGGCTCGAGTCGCCTATCGAGATAGTCTGGTTCTGTAGCGTGAGCTTGCCCGCGATGCCCTGTGGCGTGATGTAGAGCGAACCGAGATCGAACGCGGGGGCCCAGCTGAACGGGTCGCCGTCCGGGCCGGTGGGATCATCGTCGGTGTACAAGGACGGCCAGTTGCCGAGCTTGATTGAGCCGAGCTTGAAGTTGAGGTCGCCAAGACGCAGTCTCGGCATGTCCGGCGAGCCCGCCTGCGACAGGAGCTCGAGCGAGAGATCCACGCCGAAGTCCAGTCCGATGCTCGGCCACTCGAAGCGTATGCGTCCTGCTGCGCGGAGCAGCTCTTCCTCGAAGGTCAGGTAGACGAGGTCCGTGGTCTCAAGGCCTGCGCGCACGCTCAAACCGCTCGAGCCGAAGGACGCGATGTAGTCCACTGCCGGAGTGTCGTCCGGTGGGCCGCGAGCGCCGTTGACCTCGAGAGCGATGCCGTTGAACGACAGGTCGATTCCCGCCGGAAGTCCCACGAAGGAGATCGCTCCGGGTGCACTGGACGATGCGCGGATGCCGTAGAACTTGCGGCTGCCGCTCGTCTCGCTCATGAGCGCGATGCCTATCTGCAGGCCGTGGATGGCGACACCGATGGGACCGCTGGTGTCGGGCGTGTCGGAAATGTCGATATCGCCGTCGCCGTCGCTGTCCACCCAGTAGGGCCCATTCACGCCTACGAACGCGCGTGCGTCGCTAGCACCGATCTTGATGGTGCTGACCGTAGTCTGCGAGTCGTCCTCAAGCGTCACTAGGTCGTCCGTGCCGCTCTTCTCGAAGGCGAACTCGCCACTCACGTGCACGAACTCGTCGATCGTCAGCGTCACGTACCCGAGCACCCGCAACTCAATATGCTCGTTGAAGTCCAGATCGACGGAGTCGTCGACATCTGGACCGGTCTTGACGGTGAGCTTGCCGCTCGGGAAGGCTGTGAAGTCGACGGCCACTGAGTCCACCGAGCCGCCGTTCATCTCGACTGTCAGATTCTGTGCGGAGAGCGTGAGCGCATCGATGCCGACGAACTCGACGGAGCCCTTGGCACGCAAACCGTAGAAGCTGCGCGTGTCGCCGACCGCCGTAGGCTTGAAGAGCGCAAGCGCGAATCCGACATCGCTGAGCGCCACACCGGTCGCTCCGGCAGCGGCAGGCGTGTCGCTACCGTCGATGGTGCCGTCGAGATTGCTGTCGACCCAGTACGGGCCACCCACGCCAGCAAACGCGTACCCGTCACTCACGCCTACCTTCAGGACGTCGACGTTGATGGCCGGACCACCCGTTGTGAGCGTCGCACTTGCCGGCTCGCTCTTCTCGAAGGCGAAGTCTCCGCTGACATGCACGAACTGGTCGATGGTGAGGCTCACGCTACCCGCCACCTCAACGGTGGGACCTGAGAAATCCAGATCGACGAAGTCGCTCGCACCCGGACCGGTGTCGACCCTCAGCTTCCCGCCCGTCATCTGCGTGAAGTCGATAGCGTTGCCCGACTCATCGGTGTTGATGCGCGCCGTCATGGTGCCCGAGAGCGAGAAGCTCGGGATGCCGGTGAGGCCGGCGGAACCGCTGCCCTCCAGAGCGACCCAGTTGCGGTCGTCACCTTCGGCAACCGGCTTCATGAGCGCCATGCCGAACATGAAGCTGGTGAGGACGAGACCGACCACGCCGCTGGGCAGCGGATCGTCCATGTCGCCGTCGTCGTCGGCGTCGACGTCTCCGAGACCAGCGAACGCGTCAACGTTGCCGGCTCCGATCTTGAGTACGGAGACCCTGACGACCTCGTTCGACGGGGCGAGGGTGACGAAGATGTCTTCACCCTTCTCGAAGACGAAGTCACCGCCGACATACACGAAACCTTCGACACCTATCAGCACACCAGCTCCGCTGATCCGCAGGCTCGTTCCCGTGAGAGTCATCGTGCAGTCGGTCGAGCCGAAGGTGGAGTCGATGGTCACAATCACGGTGTCCGCGCCGAAGGTGCTCGCATTCTCGTTCAGGTCGACGGCGGCAAGCCAGTTGAGTGCTGTCGGAGCCACGCCGCCGAGGAGTCCGCTCGCGCGGTTGATCTCGATGCTGATACTGCGCGCGCTGAGCGTGATGGCGCTGAAGCCCTCGAAGGCCAGCCCGCCGAACTCGCCGCAGATCGAAGTCCACGTTCTCGTGTCGGTGGGCGTCGGCGTTGTGCGCTTGACCGATGCAAGCGCGAACGTGCCTGACGTCGCCCGGAAGCCCACGCCGCCCACACCCAGGAACAGGTTCTGAGCCGTCAGTCCGAAGGTGACCAGAGTCGCGTCATCGAGATCGACGCCGCCGGCCGGGTTGAATCCGCCGCCGTCGACGTCGACGTCGACCTTCTGTGTCTCGAACGCGAACGCGACGGTACCGGACACCAGCCCGAACGCGTCAATGTCGGCCTCGCCGGTGGCGCGCGTCATCTCTCCAGTGAAGGCGATGGTCTCCCCGCCTACCTCAACCGCGTCTGCGGCGAAGGTTGGAGCACTCGTGTCATAGTCGACGCCTGTCGTCCAGTCGAGCGCGGGTACCGTGACCCCGGCTGTAGCCGACGCGCTGCGGTTGATCTCGACGCCCAGAGAGGTCACCGTGAATCCGAGGTCGACGATGCCTACGAAGGCCACTCCGCCAAGGCTCCCGGCGAACGCCGTCCAACTACGGGTGTCACCTGTGTTCGCCGGGGCTATCGTGGCCATCACGACCGTGCCGCTTGTCGCGGTGAAGCCGACGCTGTCGGGAACACCGACCCACACTTCGGTTAGCGTCATGGTGTACAGCGTGAGGTCCGCGTCGTTCAGGTCAATGCCGCCCGCGG
Organism: Actinomycetota bacterium; assembly: GCA_016841065.1. Classification (GTDB taxonomy): domain Bacteria; phylum Actinomycetota; class Coriobacteriia; order Anaerosomatales; family JAENZW01; genus JAENZW01. The sequence goes on from JAENZW010000007.1 coordinate 30,462, forward strand.
GGTTGTATGCTCCGCCGTCGACGTTCACGTCGACCTTGCGAGTCTCGTAGCTGAAGTCCGCGGTCGCGGTCAGGAAGCCGAAGACGTCGATGCGCACCTTGGCGGTGACCGCGAACCGCTCGTTCTCGTAGTCGATCGTGTGCGAGAACGAGCTGGAGCCTACCGTCACCGTCACGACAACCGTGTCAGTTGCGTTCTCACCGAAGGTGCCGTCGCCGTTGAGATCGATTCCGGTCTTCCAGTTGAGGGCGGTGACGGTGGTGGTGCTGCTGCCGGCATAGCCGCGGTTCATCTCTATGCCGACCCCGTCCATCGAGAGCGTGAGACCGCTCACACCCTCTACGCCCCCACCGCTGACGTTGGCCACAAGCGCGAGCCAACTTCGCGTGTCGTCCGAATCCGCCGGCTTCACTATCGCCAGCGCGAGAGTACCGTCGTTCAGTGACAGGCCTGCCCCGCCCGAACCGATGGAGAGAGAGTCGACGGTCAGACCGAGCGTAGCCAGCGTCGCGTCATCGAGATCGACGTCGCCCGTCGGGTTGAATCCGCCGCCGTCGACGTCGACGTCGACCTTCTTCGTCTCGAATGCGAACGCAACCGTTCCATTGATGAGATCGACGATCGTCACGCTGGCCGCACCGGTCACGCGCAGACGCTTCTCGGTGAAGTCGATCGTCACGCCCGCGACCTGAAGCAGGTCGTCGGTGGCCTCCGGCGCCGGCAGACCGTCTTCGGCATACTTCGCATCGCCATCCAGATCGAGCGTGGTCCTCCAGTTGATGGCCGTCGCCTCCGCCACAGGACCGCTCACCGGCGTGAGAGACCCACGAGCATCGTTGATCTCGATGCCTAGACTGGTCACGTTGAACGTGAGCACGGAGGTCGGGATACCGGTTATCGATCCGGCGAGCCCCTCCCCCTTCACGGCTATCCAGGTCCTCGTGTCCACCGTACCGCTGGCGGGAGACGACGATGTCAGCACGGCTATGGTCAGCGAGCCATCCGTGACCTGGAAGCCGACGCCTTCGACGCCCACGAACAGCTGGTCGGAACCGAGCAAGCTCAACGCGAAGGTGAGGAGTGTGGCCTTGCGCAGGTCGCGTACCTTGTCGCCGTTGATATCCGCGTCGACGAGCGTGCGCGACAGCGAGAACTCGGCAGAGCCCGTGACGAACCCGAGTATGTCCAGATTCGCCAGATGACCGGCGATACCGATGACATCCTGCGTGAACACCACCACCATCGAAGTATCTGAAGACGGCGTCGGAAGTGCCTCGCCCGGATCGACTTCGTCACCGAAGGCCCCATCCAGATCGAGGTCGATGGCGTGCGTCCAGTCGAGTGCTTCGGCAAGGGTCCGGTCATCGGGCACGATCGTCTCGCCGGGCGACGGGTCGAGCGCGCCGATCGCCTGGTTCAGCTGGATCTGCCCGTTCTCCACCGTTGCCGTCACGAGTGGGTCGAGCGCAAGCGTTGCGCTGATGCCGCGGGACGTGACCGCGATCCAGCGACGCGAATCGGTCGTGGACGTCGCATCGGTCGTGGGCACCGAGACGGCTGCGATGCCGAGCACGCCGTCTCCTGTCGGGCCAGAACCGATGCTGATGCCGAACTCGCCGACCCCCATGAAGAGGTCCAGATTCGAGAGAGCGAACATGAGCATCGGGGCGTCGGTGATCTGCTCGCCGGTTTGATCGTCGCCGTCGCCGTCAACGTCGACGTTCACGACCTGCCTGCTCAGACCGAAGCTCGCGGAACCCGTGACAAGGCCGAGGATGTCGATCTCGGTGATATCACCCGAGATGCGAAGCCTGCCGGCGTCGAGCTCGATCGGCAGTGCCTCGGGCGTCGGCAGCCACTGGCCGGGATCGATCGTATCCGTGGTGTTCTCGCCGTAGGTGCCGTCGCGGTCGATGTCGAGGTCCGTGCCCCAGTCGATCGATTGCTGCGTGTTATGCGCGTAGTTGATCTCGACCGTCCCGTTTTCGACTGAGGCCTTCACGAGACCGGCAAGGTCAAGCGAGCCCGCGAGATCGCTCGCGACCGCTCCGATCCAGCGGCGGTCGTCCGTTTCGGCAGCGGGCGACAGCACCGCGAGCGCGAGCTTGCCGGAGTCGAAACTGATGCCGAAGTCGCTCGGCAGCACGGAGGTCGGTTGCTCGGTCAGCACAAGACCGACACTCAGGAGCTGGGTGCCCGTGACCTCTTCGCTGCCAACCATCACATCAACGACCTGGCGAGACATGGCGAAGTCCGCCGCGCCCTTCACAAGGTCGAGTACGTTCAGGTCGTACACCGAACCGGCTACGAGAAACTCCCTGTTCGAATCGAACCGGATTGAGAGGTCTCTCGGTGTCACCAGCACCGAACCGGGATTGGCGATGTCTGCCGGATCCTCGCCGTAGTCCCCGCCGTTCATGTTCAGCGCGTCTGCCCAATCGAGTCTGCTGGCTCCACCGCTTGCGGCGTTGATCTCGAGCCGCCCGTGCGACAGGGCGGCAGTGACCAACCCACCAAGGTCGAGCGTTCCCGCCAGATCCGTAGCGGTAACCGCCACCCATTTGCGGGTATCCGAACCGGGTGCGGAAATGGCGGCGATGCCCAGCTTGCCTCCGGTGATAGCAAGGCCGAAGCCGGGTTCGAGCACCTGGAGCGAGAGGTTGGCGAGCGCGAAGTACATGAGTACCGCATCGGCAATCCTGTCTCCGGTGGTCGCCGGACTTCCGTCGACGTCGACGTGAACGAGTTCCCTTGAGAAGCCGAAGCTCGCCGACCCGCTCACCAACCCGAGGATGTCGAGTGCGCTGAGATTGCCCGCGACGCGGAGTCGCTCACCGTAGAGCGTGACCGGCATGTAGACAGTAGGTGTGCCGGGCAGAATCTTGCCTAAGTCGACGACGTCGTCCGCACCTTCGTAGAGGATGTCGTCGCCGTCCAGGCTGAAAGCACGCGCCCAGTTCAGCGGCTCTGCGGCCACACTTTGGGTAGACTCGCCACTTGCGTGGTTGTACTCGACCGTTCCGCTGGTCACCGTCGCGTGCACCATGCCAGCCAGATCGAGAGCGCCCTCGATTCCGGTCGCTGTCATCGCAACCCACGTGCGCGAGTCGCCTTCTTCGGGTGCGGTCAGAATGGCGAGCCCGAAGACGCCGCCGGAGAGCGAGAGTCCGAACAGAGATTCCGGAAACGTGAGCGAGACCTGCGGCCTGAGCGCGAACTCCATGAGCTTCGCACCGATGAGCTGCTCGCCTGTAGACCTATTCGCATCACCGTCGATGTCCGCGTCGACATAGGAGATCCGCACGCCGAAGTCTGCGGTACCAGTGAAGAGGTCCAGCACGTTGTACTCGATCGTACCGGTCATCTCGGAAGCATCTTCAGACATCGAGAACGTAACCGATGAGCCGATCTGGACCTCAAGGCCGCCCGGGAACTCCGTAGCCCAATCCAGGGGCTGGAGCGGATTGTCGGGGCCATCGGGATCGTGATTGTACGTCAGGTTGATGCTCGGAAGCGTTCCGCTGATGACCGAGCCGAAGCCGTCGAGCCTGCCTACCAGACCGTCGGCCTTCATACCGAAGTACGTGGCCGCACCCGGACCGCTGTGCACGTTGGCGAAGACGATGGCGCCCTTGCCCTCGTCGAGCTCGATTCGCGGACCGGTCGCGGTTCCCGCCCTGATCCAGCCGTCTGCGTCGCCGGTGCCCCTGAGGTTCACCACTATCTCGGTGACGGTCGCAGTGCCGAGAGTATTCAGCGTCATCTCGCTCTGGCGGAACGTGCAGAATATGTTGCCGCCCTCGACGAAGCCCAGGACGTTGAAGGTCGCGGTGCCCGTAGCCTCCAGGAAGCCCTTCCGGAAGTCGACGACCACAGACTCGCCGGCCACGGTGACCGTTCGAGTGGCCTCATCGAACGTGGCTACCCAGTCGAGCGCGTCAGATAGGCCGCTCGGGCCCTCGTTGAGCGCAAGGCCAACGCCCGTGAGCGTCAGCGAGAAGAGCGCGGCGTTGAGGCCCATGGTGGTTGCGTCGAGGTTGATGCCTCGAACCGCCTGGTACTCCCCGGCATTACCACCAGCCTTGATGTCGGCGATCAGAAGCGCCAGCTGGCCGGTCTTGGACAGCACGTGGATGCCTGTCACGTCGCCGATCTTCAGCTCGCGGTCGTCTGTGTCGTCTCCGAGGCTCAGTGCGAACGTGGTGAGCTCCGCGTCGTGTCCGCCGTCACCAACGCTGGTCTTGGTGGACTTCTGCGAGAACGCGAAGTCGGCCTTGCCCTCGATCAGGTCGAAGGCGTTGAAGGTCGCCGTGCCCGTGGCTTCCCTGAGTCCTGTGTCGAAGTCGATCACGAGGACCGTGTCGGTGACCTCCACGGTACGGGTGGCCTCTGCGAAGCGGGCCGTCCAGTCGAGCGCGTCGGACAGGCCGCTCGGGCCTTCGTTGAAGGCCAGACCGACGCTGTCGAAGTCCAGCGTGATGTCGCCGGAAAGGCCGACGAGCTCGGCTGACAGGTCGGTGCCCTTCACGGCGTAGTAGGTGTCCTCGCCCTCGATGTCTGCGATGACGAGCGCGACCGCGCCGGTCTCCACGAGTATGTTGATCGCACTCGCGTCCCCGACCCGCAGGTAGCCGTCGGTGGTCCCGGCCCCGCCCAGGTTCAGCCCGATCCGGGTCAGGTCGACGGCGGCCTTCGGGTTCTGGGCGTACGTCCTCGTCTGCGAGAACGCGAAGTCGGCCTTGCCCTCGATCAGGTCGAAGGCGTTGAAGGTCGCCGTGCCCGTGGCTTCCCTGAGTCCTGTGTCGAAGTCGATCACGAGGACCGTGTCGGTGACCTCCACGGTACGGGTGGCCTCTGCGAAGCGGGCCGTCCAGTCGAGCGCGTCGGACAGGCCGCTCGGGCCTTCGTTGAAGGCCAGACCGACGCTGTCGAAGTCCAGCGTGATGTCGCCGGAAAGGCCGACGAGCTCGGCTGACAGGTCGGTGCCCTTCACGGCGTAGTAGGTGTCCTCGCCCTCGATGTCTGCGATGACGAGCGCGACCGCGCCGGTCTCCACGAGTATGTTGATCGCACTCGCGTCCCCGACCCGCAGGTAGCCGTCGGTGGTCCCGGCCCCGCCCAGGTTCAGCCCGATCCGGGTCAGGTCGACGGCGGCCTTCGGGTTCTGGGCGAAGGTCTTGTAGTAGCTGTAGTAGAAGTCCGCCTTGCCGGTCAGGATGTCGAACATGTCGAACTCGGCGGTGCCGGACGTCTCGATGAGCCCGGTGGTGAAGTCGATGACGATCGGCGTGCCCGACACGTCGACGGTGCGGCTGGTCTCGGCGAATCTCTCGATCCAGTTGATCGGGTCGTCGAGGCCGTTGGGTCCGTAGTTGATGGCGATGCCGAGGCCGGAAAGCGCCAGCGTGATGAAGCCAAGCCCCTCGATGGAGGCGGACAGGTCCGCGCCCTTGAGCGCGTAGTAGGTGTCCTCGCCCTCGATCTCCGCGATCGCGAGCGCTATGCGTCCCGTCTCGGACTTGATGTGGATGCCGCTCTTGTCGCCCAGGTACAGGTCCAGGTCGTCGACCTTGTCCCCGAAGGAGAGCCCGATG
>JAENZW010000007.1:36155-43610 GCA_016841065.1 Actinomycetota bacterium
GTCGCCCAGGTACAGGTCCAGGTCGTCGACCTTGTCCCCGAAGGAGAGCCCGATGCGCGTGAGGTCGGTCTTGACCGGGTCCGGGTCGCCGTTGGCGAAGGTCTTGTAGTAGCTGTAGTAGAAGTCCGCCTTGCCGGTCAGGATGTCGAACATGTCGAACTCGGCGGTGCCGGACGTCTCGATGAGCCCGGTGGTGAAGTCGATGACGATCGGCGTGCCCGACACGTCGACGGTGCGGCTGGTCTCGGCGAATCTCTCGATCCAGTTGATCGGGTCGTCGAGGCCGTTGGGTCCGTAGTTGATGGCGATGCCGAGGCCGGAAAGCGCCAGCGTGATGAAGCCAAGCCCCTCGATGGAGGCGGACAGGTCCGCGCCCTTGAGCGCGTAGTAGGTGTCCTCGCCCTCGATCTCCGCGATCGCGAGCGCTATGCGTCCCGTCTCGGACTTGATGTGGATGCCGCTCTTGTCGCCCAGGTACAGGTCCAGGTCGTCGACCTTGTCCCCGAAGGAGAGCCCGATGGCGGTGAACTCCGCGTCGGCGCCCGGGTTCTGCGCGTAGGTCTTGGACTGCGAGAAGTAGAAGTCCGCCTTGCCGGTGATGAGGTCGAAGGCGTCGATCTCGGCGGTGCCTGTGGCGACCCGCATGCCGACGTCGAAGTCGATCACTATGTCGGTGCCCGAGACCTCGATCGTGCGGGAGGTCTCGGCGAAGCGCGTCGTCCAGTCCAGCACCGGGTCGTCGATGCCGTTGGGCCCGTAGTTGAAGGCGAGCCCGAGCGAGGTGAGCGTGAGGGTGAACGCGGACCCGAGCCCTGCCATGGTGCCAGTCAGGCCTGAGCCCTTCAGCGCCGTGAACGTGTCGGTGCCGATCTCGGCTTGCACGAAGGCGGCCAGGCCCTCGCTGATCTCGATGCGCGCGGCGCTCGCCTTGCCCACGGTGAGCTGAAGGTCGTCGGTGTCGTCACCGAGGTTCAGCCCTATGGCGGTGAGCTCCGCGTCGGCGCCCGGGTTCTGCGCGTAGGTCTTGGACTGCGAGAAGTAGAAGTCCGCCTTGCCGGTGATGAGGTCGAAGGCGTCGATCTCGGCGGTGCCTGTGGCGACCCGCATGCCGACGTCGAAGTCGATCACTATGTCGGTGCCCGAGACCTCGATCGTGCGGGAGGTCTCGGCGAAGCGCGTCGTCCAGTCCAGCACCGGGTCGTCGATGCCGTTGGGCCCGTAGTTGAAGGCGAGCCCGAGCGAGGTGAGCGTGAGGGTGAACGCGGACCCGAGCCCTGCCATGGTGCCAGTCAGGCCTGAGCCCTTCAGCGCCGTGAACGTGTCGGTGCCGATCTCGGCTTGCACGAAGGCGGCCAGGCCCTCGCTGATCTCGATGCGCGCGGCGCTCGCCTTGCCTACGGTGAGCTGAAGGTCGTCGGTGTCGTCACCAAAGTCGAGGCCAACGGCGGTCACCGTGGCGGTCGTCTCCGGGTTCTGCGCGAAGGTCTGGGTCTGGCTGTAGTAGAACGCCGCCTTGCCCTCGAGCATACCGAAGGCGGAGATGTCCGCCGTGCCGGTCGCGATCTTCGTGGGTCCGTCGTATGCAAACTCGACCGGATCGCCGCCCGTCTCGAGAGACAGCTTGCCGTCGACTCCCCCGCCATCGACGTCGATCTGCGTGAAGTCGACCCACGTGCCGTCGCTGGCCTTGCCGTTCCAGTCGAGATACAGGCTCAGCACGTTCATGTCGAAGACGTCGCCACCGTGGAACACCACATCGGTTGCCATCGCACGAGCAGCGATCCATCTCCGGTCGCTCGCCGCGTGCGTCAGAATGACGATGCCGAGCGAACTCACGTCACCGACGAAGGTGCCGGACGAGCCGACTGTGAGCGTCCCGTCGACGGCCGCGAACGTCGTCGCGCTCACGTCATAGACGGTCTCCTCGCTCGACCCGTCGCTGACGACCATCGCAGTGATCGTCGAACTCGATGACGCGACCAATCCCGTGAAGCTGAAGAAGTCGCCGATCGCGATGTCGTCGCCGTCGGCTCCGGCGGAGATCGTGCCGGTGATGGAGCCGTTGCCTTCGAACGTGAACCGGTCCGGCCCATTGCCGCTTGTGATGTTCTCTGCCGAAGTGAACGCCATGTCGGCGAGCGAACCTATGCGCACGATGCCGGCGTTGATGGCGTTGATGATCCAGTCGGTCGGGTCGGTGACAGTCCGTATGATGGTGTCGTTCCCATCGCCGAGGTCGAAGCTGAAGTTGGAGAGCACCGTCGGCGAAAGCGATCCGATGGTCAGCTTGTCGTCGCCACCGAGAAGATTAAGTTGGACGTTGGTGACCGTGTTGTTGAACGAGTAGGACTCAACTGAGCCAGTCAGACTTCGGACGCGCGTCTTTGTTGAATCACCCGGGTCCGGCTCGACTATGAAGTCGTCGTCGCCGGCGGTGCCATGCATGACTACCAGCGAGTCGGAAGCGCTGTCGACCGTCGGCTCGAGTCCCGCAAACCGAATTGTCCCGCTCTCGAAAGTGAAGAAGCCCGAATCTGGGCCGGTTGGAGTGTAGGTCATCGGCCCGCGCGAATCGCCGGCAAGAACTAGCGTGTCGTAGCCGCCATCGTTCCCGTCGGCCGCACCCTCAAGCGAGCTCCCGGTCTCGAACACGAACGTGTCCTGGTTGTCGCGAGCGCCGGTCAGGTTCTCGAATCCGGCGAACTCGACTACGCCCACGACGCCCGCGCCCGGTCCGTCGATCGTCCACGTGGCGTCGGCAAGGATGGCTAGAAGAAGAGTGTCCTCTCCCTCGCCGCCATCAACGATCACCGCCGCAATCGCGGCATCCAGTCCGCGAACCACAAAGGAGTCATCGCCGGCGCCAAGGCTGAAGACAATCGACCCCGGCGAGTAGAAGACAAATGGTTGACTCGGATCGGCAATCGCAACGCCCCCGACTGCGCTCGCGCCGACGACCGACATCCAGCCATCGCCCGCAACTCCGTCATCGGAAAGCTCGATCGCGTCGGCATACTCGCTGCCTTCGATCGCAGTGAAGGTGAGCTCTGAGTCCTCGCCGTCCGAGCCCACAAGGACGGTCCACACACCGTCGTCGGAATCGACGGCGGTCCCCGAGACGGTCACCACGGCAACGTCAGATGAAGTGATCGCCTCAACGTAGGAGACACCTGTCTCCGGTGCAGCAGTCGGTGGACCGCGACTCTCGTATCCCAGTACCACGCCGCCGAAGACCGGCGTCGTGTCCGGATCCATAGTAGACAGCACGACTCTATACTTCAGATAGCGTTTGCCGACGAACAGCGCCGGCAGCTTGTTGTCAGACGTCGCCTCGTAGTAGGTGTCGGGCGTCCCATCCGGCCCCACGAACGGGGGCGCTTCTTCGGCACTGTCGAAACCTGAGACCTGGAGCACGATGCTCGTGCCTTCGGGTTCGGACATCGAGCTCCAGTCGACGGTGTAGAATCCGTCTCCCTCGCCAGCATCAAAGACGTCCGACTCGAACCAGCCCTCGGCTACGTACTGGCGCAGCGCGGTGTAGACGCTTCCGTCGTCGAGCGTCATGAACCCTGCCGAAGATCCGCCGACCTTGGTCGCCCGGAACAGAACGTAGCGGGCAAACACGGGCTCGAAGACGATCGTGATGTTGCCGTCAACGGCTGTAGCGCAAGCGCCTACTCGCGCGTAGTTCACTCCATCAGCGGACACGAACACCTCGACCGAGTCGGCTGCGTACTCTGACGATCCGCCGCCTGTCGCGAGAACGACCTTCGCGATTCGCTGACTCGTGCCCAGATCGAGAGCGACGTCCGCGGTGACGGTCTTGTCCTTCGGCACCTCGTACGCAAGCGCCGTGTCGGAGTCACCGTCGGTGAAAGCTTCCTCGAGTGCTCCCGTCGACAGGATCGGCTGTTCCGCCCCGCCGATCACGTACGCCGTTCCAAGCGAGCGGTTGAGCGTGTCGATGACCTCAACGGCCTCGAGCTCGAAGCTGTCGTCTCCCCTGCGCCGCAGACCGTATGCCTTGCCTCGCGACAACGCCGGAATCAGACGATCCAGGAGAACGGTGAACGACCATTCCGCAGTCGTGGTGTTGCCTGCATTATCACTCACTGTGAGTCCGACCGAGTGCGCGCCTTCGGCAAGCGGAACCATCGGCTGGTACCACGCGCTCACGCCGTCGAGACTCATCCCCGCCGACATGTCCTCGCCATCCAGATACAGCGTTGCGCCCCCGGACTCGGGAACGCCAGACTCGCCGTCCCAGAAGGCCGCACCGATCACCGGCAGCGGACCGGTCGTCACGCCATCGTTCGGCGTGATCGACTCCAACACGATCCGGGGAGACGCAACATCCGCAAGATCGAAGTCCTGGGTGATCGGCTCCCCAGCGACAGTCCGCATCACGCTCTGCGCGCCGTAGCCGGGAGATGCCGCCGATATCCGGTAGTCGCCATCCGAGACCAGAATCGAGTAGTAGCCCGTCGAATCGGTCCGGTCTTCCTTGGCCACGCCAGACGGAACACTCTCGACCTTCACTTGAGCGTTCTGGATCGGCTGTTGCGTGTGCGCGTCGCGTACATAGCCGTCCGGGTCGACGCCGTCCAGGCAATCGCCTTCGGCGTCGGATGCGTCCCCGGCGATCGTGTCGGTGTCTTCCGGCGGCTCGGGGTCGGCGCCGGGATCGGGATCGAGAATCGACTCGCCTTCAGTCTCCGGCTCGTCGACATAGCCTGCCGCGGAGTCGCCGGTGGAGTCGCCTGCATCCTCCGTGTCCCCGGCGATCGTGTCGGTGTCTTCCGGCGGCTCGGGGTCGGCGCCGGGATCGGGATCGAGAATCGACTCGCCTTCAGCCTCTGGCTCGTCGACATAGCCCGCCGAAGAATCGCCGCTTGAACCGCCTGCATCCGGGGTGGCTTCCGCCGACGGCTCTGCCGTGGCACTCGGATCCTCCGACCCGGTCTCGCTGGCGTCGGGCACCGGTGGCTCGCCCGCGTCGGGCTCGGGATTCGCAGTGTCACTAGACCCGGGATCCGCTGCATCGCCGTCGTCCGGCGGTGGCGATGGCGCCGATGCGGACGGCTCCGGAGTTTCTTCTGTTGCCTCCTGCGCTGCCTCCTGGGATTGGGCGAGGAGATCGTTGAGCAGCGCCTGAATGTCAAGCGGGGTGTAGTCGTCTTCGGGCTGGCCCAGCGCCGGCACTGGCACGGAGCGCATGGAGCTTGCCGTCGATACGCGCTGAGATCCGGGCCCACCTGGAGTCTCGCCTGGCAGTGGAGAGTCATCCTGCACAGGGACGTCGGAGTGCGTGATTTCAGCAGCATCTTCGAACGTGAGCTGGGGGCTGCTTGGTAGCGGAATCGCGCAGTCGCCTACCGTCGCTGTCTCCCCTGCTATGCCCGCCATCGGCTGCAAGAAGAGTGCGATGATAATCGTAGATGCCAGAAATCCAGTGACTAGTCGCCTGGTCACCACTGCCCCTTGCCACGAGCCAACGTAGACGCTGTGTCCCTCGGGACGTACGTCGTAGTCCCGATGCTACCCGTACACGTTGGGGTCGAAACCGAAAACGCAAAAATATCCAGAACTCTGAATATTCCTTCTCGGGAGGTTCGGCGGAGGCCCGCCGCGCGACTCACCTGGCCCAGGCTGCGGCTCCCGAGAGTGCTGCGATCAGCGCAAATGCTAGTGCGGCGAAGCCGGCCGCATTTCGCGCGGATGCTAGATCCGCGCGGGCCTCTGAGACTTCTGTCCTCTGCGCGGCGAGCTCGTCCGACGCGCTGGCCATCCGTTCGAGACCCGCTTCGTCCGCAGCGAAGAAGAGGGAGCTCCAATCTGCGCCCAGTGCATCGGAGAACCTCTGCACCGAGGCCGTGACCCCATCCGCATCCTCGCGTTCGAGTCCGTCCTGGATGCTCGCCAGCGCACCTGAGACGATGTCGAGTCGCTCCAGAAGATCCTGGCTGGAGTAGACGACTGTCACACTCGCTGTGAGTGATTCCAGACGCGTTGCAGCCTGGTCCACCGTCTTGCCAGCGCCTTCGAGGATCCGGTCGATTTCCTCTTTCGTTACGTCTGGTGCCGAAAGCCCCTGGAGGACATCCAGCCCTTCGCCAAGATCGGCAACCACACGCGCCCTCTCGATTACGAATTCAGCCTCCATCAACAGGTCGTCGTAGTAGACCTCGATCGAGTGGATGTACTCCTTCAGGTTGTCTTCGTATTCGTGCTGCACTCGTCCGGCGGGCGGAAGATACATGCTTCTCGACGTGGCTACAGCCGAGAGTTGGCCGTCCAGTTGGGAGCGCACTCCTTCGAGTGAGGTCGTCAGAGTCCCCGCCGAAGATGGATCGCCTCGGAAGCCTTCGATGTCGGCGTTGAGCGAGGCGACCGTCGCGCCGGCTCCGTTCTCCAGCATGGTGCCATCAGCGAGCACAAGCGCACTCTGCCACCACGACAAGACGCAGTACGCCGCCACGATCGCCGAAGCGATGGCGACCGCCCGAAGCATCCCTGCGGAGTCGCCATGACGTTTCCATCCCCAAATGCTCATGAGGCGAATGTAGCAGAGAAGCCTCGCATTGGCGTTCGGCACGTCTTGAATAGTGCCGCGCGCGCGAAGAAAGAGAGAAGACCCCGGCCGTGAGGCCGGGGTCTGTCGTTGCGAATGGTGGGCCGTATAGGGATCGAACCTATGACCTTGGGATTAAGAGTCCCCTGCTCTACCAGCTGAGCTAACGGCCCGAACGCTCGCCTATTGTACCCAGTGGGCAGAAGAATGCAAGGTCACTACGGTATCGCAACCCCCATCTCAGTCCAGCGCCGCCGAAGCTGCGTCGATGACGCTCTGCTGGATGGACAGCGGGCCGCCGACGGGCCATAGACGTCGGCAGTCCTCCGCCTGACCTTGCAGGAATGCCTTCGTGGCCGACGGCACGGAATCGGACTTCACTATCACGATCGGACCCCCCAGGAATCCGACGTCGGCTCCGGCAGAGAGCGCGTCGGGAAGCTTGCTCGCGATCGCCACGTTGTGCGAGCCGAGGTAGCCCGCCGCGATCGCATTCTCGGCGACGACTCTGGCGGTAGCGTACCGGTCCGGGCCCGACCAACGTGTTGCGCCGAGCGCAGACCTGACTGTGTTGGAGACGGTCGCAGTTCCGCCGGCGACATAGCGCGGAGTCGTGCCCGTCATCGACGCGAGCGCACTTGTGGTCTCTGCCGGAATGGAGTCCTTCCGGACCAGTAGGACCGGCATGCCGGTGTGCGCCGAAATGGCCGACAGAGCCAGCGCGTCGAAGAACTTCGCCGAATCGGCGCCGTTCGCGAACAGCACGCCCGGCTCTTGGTCGGGACGCACGTCTCGCATGCGAAGCGCGATGTTGCGGGCGACGTCGTAGCGGTTGGCTCCCGGGAGACGCTCGACGTCGGCGGGGTTGCCAACCGCCGCGACGA
>JAENZW010000150.1 GCA_016841065.1 Actinomycetota bacterium
GGCCGTGTGCGGTATCGGAGGCGGCGCCTTGCTGTTGCTGCTCATGATGGGCGCAGGTTCGGCGGCGTCTGACGCATCTGCGAGTTCGTACGGTGCAGTACGGATCAGCACGCAGTCGGGTCTCATGTTCGCGATGACCGCGACGTTCGCAGCCGGACTTGCGAATGTGTTCGAGAAGAGGCGAGTGCCGGTGAGTGGCGCTGCCGGCGGAGTCAGACAATACCCGCCGCCGGGCGGCGGGTATACGGTTGCCCCGGCAGCGCCCCCGGAGCAGCCAACTCAGGTCAAGTTCTGTCCCGAATGCGGTACGCAGAACGCGCGTGACAATGCGTTCTGTGCGAGTTGCGGTCAGAGGTTGGGGTAAGCACTCTCCAACAGGTGGGTACAATGCCGCCGTGCGCCAGTGGCGCGGTGGCGAGAAAGGCAGTGCTCGAAATGCGCATTCTGATCAGATGGGCGCTATCGGCGGTTTCCATCTACTTGGCCGCACTCATCGTTCCGGGGATTCGGCTCGAAGATGATCGCGCGATTCTGGCGTTGGCGGTCACAGCGGTGATTCTCGGGGGTCTGAACGCCATCGTCCGGCCCCTGCTGGCCCTTCTGGCGTGCGGCTTCATCGTGCTCACTCTCGGCTTTGGCCTGCTGCTCATCAACGGGCTGATGCTGTACTGGGCGTCGTTGATATCGAGGAACTGGTTGAACATCCAGTTCGTTGTGGATGGCTACTGGTCGGCGTTCTTCGGGTCGATCGTGATCAGCGTGACATCGTTCTTCCTGAACGCGTTCGTGCCCGAGAAGACCGACAAGAATGTCGTGATCTGGCGCGGCGACGCGTGAGGCACCCGCGGGGCAGCTGAGATTGACGAGTGGTTCGGAGTGCTTGACCGAGCACGAGTCCTTCTCTACGATTGTCCGGCGTCACAACGGCCAGGTAGCTCAGTTGGTAGAGCAGCGGATTGAAAATCCGCGTGTCGGCGGTTCAAGTCCGTCTCTGGCCACCATGTCTTGACGAAAGCCCCATCGAACCCGGTGGGGCTTTCTTGCGCGCCGACGTCTGGCATCGTCCCAGCTCCTCCGGTGGCGCTGCATGCCGAACGCAGTGAGCTAGAATCGACTGCGTCGGCAATGCCAGGAGCTTGCGACGTGCTTCGCGACGACGATGGGGAATCCGCATGAGCAGCACTGCCGTGATAGCCGCACGTGTCGCCGTCGCCTTCCTGATCGTCTTCGTCTCGGGCTACCGGCTCTCCCGCGCGGGCAAGCCGTACGGCACGGCGCTTCTCACAATCCACAAGCTCATCGCCCTGGGCGTGCTTGTGTTCGTCGGCTTCACTGTGTACGGCGCGAACACGGAAGCTGCGCTCGGCACCGTTGCATGGCTCGCAGTCGGTCTCGCTGTGGTGGCGTTCGTCGCCACGATAGCGACCGGGGGCGTGCTCAGCGCCTTGGAGTCGAGCCCTGCCACGGTGAAAGTGCTGCACGCGGTGTTGCCGTTTGTGACCGTGGTCGCGACAGCGACAGCACTCCTCCTCTTGCCGCTGCAGGGGTGATGCCTGGCGAAGGCGCGGCCCGCACCTTCGCGCTGCCGGGTGGCGAGTACCGCCACATGGGGATACTGTGAACGGTGTGACCGTTCGTCCGTACGTCTGGCGAATATCGCGCAGCACTGGAGAATCTGACCGCGCCAGTACCATATCGCGCTTGAAGTGCACGCAGGCGAGGGAGCGAAGTGGCCAACGGAATCGACAAGGAACTGGGGCGGATCCTCTTCGAGATGGCCTCCTCGACTTGTACGCGCGTGGAGAGATCGAGGTCTACGTCCACATACGCATAGGAGGAGCGCGATGGCTCAGGCAGCCGATCGACAGCGACAGGCGTTGCAGGTGATTTTCTCGTTCTTCCTCGGGCTGATGGTGACGGCCTTCGTCGGCGTGGGTGTGAACACGTTCTACCCATCGCCCGATACACGCTACAGCGATGAGATAGACCAGCTCTACCAGGAACAGAACGACCTCGAGATGGCGAAGGACAGGCAGAACGGCCTCACTGCCGAAGAGGAACAGCGCCTCCAGGAACTCCGCGACGAGGTTCGCGCCGTTGACGAGAAGCAGCGGGAGCAGGGCCAGACCTGGGCGCGCAACACGAGCATCATCCTCATCCTGTTCGCGACGTTCGTCATGAGCGTCTCGCTCGTCCGCTCGGAGCAGTTGCGCATCATCAGCAACGGCCTCCTTCTCGGAGGCGTGTTCACGATGTTGTACGGCACCGGCTGGGTGATCGCGAGTGGCAGTTCCTGGATCCGGTTCGCCGTCATGTCGTTCGCTCTCGCGGTGACCTTCGCGCTCGGATACGCGCGCTTCGTGCGTTCGCGCGATGCGGAGCGCCCACCCACCGGCGTAGCTGAAGTCGGTGGTGCCGGTGATCTCGTCTCAGACGAAGAGCTGATGTCGATTGCGGCGCGCGTCGCAGCCCTCGAGAGGCGCACGGCCGCTGCCGCGTCCGCGCTGTCCCGCGCTCAAGACGAGGACTGACGGCACCACTTCGGGTGCCCCCTACAGGTACTGCCACACGTCGTCGATGCCCGCTTCACTAGCCGGCAGACATTCGGTGATGGTGCGCAGGCTCGTGCCCGTTGAGGGGTCGACGATTCGCAAGTCGGCGACTTCGGGCACCTCGTACCAACGACCGGCAGAGTCCACGAGCAACTTGACTCGAGGGTGCAGAAGGTCGTCGTTGTTGACCCGGAACACGACCGCGGTGACTCCGTCGTCGAGCTTGACCACGGCGCCCATCGGGTAGATGCCGAGCATCGCGACAAGTGCCTTCGTGATCGACGGGTCGTACGCCTTGCCCCGTCCCTGCATGAGCACGGCGAGCGCCTTGTCCGGGCGGATCTCGCGGCGGAACGGACGACGCGTGGTCATGGCGTCGTATGCGTCGGACAGCGCGACGACCTTCGAAAACAGGTGCTGCTCCTGCGACGCCGGGACCTCGGGGTAGCCCTGCATGTCGTGGCGCATGTGGTGCTC
This sequence comes from Actinomycetota bacterium, assembly GCA_016841065.1. Classification (GTDB taxonomy): domain Bacteria; phylum Actinomycetota; class Coriobacteriia; order Anaerosomatales; family JAENZW01; genus JAENZW01. Next base: position 3,030 of record JAENZW010000150.1, read on the forward strand.
GAATGCGACGATCATCGGCATCTGGTCGACGAGCTGGATTCGCTTGAGCAGGTCAGCGCCTTCTTCGGCATGGCTCTTCACGATCTGCCATTCGTCACCGGTGAGCGGGCCCTGCTTGTTGAGGATGTCCTCGGGGATGCGGACCTTGCCCAGGTCGTAGAGAAGCGCCGACAGGCCGAGGGAGTGCAGGGATTCCTTGTCCAGCCCCAGCGATGCCCCCAGCGACAGCGACAGGATGCAGACGTTGATCGAGTGGTTCAGCGTGTAGGAGTCGTGGCCCTTGATCGCGGTGAGGCCGAGGACGGCGGCAGGGTCGGTGAACAGGCTGTCGAGTAGCGAGCCGACGATGCGCTGCAGTGGCTCGACGTCGAACACCTTGCCAAGCTTGGTCTGCGTCTCGACGTCCTTCATGACGCTCATGCCGGCGTCGTAGGTCTCCCGGGCGCGGGCCTTGTTCTCGCGACCACGCTGCTCGCGATCGCTTTCTTCGAGCGTGGTTGTCTCGGCCAACGTGACCGAAGTCGCACCCTTCTGTTCGAGGAAGATCTGTGCGGCCTCGATGTCGTGGATCTTCTCTTCGGCCATGAGGTCGACGAGTGCGGCGCCGTCCTCGGCAGCGAAGCCTCCGAGGAAGGCGAGCGCGGACACGCCCATCGAGAGCACCGCTTCGACGAGCTTGCGGTAGGTGACGCTCTCCTCGGGAAAGACCTGGTTCTCGACGAACAGCGTGCCCTTGTAGACGTTGACGGTCACGGATTCGAAGCCCAGGTCGAAGATCCCGTTGACGGCACCCGCCATCTCCGCGATGGACTGCGCGACCAGCGGGTGCGTAACCGGGTACAGCCCGGAGTTCGTGTGGGCGACAGCGAGCGTGCGGAGCAACTCCTTCGCCTTCGCGAGTCTGCCCGGCGTCGAGAACGGAACGCGCGCCGAGCTGGCCGACTGGGCGGCGATCTCCTCGGGCGACTCGAGCTCTTCGCGATCCTCAGGACGGCTGTCGTCACTCACTGTGCATCGACTCCTCGGGTGGATTGGCGACTGTCAGCGACAGATGCTCCGCTGCCCGCTGGGCCAGGAACCGAAGCTCCTTGTTCTTTCTGCCCCACACGAACCGGCGATTCGCAACGCGGCGCAACACCGGCAACGCATCGGGCGAGTCCAGCGATTCGAGGCTCTTGATAACTTCCTTCTTCAGTTCGTGGTTTCTCTCAAGGACGTTTATATCCTCCAGGATTCGCACGAGCGAGGGAATAGCCTCCACAGCGTGCACCCG
>JAENZW010000151.1 GCA_016841065.1 Actinomycetota bacterium
CGCGACCCCGCGAAGGGCGCTCACTGCCGCCGAGTACCTTGCATACGAGAAGGACATGCACGTGCTCGTCATTCTCACGGACATGACCTACTACTGCGAGGCGCTGCGAGAGGTTTCGGCCGCACGCAAGGAAGTCCCCGGCCGCCGCGGCTACCCGGGATACATGTACACGGACCTCGCGACGATCTACGAGCGCGCAGGCCGTGTGAAGGGCCGAAAAGGCTCGATCACGCAGATTCCGATCCTGTCGATGCCCGACGACGACAAGACGCACCCGATTCCGGACCTCACCGGCTACATCACCGAGGGCCAGATCATCCTCGACCGCAGCCTGCACCGCAGAGGCGTATACCCGCCCGTCGCAGTCCTGCCGTCGCTGTCGCGCCTGAAGCAGAAGGGTATCGGCCCCGGGAAGACGCGTGAGGACCACGCGGACCTGTCGAACCAGCTCTTCGGCGCATACGCACGAGGCATCCAGGCGAAGGAGCTCGCGGTTATCCTCGGCGAATCGGCTCTTTCCGACGCCGACAAGGCGTTCTCGGCGTTCGCGGACGCATTCGAGAACCGGTTCATCCGGCAGGGCGAGCACGAGGACCGCAGTGTTGCCGAGACGCTGAAGATCGGCTGGGAGCTCATGGCGTTGCTGCCGCGCGCTGAGCTGAAGAGAATCAAGGACGAGTACGTCGACAAGTACCTGCCCGAAGACGCAGTGGTGGCTGGGGGCTAGACGTGGCCGACGTCGCGCTATGGATTGCGGTCGGAGCGCTCCTCGTGGTGCTGGTGTTTCTGCAGGTCCGAGGGGTTCGCGCTCTTCAGGCATGGGGCGTCCAGCCGTCGCGGGGCGTGCTGGCGCTACGTGTCATCAACACGGCGATCGTCATCGCGGCGGTCGTGTTCATGTTCTGGGTCTGGGTGAGATAGCATGCCTGCGCTTCGGGTGAACCCCAACCGCATGGAGCTCATGAAGCTCAGACGACGCCGACAGGTCGCAGAGCGCGGTCACAAGTTGCTCAAGGACAAGCTCGACGAGCTCATGAAGGAGTTCCTTGGCCGAATCGCCGCGACCAGACGCATGCGTGCCGATGTGGAGCGCGAGCTCATCTCGGCCTACGGACTCTTCGCGGTGGTTCGAGGCGAGGCGGGGAGCGCCGGCCTCGCGCTTGCGCTGGCGTCCGGTCGACCGACGGGCCTCGTGGACGTCACCGAACGCAACGTGATGAGCGTGCGGATCCCGCAGTTCGAGCCGCTACCGATGCCGGCGCCCGGTGGCTACTCGCTGGCGACGACGCCGGCGATGCTCGACGCGGCGCTCGACTCGCTTGCCGCCGTCGCGCCGCGGCTGCTGGAGCTTGCGGAGCGCGAGAAGGCTATCGAGCTGCTTGCCGCCGAGATCGAGACGACGCGTCGGCGCGTCAACGCGCTCGAACACGTCCTGATTCCGCAGCTGACGGACACGATTCGCAGCATCGGGATGAAGCTCGACGAAGCCGAGCGCGGCAACCTCACGCGCCTCATGAAGGTCAAGGAGATCATCGCGGCCCAAGAGGCTCGTGAGAACGAGCGAGCGTAGCCGGGCGGCTGCGCTTTCCGTCGTCATCTCGCAGTCAAGGAATTCCATTCAGATTACGATATATTAGCGAGGCGCGAGTACGTGGCGCTCTGGTTGTTGTGTGCTCGCAGGCCGTTCCCGCATCGGAGGATGGAGAGTCCATGGCGTTCTGTGCATCGTGCGGTAGGGAGCTGGCCGAAGACGCGCGATTCTGCGACGGATGCGGGGCACAGCAGGGAGTGCAACAGCCACCGGTGGCGGCGCCGCAGCCGGAACCCAAGCGCGGCAAGGGCCCGTTCGTCGCTATCATCGCGGTCGTGCTTGCGGCGATCCTCAGTGCGGGGGCGTGGTGGTACATGACCCAGCGTCCGATGAGCGAGGCGGAGTACAAGAAGGCCGCCGAAGAGATCCTCACTGACTTCGGAAAGGCGATGGCTGGCTTCAATGAGATGGACGGCGACGACTTCGAAGCCGGCAAGAAGGCATTCGATGAGTCGACGGACCAGATGAATGATGCGCTTCGGCGTGCGGAGGGGCTGAAGCCGCCGAAAGCGTTCGAAGATGCGAACGACGATCTCGTCGCCGGGCTCGAGGGCTTCTCGGAGTTCATGGGCCGCGCGAACGACATTCTCAAGAAGGCCAGTGACTCTGATGAGGCCGACACGTTGATCGAGCAGGAGTTCTCCGAGTCGGACTTCATTGAGTTCTATGTCGGCGGCCTCACGAAGCTGGCGTCGGCGATTCAGGTGCTCGATCTCGATGCGTTCGCCGTGCTTGGAGAGGAACTCGGCGGGAGCCTCGTGGAAGCTGGTCTCGATTCCGGGACATATGATGAGAGCGACTTCGAGGACGCCAAGGCCTCGGCCGAAGAGGCTTCGTGTTTCGCGAACCAGCGTACTCTCGAGGGTGCTGCGCAAGTGTATCTCGCGGATGACCCCAGCCGTTCCATCTCTGATCTCGACGGTACGGACTGGGAATACACACTCGTGCCGGATTTCATCAAGGAAGCCCTGTACTGCCCCACAGACTACGATAGCTACCATCTGCACGACGGCGAGGTCGAACCGTGTCCGGTGCACGGTCACTTCTAGGGTGGTCGCAGGTGCCGGTATGATCGTCCGCGGGTGACCGCGGCTCGCGAAAGGTGACAACATGAAGTACTGCCCTGCCTGCGGGAACACGAATCCTGATGACGCGCGGTTCTGTGAGAGTTGCGGAGCGTCGCAGCCGGCGATCGGCCCCCAGGGTGCCGTGTATCAGACACCGAGCGCGGGCGCTCCAGGTCCCCGTCGCACGTCCTACCGCCCGCTGCTCATCATCGTGGCTGTCGTGGCCGCCGCCTACTTCGGCTATTCGATGTTCCTGAAGCCGATGAGTGTGAGCGCGTACGAGGATCGTGTCGACGAGCTCTGGGACGACATCTCGCACGCGCAGGGCGACCTGTACGACGCGCTGGAGCCGTTCTACTACCCCGACGAGGATTACGACCGCGAGATCGACGCCCGTGACTGGGACGAGGCCGCGACCGACGCCAGAGCTGCCCTCAAGGAGATCAAGTCGGGTGCCAAGAAGCTCAAGGGTCTTCGGCCGCCGGATACGTACGATCGTGAGCACGCTGACATTGCTGCTGGCTGCAGCCATCTGACTGGAGAGTACGCTACGAATGTCGAGGACGTTCTGAAGCGAGCCGAAGGGCGCGACTACGGCGATGTCTCGGATATGATTTCGGAGTACTACGATGGGTCCGACAACCGCGCGATGACCGATATGTACGACGGTCTCGGCACTGTGCTTGATTGGGAGGGCGAGTAGGGCTCGCCCGAACGCACGCCAGCGGCTGAATGAGGAGGTATGGACGGTGGGTCTTCTAGACGATCTTTCGAACATGGCGAACAAGGGTATCGCCGAGTCACAGAAGATGATCGAGGTCGGCAAGCTCAAGAACCAGCTCGGTCAGCTGAGCAAGAACCGCGATGAAGTGTTCCTGGTCGTTGGGCGGATGGCGTACGACATGAACCGCCAGGAGCCGCTCGGTATCGCTCAGTTCGACGACCTGTTCGCAAACATCGCCGGACTCGACACGCAGATGGCGGGACTGCAGAACAGCATCGATGAGCTGCAGAGACCTGTGGTTGTCGCTGGCGAGGCGTGCGCGCAGTGCGGTGTGGTGAACCCGCCGGGAGCGACGTTCTGCGTATCGTGTGGCGCAGCGATCACCAAGGCGCCCGCGGGTCCCGCATGCGCGAACTGCGGCGCGTCTATTCCCGACGCCGCGACGTTCTGCGTGAAGTGCGGCGCGAAGGTAGAACCCGCCGAGCAGCCCGCGACGGCGGACGCACCTGCGCCTGAGCCTCCGGACTCGCCCGACGAGCCCGTCGGCTAGGGCGACGGATGTTCTGCCCCCAGTGCGGAGGTCAACTCAAGCCGGATGCTCGGTTCTGTCCCGCGTGCGGGCATCAGCTCCCTGGCCGGGCTGAGCCGGAGTCGGTGTCCGCTGACGCGGCCACCACAACGGTCATGCCGCCGATTGCGGCCGATGCCGGCAGTAGCGGCTACATCTCCGACGACGTCTACCCGACGGCGACGATGACGCAGACGACGTCGCCCGAGTACGCGGTCGAGTCTGC
>JAENZW010000152.1 GCA_016841065.1 Actinomycetota bacterium
GCGCGGCTCATCACTCACATGACTGCGCAGGTAGTCGACGTATTCACCCAGCTCAAGATCACCGTGCGCGTAGCGCTGAAACTTCTGGAATGCGGTCGAGAGATTCCAGATGAGCTCGATGTGGCGCCCCTGCTGGTCTTCGGCCACCTGAGGGAGGTACCGCATCTGCGGGTCCCATTCGCGGTGGTACAAGGCGGGATTGTCCCACTCCATGAAAAGCGCTTGGTGCCCGGCGTCCAGGTAGTGGCCGACGAGCCCTGCCGAATACGCCTGCTCGTTCGCGAGCGCGACGCGTGGCTTCACGCCGAGGAGGCGCTCGTAGGCAACGTTGCCGATCCGCAGGTTCGCCCCGTTGACCTCCGGCGGCACGAGCGGGCCGATGAGCTGCGAGTATCCCGCGCCAACCAGCTCGCATGTGCCGTTCGCAACGAGTTCGCGCAGCTTGGCGAGCCATGAGGGGTCGACCTCAGCTGCAGCTTCCAGCGTGTACGCGGTCGCTTCGATGCCGAAGGGCAGCGAGTGCTTCTCGGCAAGGCGCAGCAGCGGCCAGTAGCAGCGCTCGACTACCGTGGCGCGCTGCGCTTCCTCGATTGAGGAATACGCGAGATTCAGGTGGAAGATCGCGTAGAGGGAGACTCTGTTGTGTGTCATCGTGACCCAGATTCGTAAGTCCGCGAGGAACGTCGGTCATGCGCGTCAGGAGGCGTCATAGACTCCCTCCATCCCCCGAAGGTACTCCATCTCGTCCATCTCGAGCACCTCAGCACAGACGCCGCCCGCTTCGACGAGGCCTGCCTTGTACAGATGTCGGACGAAGTTCACCTGAGAGCAGAGATCGTGATCTGCCAGCAGCGAAGGGTTGGTATTGCGAGTCGCGGGGCGCGAAACGTAGTTGTCGTGATGACTGGTCTTCGAGAGGAAGAAGCTCGTCCCAAACATCTTGACTCGTGCGGGATCGAAGTGGAGCAGGTCAAAGACGCAGACCGGAATCATGTTCGGATGGCCCGTGAAGAAGACGGTGTGCGGCCAGTGCGCCGAGCGACACGGCAAACCGCGCAGTACGAACCCCTGTTCCTTGAACACCAGGCATCGCAGATCGGTCAGATGCGGCTCATGCTTGTCCCGGACGATTCGGCGGCCCAAGGAGACGTTGTAGTAGGAGACGTCGGTCCTGGTCCCGAAATCGGCGCTGGGGGGGAGATTGTCGGGGCCCCAGTAGGTGAATCTGACGACGACGTCGAAGGCATCGATCTCCTCACCAACCGGCCCATCACACGGAGCCGGTCCCACTGCGGCCACCGAGCGCCCGCGGATCAGGTCGCGGAAGCTCTTCGACATCTTGTCTTGCCGAGCGTCTGCGAGACCGCTACAGTCCTCGCCCGAACACATCCGAATGTAGCTGTCGACTTCTTGGGGTACCCCCGCAGCACTCCCCAGCTGGGAGCGAAAATGGCAAGCGAGCGGCAAATCGCCGAGATCCAGACTGGCCTGGAGAGCATGGAAGATGGCGAGCTGATTCCGTCTTCCCTGTGCCGTTGTGGCGAAGAGCAACGCCGCCTTTCTCGCGTTGTCGCGGGCGACTCCTGAAGCCTCGAACAGCCAATGCTGGATCAGCACGTTGCACAGGACCAGCCACGTCCCTTGGTCCATGGACTTAAATCCCGCTTCCGTGAGCTGCTGACCGAGGTCAACCGATACCTTTCGCCGATCCGAGGGCGTAGAGATACGCCCTATCTCGTCGAGCAGGCCGTCGCGGAGCCTTCCAGGGAGCCGCGGCGCGAAGCGTCGCAGAGATGCTGAAAGTGCCGCGTCTGCCTGCTCTCTCTTGCCTTCCCTGCGAAGATCGACTGACTCCATGACGGTGCTGGTTAGTTCGTTCATCCGGTATCGCCCCCTCGACACAGATTCGAGTGCCCCGGACTCCGCGTCGGGAGGCTCACGCTGGCGCCGTTTCGATGCCGATGCTCTCTACGACTCTCTCGGCGCGATCGACTGCCTCGGCGGAGTCCCGACCGATGGCCATCACGAATCCTGCCCTCTTCGTGTGATCGGTCGGCGTATCGACCGAGTCACCAACCCCGACCGCCAGCCCGATCCGGTATACCCCCAGCTCGCGCTTCAGACGCTCGATGTCTCCAACAGCCGTCACTCGCCCCGGCTCGGGGAAGAAATAGCGGATGGCGACGCCGCGCTGCTGGCGAGGCTCGAGGTCGGCGCGATCCACGTCTCGCCCGAGGGCGAGCGATGCTGCCGCCCCCAGAAAGTCGACCCCCGTGCCAAGCGGTATCTGATCGCTGCTCATCCACCCGCCGGAGAGTCGCGCGGCCATCTCGATCACTACCGGACCGTCAGGCCCGAGGACGATGTCGCCCTTCGCGGTCCACCCGACGATGCCGAGTGCTCTCGCAGCCGCCACGGCAGTGTCCTTGACCGCACGCGCGTCCTCCGGAGCGAGGCGTGAAGGCTGCTGACCGCCGTTCTCGATCATCCACGGCGAGTAGCGCTCTAGATGCTCGTAGTTGCGGTCTATGAAGCCGGGAGTCGTGGCCCAGGAATCGAGCACGACCGATTCGGTACTGACTTGCGGACCCGGAACGAACTCTTCGACCATCACTCGCCCGGACGGTGACTGCGACACCGAGTGCCCGTAGGCCCAGTCAAGGTCGACACCCTCGGTGAGACGCAGAACCCCGCGTGCACCCCTGCTGTCCACGGGTTTCATCACGAGTGGATAGCCGCGCTCCGAGACGGCGCTTCTCACGTCATCGACCGAGGCAACTGCTGCGAACCACGGAACGGCAACTCCCTCTTCGGCAAGTCGCTCCTTCATCAGCAGCTTGTCCGAGGCCAGGTCAGCGGTCTCGCGAGACAGTCCCGGCAGCCCGAGCGCCTCCGCAACGCCGGAGACCGTACGCGGCACGTCGGCGGCCATGGCGATGACACCGTCGATGGGGCGCGACTGCGCGTAGCGCTTAGCTGCGGCGATCACGCCTTCCACGTCGTAAGTGCTCGCGATGATCTGGTCGTCCGCGAGGGCCAGACCGGGCGCCGCAAGGGAGCCGTCAACCACAACGACGTGCAACCCCATGTCCTTCGCGCGCTGGATTCCGGGAATCGCTTCGACGCCGCCGCTGATGACGAGGAGCGTCTCGCTCACGCGTCCCACATCTCATCCATGGCCTGGTCCGCGAGAAGCATGGGCCGGACATCTTCGGCAGGATCGACGATCGCGTGGACGAGGTACGGCCCGTCGGCTGCGAACGCGGTTGCGAACACAGCGTCGAGCTCATCCGCGCTCTCCACGGTGACGGCCTGCATCCCGTACGCCCGCGCGATTGCCGCGAAGTCGGGATTCCACTTGTCCCCGCATGTTGGATCGCAGCCCCAGTTGAGGTTCTGGAACTGCGACACCATGGCGAGCCGGTGGTTGTCGAGAACGACCACCTTCACCGGCAACCCGCGCTCGACGATAGTCGCGAACTCCTGGATGTTCATCTGGACCGAACCGTCACCCGCGAAGCAGACCACCAGGTAGTCGGGCAGCGTCGCCTGAGCACCCATGGCCGAAGGGACATCGTAGCCCATGGCTCCGTGTCCGCCCGATGTGAGCAGCACCCGCTCCGGCGCGTCGAAATCGAAGTGGCGCGCGACGAACTGCTGGTGAGCTCCGACTCCTGTGACCGCTACCACCTTGCGGTTCGCGGAGGCCAAGTTCGCAGCCTCGACGACCTGTTGCGGCTTCAGAAGCCCTGCAGTGTCGAATGCGAGCGGATAGAGGTCGCGCCATTCCGCGATCGTGGCGCGCCACGCCGCCCAATCCGGGAACTGCGTCCCGGCCAGCCGAGAACCGATCGCCTCGAGCGCCGACTTCGCGTCGCCGCGAATCACAAGTTCGCTGTGCACGCGCGCATTGTCGAGTTCCGTCGCGTCCAGGTCAATCCGCACGACTCGCCCCTTCGCGACGAACTCGCCCGTTCGGCTACCGGTCTGCCGAACGTCGAGCCGTGTACCTATGGCGATGAGGAGATCGGATTCGTGGATCGCCTTGCCCGCGACCTGGTTGCCCGTGTGACCGTGGAAGCCGAGGGCCAGCGGCGAAGCCGTCGGAAACGCTCCGAGCCCTAGC
>JAENZW010000153.1 GCA_016841065.1 Actinomycetota bacterium
ACTCGGGCCGCCGTTCGGTCCCGCTTCGATGGCCGAAGCGCTCGCGCTCATCATGCGCGACCGCGAGCTTCGCGAACGGCTCGGGAAGGCCGGTCCGCCCTACGTCGCGCGCGAGCACGACAAGCGCGACGCGGTCGTCAGGCTGGAGGGACTCTACGAGAGCCTGCTGGCCGACCCAGCGTGAGATGAGCGTCGGGCGTTAGGCCGACCTATGCGTGTGGTATACACGGTCCCAACGCATCACTAACCGTCTGGAGCGATAGGAGACTCGCGATGTACCGGAGACTGCTCGTACTTGCACTTGCGCTTGTACTACTGGGTGCGGTTGGGTGTTCGTCCAAGTCTGAGTCGGATTCTTCCGGGAGCGAGGAGAAGAAGACGGAGTCCCCGGCGGCAGCCGAACCCGCAGCCGCCGAGTCGGCCGAGATCTCGCTGCCCGACGGCTGGGCGATCTCAGACGTGATCACCGAAGACGAAGTCGGTGCCATCACCGGCAAGACGATGACCTACTTCCCGGAGGCGGGTAGCGCCGCGCAGAGCGGCAGGCCTACAGCGGGCTACACCAACGAGGGACAGCCCAACACGAAGCTCTACATCGGGGTCGACGTCGCGGGTGGTGAGTCAGGCTTCGAGACCGCCAAGGGATTCGCTGAGGCAGCGACCATCCAGGATGTCAGTGGTCTGGGCGATACGGCGATCGCATGCACGTTCGCGGGTGGCAATGTCGGCGTCCTGGTGCTCAAAGGCGATGCCGTGATCAGGATCGACTGGCCGACAGCCGCGTACGGAGACGATGCGGCCGGCCTGGGGTCACAGCTGGCGAACCTGCTTCTGGACAAGATGTTCGAGTAGCGTCACGGGCGCTTGCAGGTCCGCCCCCGGCCCGCGGATGCGCGTCGGGGGCGGTCGTTTCCTGCGGTAGACAGCCTGCGGTGTGGTCGTTACAATACGTCCGCTGTCCGCTTCGGCGGACCACCTCATGCGGGGGTGTAGCTCAGCTGGTTAGAGCGCTGGCCTGTCAAGCCAGAGGTCGCGGGTTCGAGCCCCGTCACTCCCGCCATAGAGACTACGCAGGTCGAGAGGCGAATCCGCTTCTCGGCCTGTTTTCGTCAGACGACACAGCAACCTCCGATGGTCCTCTGCTAGACTCAGCGCGCCAGCGAAAGGTTCATTCATGTTCAAGGGAGGGCAACGGTGGAACAGGGTCAGATCGCCACGGAAGAGACGACGGTTCACGCGCCCAGGAGTCCGCTCTACAAGCAGAAGTGGTTCATGGCGAATGCCGCCTTCGTGGTAGTGGTTGTCATTGTGGCGGTAACCGCGGTCGTCCTCATTACTCGCGGCTCCGGCAACGACGTGATCGTTGCGTCAGCACCAGAGACCGGAGCCACCGGAACTGCGGCGGATGCGCCCGACGAAGAGCCCGTCGGCGCAGGGGAAGAGCTGGCGACACCCGAAGACGCAGGAGAGACCTCGTCGCTGCAGGACATCAGACTCGGGGAGACCATCTCGTCGCCAGACTTGGAGTTCACACTGAAATCCGTGGAGTTCTCGCGCAAGGTCACGCCGAAGAACACGTCTTCCGCATACAGCTACTACGACGCTCCGAGCGGGTCTGTCTACATTTACGTGAACGCCACGGTGAAGAACCTGATGAAGCAGGACGTTACGGCCGACGAGGTCTACTCTGTCACGGCCGACTACAACGACGGTTACACCTACAACGGGTTCGCGATCTGCGACGACAGGGACGGCGATTTCACGTACGCGAACGTCACCAGCGTTGCACCACTGGCTTCCCTCGGCGTACACCAGCTGGTCGAATGCCCCGAGGAAGTCGAGTCGTCCACGAGTCCGCTCGTCCTGACCATCCTGATAGGAGATGGGGAGTACCGCTACGCCATGAGGTAGTGGTGCACTTCACTTGCTTCGTCGCCGCGCGGAAACCCGGTCAGGCGTCTACCACGGCGGGTGTCCTGCCTCCCAGCCGCCAGCCCCCAGGCAGACGATGCATGTGCTACCCGCTGTGACAGTCCGCTTGCCGCTTCCTCCGCACGAGCTGCATGTTGGGGTGTATGTGGTCGGCGTACCAGGCGAGTCAGCGTAGCCGAACCCGCCGCATGCGCTGCACGTACCGCTGCTGCTCTGCGTCTTGCCCGCCCCATCGCAGCTGAAGCACGTCACCCACCTGGCGGTCTTTGGCGCCGGCGCGGTCGCCTCCTTCTCCGGATTGGGGCTCGGTCGGATTGCGACGGCCGCGACGATGAGACCGAGGAATACGAGGAGCACGGCGACCCATGCAACACGGCCGGGTCGTCGAGCTTTAGTCGGCGCTGCCGTGGGCTCGTCACGTGCGACCCCACGAATCGTGGCCGAAGTGGGATTGCCGCACTGCTTGCAGAACGCGGCGCGAGCCCCGAGTTGGGTGCCACATCTTGTGCAGAACAAGCTACTGCCTTCGCCTGCGGCACGCTGTACAGGCTGTCCTGCGACCGCGGGTGCCCGGACGAGCTACCACGAGCATAACCGCGCATCGAACTGCTTCTCGAAGTCGTTGGTGCATCGAGTGGTCCCACCGTTTGAGTCGATCACGTAGACCTCGGGGTTGCCCTCGCCGCTCGAGATGAATGCGGCGGCCCTGCCATCAGGTCTCCACCCCGGGCCAATCTCCCAGACGTCACCCGAGCCGCTCAGATCGCTGACTCGGGTGAAGCCGCTGTCGCTGATCCTGTAGCTAACCGCCAGGCGCGTGAACAGCAGACCCGCGTGTATCGAGTTCGGAATGTCATCACCGAGACTGGCTGAGCGCTGGTTCGACAGCGAGTTGTCGTCGGCCACGTCGACCATGCTTCGGCCGTCATCCAGATAGAGCACGCTGCCGTTCTCATTGAAGAACGCCGGGCTATCGGGGAGTTCATCTGTGGTCTTCTGGTTGCCGCCGCCAGAGTCCATGATGGTGATTCCTTTGCCACGACCTATCAGGGCGAGATCGACGAGGCCGACCTTGCTGCCATCCGGGCTGAAGATCAGCACCGAGTGCGCGCCGCCGCCCATGAGCTTCTTCGACTTGCCGGATGCGATGTCGTAGACCCAGAAGGAGTCATCGGGCGCCGCGCCCGGACGCATGGACTTGTCGACGACGTAGTAGATCTTCGTGCAGTCAGGCGAGAACGAGTATGGCCTGATGTGATTCTCGCCCGCTGGCACGACGGCCTTCTTCTTGCCCGTCTTGACGTTCACGAGCTGCAGGGAACCACCTTGCATGTGATCGTAGTGCTCCATGATCACGTACGGAGCGCTCCACGCGATCTCGTAGGAGTCGAAGCTGTTCCGGCCCATCGAAGGTACGTAGCTTCCGCCGTAATCAGGGAAGGTAGCGAACTCCTTCGCTTCGCTACCGTCGGCGTTGGCTCTGAAGAACCTGACCGTGTTGTCGTCTCTCTGGAGGTAGACCAGACTGCCCGGGTTCGTGCCCACGGTGATGACTTCATCGACAGGCTTCGTCTTGACCGATTGGCCGACCTGGACTTCCTCGGTCATTTCTCCGTCGACCCACGTCTGGTCGAACGAGACCTCCAAGACCCCGGGCTGCCCTGCTACTTCGACTTTGGTCTCACCTTCGGGCAGGCTTGCGTCCTCCTGCTCGACTGTCTGATAGGCGATCGGCTCCTCGCGCACCACGGACTTGTGCTCAGTCGTCTTGCATCCCGCGATCGCGCTCAATCCAAGCGCAATGAGAACGACGAGTACGAGGGTAAGTGTTGCTCTCCGCAGTCCACGAGTTGTCGCCATGTGTTTCGTCTCCCTTTGTTCGGGCCTCCGACCTGCCCACATTCTAACCGTAGTCGGCGTGCGCGCGGTGATTGCGGGACGTGCCTTCAATCGACGCAGTCCGAATCGCCCTTCTTCGGCAGGCCATCCGCCGCACTTCGGGAATAGACGCAAGAGGACGACGTCCGAACCGACCCGAGGGGGACCACGCTGCGCATTCTCGTGCTGAACACAGGCAGCTCATCGATCAAGTACGAGCTCTTCGACGCCGAAGACCTGACGTCGCTGCTCGAAGGCATCCTCGAGGAGATCGGCGAGCCGCAGGCCCGTCTGCGCCAGTGGGCGCGCGGC
>JAENZW010000154.1 GCA_016841065.1 Actinomycetota bacterium
GGCCGCGACACCCGCTCGAAGCAGAGCGGGCGTGTGGGCGTCCATGCGCCGTGCGGTCGTAGGACCGATCGCCCCTGCAGGACGGCCGGCAGCCGGCGGCGTGGGTCCAGCGTAGAAGAGCACCTGACCCGCGAGACCGAAGGGCAGCTCCCCACTCTCGGCCAGCTCGGCTGCGAGCCGTTCGTGAGTCGCGTCGCGCGCCGTAAACACGGGGCCGGAGAGCAGGACCGCATCTCCCGAGCGCAACGAGGCGAGTGCGGCCCGATCGGGTGGGAAATGCACGTTGATGGCGGTGCGCGCGTCACTCATCTTCGGCCACGGTCCTTCCGTTGCTTCGCCACGACAACGTCCTCAGAGCGTACACCCCGGCGGCCATCACGAGGAGCGAAGCGAGCTGGAGCGTGATCTGGGAGCCGGTGAGGAGCAGGTTGCCGGGGTAGATGTTGCGGACCTCCACGAGTCGGCGAACAGCGGCAGCTGCAAGGTCTCCAAGCGGGGCCATCACGATCATCGAGACCAAGAGCGAGACCCGGATGACGGATTCGAGCGCCGTGAACACGCGTCCCCGGATCTCATCAGCAACGGTGTGGATGACGTAGGAGTTGCCCGCCACGGTAACCGTCGCGATGCCGAAGCCCGCTCCAGCCGCGAATAGGCCGGCGACCCAGTAGAGCTCGACGGAAGCGAAGCCGAACATCGCCAGACCGAAGCCCCACACGCCGCCGAGGAACAGGAGCTGTAGCGACATCAGACCGGCAAGCCTCGGCACGAGGAGCGCCCCGCTCATCATGCCGACGGCCATGAACAGCAGGATGAACGTCTGCGGCGCGGCAGCGAGTCTCGCAAGGAACTCGAAGCGCTCGAGAATCGGCACGCCGCCGATGAGGTTCTGCTGCACGTGAACCAGACCGACCGGTATGAGCGTGCCACCGCCGAGGATCGCGAAGCCGATCGTGACCAGGAATCCGCGAAGTTCCCGGTGACTGCGCAGAAACCTGTAGGAGTCTATCGCGTCGTGTCCGAGCAACGACAGATCGAGACCGGCCTTGCTCCGGGCGGCCTTCGCGTGCACGCGAATCCCGGTGATGGTGATTGCCGAGACGACGAACGTCAGCATGTCGAGGATGACACCCGCGCGCGGTCCCAGCAGAGCTGGCGCGAAGGGGCCGACCAGCCGATCGACGAGCGGCAGGCCCGAGTGAAGCAAGCTGCGCACGCCGAACTCGAACCCGGCCAGGATGCCGCCGGATGCGGCGAGGCCGATGACCATACTGCCTTGCTGCGTCGTGTAGGACAGGCCGTTTGCGGCCGTGATGTCGCCTTTGTCCTCAACGAGATGCGGTATCAGCGTGTTCTTCGCCGGGCCGAAGAACAGAGAGGCAACCTCCATCGACATGACGATGAAGTAGATTACCCAGAGGCTGTTCGTGAACAGCAAGCCCAGCGCAAGGATCGCTCTCGATACGTCGCATGCGATCATCGTGCGACGCCGATCGAAGCGGTCGACGAGCGCACCGATGACCGAGCTGAACAGCAATGACGGGATGATCTTCGCGATCATGATGCCGGCAACCGCGAACGAAGAACCGCCCGACAGCGACGTGACGAGCGGCATCAGGAATCCGATGACGAGCCAGTCTCCGACCCCGCTGACGAACTGCGCGAACCACAGGCGGCGGAACTTCGAGTTGCCGAGCAGCCTTCGATAGGAGCCCTTCGAGACCTCGACCGCGCCGCTAATGTCGAACGGACGGTTCTCCTCGGCGCCGGTGCCGGGCAGCTCAGCCGACATTCATGCTCACCGACCGCATGGCACTGCATCCCATGTTGACCGCCACCGGCATGGCCGCAATGTGGCACGGCGCTGTCGCTATGTGGACTGCGAGAGCCGTCGTGTCGCCGCCCACGCCCGCAGGTCCGATTCCCGTTGCGTTGATCGCGGTCAGCAGCTCCTCCTCGAAACGAACGATCCTCTCATCATCTGCCGAAGAACCAACCGCTCGCAGCAACGCTCGCTTCGCAAGAAGGCCGACCTTGTCGAACGTCGCTCCAACGCCCACCCCCACGATCAGCGGAGGGCATGCGCCGGTTGCCTTGGCTTCGACGGTCTCCAGCACGAAGCGCTGAACCCCATCGATACCGTCTGCGGGATCGAGCATCTTGAGAACGGAAGCGTTGTCCGAGCCACCGCCCTTGAGCATGACGTTCACTGTGGCGCCCGGTCCGGGCCGCAAGGTGAGATCGATGAAGGCTGGCGTGTTGTCGCCGGTGTTGCCCCGATCCAAGAGCGCATCGCGCGCGACGCTCATGCGCAGGCCCGACTCGCGATACGCGGATGCGACAGCTTCATCAATGGCTGATCGCAGGTCGCCGACGATGCACTCTTCGGCGCCAAGCTCGATCCACGCCCAGACCGTCCCGGTGTCCTGACAGATCGGCACGCGATCGGTTGCGGCTATCGCAGCGTTCTGGAGAAGCTGGTCGAGTACGTCGCGTCCGCGCGAAGAGCCCTCTCGAGCGCGTGCTTCTCGCATCGCGGCAAGTACGTCGGGACGAAGCTCCACTGCCGCCTGGCAAATGGCCTGATGAACGACACCGGCGATGGTCGCTGCTTCCACAGCTGCTAGCCTCGCAAGCCCATGGCATCGAGCGCCTCGCCGATCGTGGCAGCCGACTCACGCAGGGCCGCCAGCTCACCCGCGTCCAGGTCGAGTTCGGGTATCGCACGCACTCCTTCGGCGCCCAGCGTCGCGGGCATCGACATGTAGACGTCTTCGACGCCGTACTCACCGGAAAGCCGAACGCAACTCGGCATCGTAGCGCCGCTGTCGGTGAGCACCGCCTCAACCATGTGCACGACTGATGCAGCCGGTGCATAGAACGCGCTGCCGGTCTTCAGAAGCGCGACGACCTCGGCTCCACCGTTCACCGTGCGCTCGCACAGAGCGCGAACGGCCTCGGCGTCGAGTAGCTCGGTCAGCGGCTTGCCGTCGACGGTCGAGTGGCGGGGTAGCGGAACCATCGCATCCCCGTGCGCTCCGCACGCGAGCGCGCGGATCGTACCCACTGGCGCGCCGGTGGCCTCAGAGATCGCGTACGCGAACCGCGCTGAGTCCAACACTCCCCCCATGCCGAAGATCCGGGTGTGAGGCAAGCCGGACTCGCGCCACGCAAGATACGTCATCACATCGAGCGGGTTCGTCACGCAGATGACGAGCGCGTCGGGTGACGCCGATTGCGCCTGCCCGATCACGGAGCGCACGACCTGGGAGTTCGCCGCGAGCAGATCGTCCCTGCTCATGCCGGGCTTGCGCGGCAGCCCCGCCGTAATCACGACGACGTCCGATCCCGCCGTGTCCGCGTAGTCGTTCGTCCCCGAGATCCTCGGCCCGAACTGCTCCACGGACCGACTGTGCATCATGTCTAGCGACTTGCCCTGCGGCAGTCCGTCGGCAACGTCGACGAGCACGACATCGGCCAAACCCTTCGTGACCAGAAGGAATGCGGCGGTCGCGCCGACCTGTCCCGCGCCGACCACCGTGACTTTCGGGTACGTCATCGAAACCCTCTCGATTCGCTTGAGACCAGGCAGTTCGAAAGCAGGGAGACCCTAGCACCCCCGCGCGTCGCAGGAGGATTCTACCACGCGCGGTGGCGCGATTCCCTGCTACGACAGGTCGGCGGGATAGTCGACGGCCACGCGCTCGCCGCGGTGGTGTGCAAGCCTCTGCTGGAGGATCGTCGGCACGCCAGGGATCGGGCCCCGGGATTCGGGCGGAATGAGCGGAAGCACGATGTCGGCGGTCAGGACTTCATCGTCCTCGGTCGCTTCGGCAACGACGTCGCCGAGCAACACGATTGCGCTGCCGCCGTGACCGGGCTTCCCGGGCTCGGCACCGGATGGCTCAGCCACGACGACGAGCGCGGTCACCGCGTCCGACAGGCCGATCGCGAGCTCAAGCGCGGCCTCGGCTTGCAGATCCGATTCGCTTCGCGGCGCGGCGATTATCGCCGACGGCCTCAGGTGTGCGAGGCGCGCAATCTCGGCCGG
>JAENZW010000155.1 GCA_016841065.1 Actinomycetota bacterium
TGCGGCATCAAGCCGAAGACGTTCCCGCTCTCGTTGCAGATGCCGGCGATGTCGTCCAGCGCGCCGTTGGGCGCCGACCCGCCGTCGACCCGCGAACCGTCCGGCTCGCAGTAGCGCAGCACGATCTGCCCGTTTCCGCGCATGCGCTGGAGCGTCTCGGCGTCGCATATGAAGTTGCCCTCGTTGTGGTTGATCGGGATGCGCAGCACTGTGCCGGGCTCGACGTCGAGCCACTGGCAGACGCTCTCTTCGGCACGGAGCGGTACTTCTCGGCAGATGAACTTGAGGGTGTCGTTGCGGAGCAGCGCACCTGGAAGCAGGTGCGCCTCGCAGAGAATCTGGAAGCCGTTACAGATGCCCATGACCGGGCCACCGGCTTCGGCGAAGCGCACGACCTCGTTCATGACCGGCGAGAAGCGCGCGACCGCGCCGCAGCGGATGTAGTCGCCGTACGAGAAGCCGCCGGGCAGCACGACCGCGTCAAAGCCGTCGAGCGACGTGTCGCCGTGCCAGACGTACTCCGCCTCGAAGCCGAGCAGGTTCGCGGCGTGCACGACGTCCTGCTCGCAGTTGCTGCCCGGGAAGATGACGACGCCGAAGCGCATGCTCTACGCCTCCCCGACTATCTCGATGCGGTAGTCCTCGATGACCGGGTTCGCGAGCAGCTTGTCGCACATCTCGCGGACCGTCGCCTCGTCCGTATCCGCCTCGACCTGGATGAACTTGCCGATCCGCACGCTCTCGACGCCCTCGTAGCCGAGGTTGCGCAGCGCCCTCTCGGCCGTGGCACCGGGCGGGTCGAAGATGCCCTTCTTGTACGTGACGTAGATCTCGTAGCGCGCCATACCCTAGCGTCCCTTCTTCTCCGTGCCCTCATCTGCCGAAGACTTCGTCGTCTTCTTGCCCCCCGACTGCATTTCTACGAGCATCGCCTTGCGCATCCGGCGA
The DNA here is from genome assembly GCA_016841065.1 of Actinomycetota bacterium. Lineage (GTDB taxonomy): Bacteria > Actinomycetota > Coriobacteriia > Anaerosomatales > JAENZW01 > JAENZW01. The sequence goes on from JAENZW010000155.1 coordinate 949, forward strand.
ATCTTCGTGATGTCGATGTAGATCGCCGAGAAGAGACACGTGTATGCGGCGACCAGCGACCAAGCGCCAATCGGAGCCGCCTTCTGGTAGAGCGCGAACACCGAGAACATCGCGCCCATGACGAACAGAATCGCCCAGATGCGGCGCCACCGCTTGAACTCGGGCGTGTCCGGTGTGGGTAGCGGCTCGAACCAGCGCCGCTTCTTCGGCTCGGCGTCCTTCTTCGCGCTCGTCCACGTGCCGCGCTCGCCAGCGTCCCGCTTCGGCTTCGCGCTGGCGGAACTCTTGCGGGTCTTGCCGATCTGCGCGTCCTTGCGATAGCGCGGGTTGTTCTGACTTCTTCTGGCCACTAGGCTGTGCTCCCTTCGGGCACGAAGTCGCGCCCGGTAACAAGCTCGTATGCCTGGATGTACCTGTTCGACGTGCCTTCCACGATTTCTGCCGGCAGCGTCGGGGGCGGCGGCGTCTTGTCCCACCCGGTGCTTTCCAGCCAGTCTCGCACGTACTGCTTGTCGAAGCTCGCCTGACCGCGTCCCGGCTCGTACTCGTCGGCCGGCCAGAAGCGGCTCGAATCGGGAGTGAGCACCTCGTCGATCAGCGTCACGGTACCGTCGACCACACCGAACTCGAACTTCGTATCGGCGATGATGATGCCCCGCGTCGCCGCGTGATCGCGTGCTCGCGAGTAGATCTCGATCGAGGCCCGGCGGAGCGCTTCGGCAGGATCGGCGCCGATGATCTCGACCATTCTGTCGAATGAGATGTTCTCGTCGTGCAGCCCGATCTCGGCTTTCGTGGAAGGCGTGAAGATCGGATCGGCCAGCTTGTCGGATTCGCGAAGGCCGTCCGGGAGCGAGATGCCGCACACGGTGCCCGCCTCGCGGTACTCCTTCCAGCCCGAACCCGCGAGGTAGCCGCGGACGATGCACTCGACCGGGAACACGGTCGCCTTGCGCACGAGCATGAAGCGGCCGCGAAGCCAATCAGCGTGCGGTGCGAACTGCTCCGGCAGATCGGCGACATCGGCGGAGATGAAGTGGTTCGGAACGACGTCGCGCAACAGCTCGAACCAGAACATCGAGAGCTTCGTGAGAACCTCTCCCTTGTACGGGATCGGATCGGGCAGCACGACGTCGAACGCGCTAATGCGGTCCGACGCGACCAGCATGAGACGGTCGCCGAGATCGTATATGTCGCGGACCTTGCCTTGCGAATCAGGGCGCAGACCTTGGGATTCCGGCATCAAGAGTGGACTCCTTCCGGGGTAACTGTCGAAGGATTCGGACGCCGAAGAGGAAATGGTGCTGCGGGAGCGCCCCCGTCACGCGGTCATTGTAGGGGAAAGCGGGTGCCGGTAGTAGGTCGCAGACCGCCTTCGGCACGAGTTCTCTCGAAGAACGCACTGTCGTACGGCGTCTTGCGGCTAGCTGAAGACCGACCAACCCCGCACGTAGGCAAGTGCGATGAACCCGTGAGCGGTCGCAATCGCCACGGCGACCCACGCAGCGTACTTGTGGACCTTCATGTGCGTGCGTCCCTTGAACTTGATGACCCTCATCCCGACGAGGGCTACGAACACGAGCGAGGCCAAAGCCACCACACCCATGTTGATGAGACTCGAGAGAGTCGGTTCGTAGCCGAAGATCATCTGTGTCTCCCCGTCGCGTTCGTCGGACGCATCCGCTGTCTTGAGTCTCAATACCCATTGAAGCTCCTTGGCAAGAGCGCGGGGCCGTACAGAGGTGGGATGAAGGACCGGCACTCGAACCGCCGCGTCTGTTCGAGCGTCTGAGAGGGTAGGAATCCGCCAGAGCGTTGAACCAGGGAGAAGCCATGCTGCATTCGCTCAATTCGATGTCCCGCACGGGCGCAGTCGCGCTCGCGCTCGTGACCGTGGTCGCGCTGGCCGTAGCCTGCACCGGCGGCGGTGGTTCGTCTGACGAGTCAAAGCTGCCTACCGCGTCCCCCGACATCCGCGGGACGATCACGACTCTCAATGTCTTCGAAGACACCACATCTATCCTCATCGAGGGCATCGTCGAGGAAGACACGGGATACGACAAGGCTTCGGTCTCACTGCCCGCAGATGGAGCCGTCTTCGCCGAAGACGGCTCCATGGCTTCGGCGAGAGATCTGGCCGAAGGTCAGCGCGTCGAGGCCTGGTTCACCGGACCGGTCGCCGAGTCGTACCCCGTCCAGGCCACCGGAGAGGCCGTTCGCATCCTCAGCGAGTAGCGGGGGCGTCGGCAGGAGCATCGACGCCCGGAGGGGCGAAACGCCCGAGCGGTGCACCGGCCTGCTCATCGAAGTTCGGGCAGTCCCACGTCCCGCCGTCGAAACGGGGGTCAGCGGGCGCCTGTCCTCTAGGACCCATCATGCCGCCACCGCGACGACCTTCCATCATTCCGGGTCCCCGCTCGGTTCGCTGATTCGCGTCGCCGCCCCAAGCGCGCGGGCCGTAGCCGTCGCGCGACTGGACTGCACGGTCGTCAAAAGCGGCGCCGTGCATGTGGCTCACAACCGGAACGACAACACCGAAGGCGACACCTCCGAGAATGAACGCGCCCAGTAGGCCTGCCACGATGGCAAGCGCGGCTTTCGTCTTTGAATCCATTGCAGCACCTCTCGTATTGGAGTCTCTGGTGCGATTGTCCCCGCCCGCGATGAGCTGGGCATGTAAGCGGTGTGGAGAGTATGTGTGGAGCGGGGAAGGGTCCTACGCGACGGCGAGCGGCACCCTCAGCGAGAACACGCTGCCTCCGCCTTCACGTGCGGCGACCACGACCGCACCGCCGTGGCGCTCTGCAATCTCGCGGACGACCGCCAGGCCGATACCCAGACCGCCCGTCTCCCGGTCGCGTGCCTGGTCAGCCCGCCAGAAGCGCCGGAACACCTTGTCAACGTCTTCGGCAGCAATGCCTACGCCGGTGTCCGCGACCTCGACCACCGCGCAGCCCCCATCAAGGTACGTCCGGACGGTGACCGCACCGCCCTCGGGCGTGTAGCGGGCGGCGTTCGAGAGCAGATTGCCGACCGCCTGCGTCAGGCGATCCGCGTCGCCGATGACCGTCAGTCTTTCGGCGATGTCT
>JAENZW010000156.1 GCA_016841065.1 Actinomycetota bacterium
GGTTCGAGCCGATCCCGCCATGGCGCCGTGTCTACGTCCGCCGCGGACGAATGCCGATTGCTCCGCCGGGAGAGCACCACGATCTCCCCCGGATGAAAACCCTCGGCGTGCAGCGCGTCCAGCGCGCGCAGAAGCTGCTTGGCGCGCGTCTTGGCCCCGTCGTAGAGGAAGATCAGGGGCTCCCGCCCATCATCTTCACGCAGGGCATCCCGGTAGCCCTCTCCCTGTGCGAACCCGGCTATCGCTTCAGCCGCGTGACTGACCCGGGGAGTGTTCCGGCAGTTCTTGTCGAGGCGCACCACAGGTGGCCGGTACCCTATGTGACGCTCGAGTATCTCCTCGGCGGATCCGTCGAGCGGGCTGTAGATGGCTTGCTTGGCGAAATCGCCGAGAAACACCCAGTTACCCCGGCTCAGATACTGCATGAGCGATGCGCCGAGAACCTCCAGGTAGAGCGGGTTCGCCATCACATCCTGCGCCTCGTCGAGCACGATCAGGTCGAAGAGCTCGGGCGAGGAGACCGGGTCAGTGAGTACCTCGAGCGCCTCGCCCGGAAGTGTCTCGCTCCAGTACTCGTCATCCTCCGGCACCGCGCCTTTGTGAGCAGCTACCTGACGCATGTACGCGTGCAGGGTGAGGGCGGTACACCTGTCGCCGAGCGGTGCTGTCTCTTGAGCCAGCCATTCGCCCAGCATCTTGTTGAAGCACCCCAGAAGCACTCGCTTCTCACAGTAGACTGCACGTCTCACGATCTCGATCGCGAGCAGCGTCTTACCGGTGCCGGCGAGGCCGTTGACCAGGAATCGCGGATTGTCGCCGAATAGGTCGAGAACCTTGAACTGCTCATCGGTGTAGCGCCGCGCCTCGTCCGAGGCACGCTCGATACGCGCCCGCGGACTCTCGTAGCACTCGACTTCCGCACGCAGCGTCCGGGTGATTCGGGCAGCGTCATCGCGCGTGAGTGGTGGCGGAGGATTGCCGAGAAGTCCCCTTTGGGCATCCAGACACTGCATGACGTGCTGCTCCAGAGACCGCGCCCGATAGCGAGACCGATCGATGAGCTGCCAGCCGCTCCACTCGATCGACCCCGTCGAGGTCGAACCATCCACGCGCACATCCATGTCGGGAACGATCACGGCTGCGGCGGCGAGCAACTCGGGGGCTCCGCGAGACTTCAGCCACTCTCGGATCGCCCACATCGCGTTGTTGGCCTGATCGAACGGGCTCTTGGTAGTCCCTGGGCCATCGGACTCGTAGTGCCACATGCCATCGGCATCCCGGTAGACGTACGACTTGGCCTCGAGGCACAGGACCCCCGCACCCGGGACGAGCACGACGAAGTCCGCCTCGCCAAACGGCTTGTCCTTCCAGCGACGAGCGATGTCGAGAGAATGGAGGACTGTCCAATCATCGGGACAGGCGTCACGGAACTCCTCGAACAGCTCGCGCTCGGCACGCGATGGGTTGTCGTCGCCGATGTGCAGCGGCATCATGCGGGCCATGTCAGCGTGCTCCAATCCTTTGGCCGTGGGACCTCAGGTCGACCGAGGCGTCGGCAGAGCTACATGAGCTTCTCGAGTAACCCCACCCCATCGATGTCAGACCCGTGTGCTTCAATCCTCACGCTGCGCTAACACTACCCGACAAGTCAGGAGAACGCTTGCACTACATCATCCACGGCGGTGCCGACCGAATCGGCGGCATGTGCATCGAAGTTGCCTCCAAGGACGGCACCCGAATCCTTCTTGACCTGGGCATGCCGCTCTACGACGCCGAGAAACGGGACTTCCCCTACGGCACGCCTCTGCGCTCCACGGCGGAGCTCTTGGCCGAGCAGGTTCTTCCGTATATCCCCGGCCTGTACGTCGAGGACCCGACCGCACCTGACATCGCAGCAATCGTCCTGACGCACGCACACATGGACCACTACGGACTCGTGCATCACGCCCATCCGGCGATTCCCATTTATGGTAGCCAGGGCACGCTCGCGCTATTGAATGTCGGTCGTGTGTTCTTCCCGGACACTCCACTCCCCGCTGACTTGCGCGAGTTGCCGACCAACGAACCTCTTCAGATCGGGACGATTGCTGTGACGGCCATCCCGGTCGACCATGCCGCCCCCGACTCGCGCGCTCTACTGGTTGAGGCGGATGGTCAGCGCCTGCTCTACACGGGTGATTTGCGAGCTCACGGCCGCACCGGCTATCGCTTCGACGCGCTGCTGAAGGATCCTCGGGTCAAGCGCGTGGAAGTTCTTCTGCTTGAAGGCACGACACTCGGTGCCCCCGTCGGCTCGCACGGCTACCCGACGGAGACGGATGTCGAGTATGGGCTTGCTGCGATCGCCGCCGACCGGCCAGACGCACTCGTCACTGTCGCATGCAGCGGGCAGAATCTCGATCGACTCGTATCGTGCTACAAGGCCGCCCGCCGTGCCGGCCGACGGCTCGTGATCGACCCGTATCAGGCCTGCGTGTTGAGAGCCTTGGCTCCCCTGTCGAGCGCGGTCCCTCAGTTCGAGTGGGAACACATCGGAGTGTGCTTCGCCCCCTTCCAGGTAGAGCGACTCAAGGACGCCGGTCTGATGCCGCTCGTCTATGAGATGAGCGATGCTGGCAAGGTCTCGACTGATGAGCTCGCCGGGCACCCCGGCGACTACCTCATGAGCGTTCGCGGCAACTACGGGATCACCAAGGTCTTCGACAAGGTCAGCCCGGAACACATCGCCCTTGTGTGGTCCCAATGGAGCGGCTACTGGAAGCGAGAGGGCTGCGCAATGCGAGAGTGGGCCGAGAGCTGTTGCATCGAGGCGCACTTCGTGCACAGCGGCGGCCACGCCGGGCCCGATGATCTGGCACGGCTGAAGAACGCGATCGGGGCGAACGAAACCGTGTTCGTGCACACCGAGGCGAACAGGCTCCAGACCCGCATCAGCTGAAGTCGACCTAGACGATGGCGTCGACTCGCAATCTGGTGTCAGACCCCTCCAGTATGCTTCTACTAGATTCCGCGCCTGGGAGGATGCATGGATGTGACCGATCGACTTTCGAAGTCGCGCTACATGGCCGGATTGCAGTGCTATCGCCGGCTGTACCTGTCCGTGCACAACCGTGACCTTGCAACACCTCCGTCGCCCGAGACCATGGCGCGCTTCGGTGCTGGCAACGCGGTCGGCGCACTTGCGCAGGAACGCTACCCCGGTGGCGTTCTTGTCGCCGAGGACCATCTACACCACCGCGAGGCCGTCGCCACCACGCGCGAGCTCATCGACCGAGGCACCTCGGACATTTTCGAAGCCGCGTTCACCTACGACAACGTGAAGGTGCGCGTCGACGTGCTGCACCGGCTCGACGAAGGCGGCTGGGAGCTCATCGAGGTCAAGTCGACCACCGGCTACCGGCCCGAGAAGCACCTGCCCGATGTCGGCGTGCAGCTCTACGTGTTGCGCGGCTGCGGCTTGGATGCTCGCCGGGCCTCCCTCATGCACCTGGATACGAGCTACGTCTACCCGGGCGGCGACTACGACCCGCAGCGAATCCTCGCAAGCACGGATGCCACCGCCGAGGCGTTCGAGTACGCCGAGACGATCGCGCCCGTTGTCGCGGACATGATGCGGGTGCTGGGCCTGGCCGAGACGCCCGAGCCGGACGGGTCGGTCCTGTGCACGAAGCCCTACGAGTGCGAGTTCTACGCGTGGTGCCACCGCGACGAAGAGCAGCCGGACTACAGCGGCGTGCCGTTCTCGACCAACACCGCGGTCGCGAAGCGCCTCGACGAGCTGGCCTTCCCGCTGCTGTTCGTGGACTTCGAGACGCTCAATCCGGCGCTGCCGCTCTTCCCCGGCACGAGCACTTATCAGGTGATCAAGGTGCAGTGGTCGCTGCACCGGCTGGAGCAGGACGGCACGCTCACGCATGCCGAGTGGCTGCTCGACGATCCCGAGCGCAACCCCTCCGAGGACTTCCTCACGACGCTACTCGACGCGCTCGGAACACACGGCACATTCATCCACTACTCCTCCTACGAGATCACGCA
>JAENZW010000157.1 GCA_016841065.1 Actinomycetota bacterium
GTCCGGGACACGTGGGCGTCCATCCAGATGGCCGAGCGCGTACTCAGCTATGAGCCGAAGGTCGGCCTTGCGGAAGGCCTCGCGGCCGAGGTCGCGTGGGTGCGCGGACAGTGACGTGCTCACATTGTCTGATTCGCGATCGAGGCTGATCGTGTCAGCCCCAGGGTAGTGAGACTGCAGCGAGGATAGTCCATGGGCGGTACACGGATCACAGAATCAGATAGACGCTTCGTCGAACTGCTCGTTGGCGAACGCGCGCAGCAGGTTCTGGACGCGCTGGAACAGCGACCGGAGCACTTCACCTTCATGACGGGCGGCATCAGGTCAAGCAATCTGGCTCGTGACCTTCTGCTTTGGTGCCGCCTCGTGCTTCGTGTGGTTTGCAGCCCATTGACGCCTCGCACGTCAGCCGCCGATGCGATCTGCTGCGAGTACGAGACGGGCGTCCGGGAGGCGAGGGAGAGCTTGTTTGCTCGATATCTCCCCGACAAGAGGATCGTCTATGTATCTGCCGCGGCTCGCCCCACCGTAGCATCGTGGGCATGGGAGACGGCACGAACGGCCGGCCGGTTGCTAGTCTTCCTGTGCGGTATTGACCGTCGGGAGCCAAGCGAGATGGGTTCGCGCTACGTGCACATCGCAGAGTACTGCATAGTCGCGCTCTCGTGGGCGCGCACAGTACGGTCAGATGAGGCGTACGTTATGCGCGCCTGGCACGTTCTGACGCCCATACTCTCCGTCTTCCTGCAGATGCATTCCGTGTCGACGAGCATCCTGACAGGTACGACGGGACGCATAGTGAAGTATGAGATCGTTCTGCCGGCGAACCGCCTTCTGCTCACGCATCCCTATCAGGTTTACGCTGCGCTCCAGCTGCCTGGACCTCGTGGAGTCCAGGTACTCGAGTTGTGGGGCCCCATCCATCTGCCGGAGATGGAGGACGCGTACACGGGACGCGACATCTCGGAGCCCGAGAATACCGTTGGCGTCTACACGCAGGGATTCTGGCTCCGCGGGATGATTGGATCTACGCCGCCGGAGGCTGCACTACGCAGGACGGAGCTCGAGAGCGCCCTCATGGAGATTCTCGAATCGTGGCTCGAGGCCAACCCAAAGGGTCGCGTGATCCACTTTCCCCACCCAATGGAACGCCGTCGTTTCCGCGAGACGGGAGCGACGGGAGGCTGGCCCATCGAGCAGCACCCGCGGTTTGTGACCGAAGTGACCTCCGGCGCTCGCTCGGTCGACTCGTTCGATCACTGCGCCGTTGGGGTCACGACCTACTCCAGTGTTGCGTTCGATAGGCTCTACATGGGGTTCCGCACACTCAGCTTCGTGGGTGACGATGGGATGCCCGACCGCGATGTGGAATCGCCGTTTCACGAGCTGTACTGCACGAGCGCCGATGAGTTCCTGCAGAAGCTCGAGGCGCTTCTCCAGAGCAGCGACGAGGAGTTCAGCGAGACGTACTTCGGAGGTCCACTGTCCGAATGGAGGCCATCGGCGAAGATGCTCGAGGCCATGCGGACCTTCGGACAGACGGAACTAGGCGCGGCGGACCGGAGTGATCTCAGGTGAGCCCGTCCCGATTGCTGAGCATCTCGTAGTGCTCCCTATCCCTGTAGCGAACGACCTGAGCGGGGTTGCCCACGACAACCGCGAATGCCGGGATCTGTCCTCGCAGTACCGCCCCTGCGCCAGCAACCACTCCTTCTCCCACGCGGGCTCCAGGACATACGATGACCCCGTCAGCAAGCCAGACGTTGTTCTCTATCACAACCGGGCGCGAGACGACCTCCGGTCCGTACGGCAATGCGCTTCCGTGGTCGTAGTCGTGGTTCACACTGAAGATGCGCACGTTCCGCGCGGAGTGGAAGTTGTCGCCGATGGTGACCCCGCCGGCTCCCGAGATGAAGATGCCGTTGAAACTGACATTCGTGCCGAGGCGCACTCCTTCACCGCCGTAGATCACGCTCGGGCCGTTGATGCGCAGCTTGGGGCCGCACACGGCCACAACGTTCCTCACGTATCGAGGGTAGTACCAGAGTACGAATGCGGAACGCAGTCGACGTATGGCACCGAGTGTCTTTCGCGCTAGCCAGTACATAGGAGGAATACTACAGGTCGTTCGGACGAACGTCAGCCGTTCCGTGCACTGGTGAGGAGGTCCGACAATCCAGCTCGAACTTGCGAGTGGTTGTGTGCGATAGTACCGAACAGGCCAGTCCGTGAAGGAGGCGCAGCAAGTGCCCGTGCAGCAAGACCCGCTCCGCATACGAGCTATTCGGCGCATGCTTGGTCGTCTCGCGATGGAGCCACACGAGACCTTCCTGCTCGTGTTCTTTGCACTCCTCTACGCCGTCTTCGAGAGTTTCGGGCTGGGTCTCCTCATGCCGATCCTCGACTACGTCGAGCAGGGTTCCGCTGTGTTCGAGGGTGACAATGTAGGATTCATCTGGCGCGCGTTGCTCGCGCTCACCGATGCGCTCCATGTCCCGCTTACTCTCATCTCGCTCCTCTTCATTGCGTTCATCCCGATACTGCTGCGTCAGGCCGTTCAGTACGCGAACGTCTGGTACACGGCAGTCGTACAGAGCCGCACGGTGACACGGTTGCGCACGCGTGGTTTCGCCGCGCTTGCTCACGGAGATCTGTCGTTCTGGGCGGCACAGGACCACGGACACCTGGTGAGCTGGCTCACCGGGCAAGCCACCCGTGCAGGGCTGGCGGTGCTGCAGTTCGTGAGCCTGATCTCCGGCGCGATCCTCTTGGTCGCGTATGTGGTCCTTCTACTCATCGTGGACTGGCGTCTCACCCTGATTGCCGTCGTAGTGCTGATCTTCATCTCGTGGATCGTTCGCGGCAATCTCAAGGCTTCCAAGGCGCTGGGCAAGGAAGCGACACGCCGCAACAATGAGGTGTTCTCACTGATTGACGAGCGGGTGAGCGCTCTTCGGCTGATCAAGATGAGGGGCCAAGAGGACCCCGAGACGGAACGCGTAAGCGAGGCCGTTCGGCTCATGGAACTCACGCAAGTCCGGGTCACCAAGCTGCGGGGCCTGCTCGAGGTCATCATCGACCCTGCGCTCATGCTGGCAGTGTTCGTGATCGTGTACGTGGGTGTTGAGAAGTTCGGCGTCACCATCGCCGGACTGGGCATCTTCATGTTCATCGTTCTGCGGCTGAATATGAAGGCCAAGGAGTTCAATGTCACCCGTCAGACTCTGGCCGCGTACATCGAATCCCTCGACTTCGTCTACAGCACCATCGAGCGCGCCGAAGCATCGGAGCAGATCAAGAGCGGCGACCGGATGTTCGACGGTGTGCACGAGGCGATCCAGTTCCGTGACGTCCGCTTCTCCTACGGCGGCGAGGATGGAACGACCGAGGTTCTCAAGGGCGTCACGTTCGATGTCCCGCGTGGCGGGATGATCGCGTTCGTCGGGCGTTCGGGCGCGGGCAAGTCGACGCTCGTGGATCTCGTGCCTCGTCTTCGGCAGGTCACCGGCGGGAATGTGTCGATCGACGGCATCCCGATCGAGGAGTTCGATCTGCGGTCGCTTCGCCGTCGCATCGGCTTCATGACGCAGGACGCGACGCTCTTCAACGACACCGTCCGCGGCAATCTCATGTACGGCCTCGAAGAGGAGGTCACCGAAGAGCGGATCTGGGCGGCGCTGCGCGGTGCCTACAGCGAGGACTTCGTGCGCGAGCTGCCGGAGGGTCTTGAGACGCGCGTGGGCGATCGCGGCGTGCGGCTGTCCGGCGGGCAGCGACAGCGGTTGGGATTGGCGCGGGTGCTGCTCCAGAATCCCGACGTGCTGATTCTCGATGAGCCGACGAGCGCGCTCGATTCCGAATCGGAGCTATACATCCAGCGCGCCCTTGAGGACGTGCGTGGGGTCAAGACGCTGCTCGTTATCGCGCACAGGCTCTCGACCGTGCAGCGTTCGGACCAGATACTCGTCATTGAGGATGGTGAGATCGTCGAGCGCGGCAC
>JAENZW010000158.1 GCA_016841065.1 Actinomycetota bacterium
GTTCGCGGCTCCGACGAGACCCGCGCCTGCCATGCTCGCAATCGCATGAAACGCGAATGCGGGCGCAAGGCCGGCCATCGTGTCGAAGCCCTCGACTCCCGTGGCGACCGCCACGGTGACGTATGCGATTCAAACGAACCCGATGGCGAGCAGAACCCACCCGCCAGTCTTCTGCAGTGCCTTCATTCCGAACGCCTCCCTCGCGTCGCTGTGTCTTCTACGCCCCGGTCGCACGCAGCAAGAGCCACATGCCGAGGACGCCCGTCCCCGCGTGGAATCCCCACAGCGGCAACAGCTTCGGCGATAGAATCCCGATCTTCCCGCGGAACACGTCCACGGAGCCTGCGGCGACTCATATCACCGAGAAGACCAGCGCCGAGATCGCTCCGATCCACAACCACATCTCAAGCTCACCCTTCCTTCTTCGGCCAGGCCCCCCAAGAGCGCCGGCACCCGCGTCCTATGTGCGGCACCCGAGCATGCGCATGAGCGCGGCAACGACCGCCTCGTCCTCATCCAAGGTCGTATCGTCGCGCACGAGCACCCCGTAGTGCGTGATCATCGCGCCGATCATCTCGTTGGCAAGCCAGGCGTCGGCGAAATCGAATTCGCCAGCCGCATTGCCCTCCTCAACGAGCTCGACGCCGATCGCGCCGTACGCCGACGCCATAGCTTCGTAGGCCAGCTCGAACTCCTGCATCCAGTCCGCCTTCGACGTCTCCTGGATGTGCTGCCGCATCCCGCCGACCACCACGCCGAGGAACTGCTCCATCTTCGCCCGCGGCGTAGGACCGTCGGCGATCATCTCGTGCAGACGCACTCGTTCCTTCTCGGCGACCCGACCGATGATGAAGGAGTACAGGTCGCGTTTCGAGTCGAAGTGCTGGTAGATCGTCCGCTTCGAGATGCCGAGTTCAGCAGCGACATCCTCGACGCTCGCCTTGGCGTAGCCGAAGCGCACGACGTGGCGCTCGAATGTGTCTGCGATCTCCTGCTTGGTTGCGGGCATGAGTCCTCGATTCTCCCATCGGGGATGCAGCGTGCCGGTCGTAGCCTGGTGTATACGCCGTTCGTTTCGCGTTTACCGTATACCCGCCGCACGTGTCTGTCAACTGTCCAGCGGATATTGGGTATGAGAACCCGGAGGAGGTGGTGCCCGATGCTCGACGCTACAGTCAAGCAGACAGAGCCCACGACGGTTGCGTTCCTCGGCATGCACGGCCCATACGCCCAGACACCCGCGGGCATGGGGCAGCTCTACGCGTGGGTGAGCGCGCATGGGTTCATCCCGGTGGGAATGCCAGCAGCGGCGTACTTCACGATGCCGGAGACAACGCCCGAAGAAGAGGCGGTTTGGGAGATCCGCGCGCCTATCGCCGGAGATGCGGAAGAGATGGCGCCAGACGAGAGTGGCGTGGGGATCAAGCTGTTGGCGCCCACCACGGTCGCATCTCTGATGCACAAGGGTCCGTACAGCTCGATCGCACCCGCATACGCCGCGCTCTTCCGTTGGATCGCCGAACAGGGCTACTCGATTTCAGGTCCCCCCGAAGAGCACTTCTACTCGGATCCAGCCGAGGTGCCACCGGAAGAGTACCTGACTGAGATACGCGTCCCGGTGGAGAAAGCCTAGAGCGGCAGTCCGGTGTCCCACGCGTTGGGTAGCGCGTTCGCGAGCTCGAGCACCACTCGATCGAGAATCTCTTCGGCAATCGCACCATCGAGCGCCGCGCGGTCGAAGCCGACGCTGAGCGTGAGGCGGTCGCGGAACGTCGATGCCGTCAGGATGAAGCCAGGCGGATATGCGACCGGCCCGAGCAGCAGGGCGTCTTCGACGCTGAGGTCGCCGAAATCGAGCTGGCGTGGGTCGATCACTCCGATGTCCGTGAGTGTCGGGTAGCCACTCTCCCCCAACTCGTCCGTGGTTCGCTTCTGCAGCCGGGCACGCATCAGCTTGTATGGGATCCTCCGCGCCACCTTCATCTGCAGGCCGGTAGTCACCCCGGCATCGCCAGCCTTCCAGGCACGGGTGCGGTCGACGACCTTGCCGAGCAGCGCCTGGAATGAATCTCCCTCTTCCGAATCAACGTCCATGCACCAGCTTCCCGCGACATTCGACAGTGCCGTGCGCTGGCCTACCGGCATCCACGGACGGAAGTCACAAGACTGCTGGATGGGGGTTCGCGCGTCCTTCGGCGGCCGAAGAATGCCCACGAGCGCGCGAAAATAGGCCGTGAGCAGCACGTCGTTGATGGTGGCCCCGCGTGTCCTGCCCCATGCGCGAATCTCGCGCACCGCCTCCGACCCAATGCGTCGCACAAGCTGCGTCTCGTGGCCGCGACCGCGCGATGTCACGGGCAGGCCCCAGTCCGTGGGCAGGGCGAGGTCCGGCGTCTTCAGGAATTGCAGACGTTGCTTGAAAGTCGCGCTCTTCGCTGCCGGGATGACGTTGCGCGCGCCCGTGTTCGGCTGCGGCGCGTAGTCGGGAGTCGCCTCGAGGCGCCTGTACGTGTCGCTCAGAAGGTAGGCACCTTCTTTGACCGAATTGCCGTCAACCGCCACGTGGTTGAACTTGAGTGCAAGGAAATCACCGATAGCAGCTCGAAACACGTGCGCCGTTAGTTGCGGGCCTGCGCACGGGTCTATCTCGCGCGCAATCCATGCGAGAGCCGCGGATTCCGCGTCAACGCTCGCGACCTCGAGAACAGGCACCGGATCGAGGGAGTCGAGCGCGTCGAGGCGCTCCCAGTACGGCTTCTTGGCATCCTCCACGAAACGGCAACCCAGAACCGGCTCTTCGTCCATCAGCAGCCGCACCGCTCGGTCGAGTCGTGCCAGATCGAGAACACCACCGAGATGGATAAGGATACCCAGCTGCGGCTGCATTGAGCCGTCGTCCACCAGGCTGCGGATGAGCCATTCGGCCACTTCGGATTCGATGATATTCGGAATAGCGGTTGCCACTGGCCCCCCGGCTGACGGTTCGACGTCCCTGCTCACCCTTCGACCGTCGAGCCGCAGTTCCTGCCGAGTGCGCTAGTACGAGGCGACGAGGATGTGGCTGGGCAGGGACAGATCGAGGCGCAGCTAGGAGGTCAGAACCCGAATCGATGCGATCAGCCGACGTGCGAGTTCGATCTTCTCGCGCCCTTCCTCGAGCGCGTGCTCCCGCTGGGCCGGGTCCTTGATGAACTTGTCGATCTGCGACTCCAGACTCCCCGCGTACTGTGCGACGCGCGCCAGTATGTCCGCGTATCGGACAAGTCCGGGACGAACCGACTGCATGTCGACCTTGCCCTCATGAAGCCGTTCGAGCAGTTGAGCGGCATCGCGCACCTCATCGCGGAGCTGTTCGGGAGTCATGCCGAGGCCCCGCTTGAGCATGCTCCGTGCGAGCCCGCGCTGGACGAGGTTGGCCTTCTGAAGGGCACGCACCCCCTCTTCGGCAAGGGTCTTGAACTCGCTGTTGAGCTGCATCGTCTCTGCCAGCGACTCTGCAGCATCCTGCGTCATGACCGATGGGCTTCGTTCCTCCATCGGTACCACCCCCAAGTGCCGTGCGCGGCTACTGTTTGCCCCTCGCCCCTGAGTCCCCGCGCGTTGTATGTTCCCGCATCGGCGCGCGGGAGACGAAACAGCAGCAGCGGGACCGGATCGCCGGTCCCGCTGCTGCGGGTCGCACATCTTCGGCAGAGCTACTGCAGCGCGCGCGCAATCGCCGCGACGACCCCCTCCGACACGCTATTGGGCCCACCGAAGACGTAGCAGTCCTCGATGGCGGCAGCGTGCTTCGCGAGCCAGGCTGCCGTCCCGGGCGTGAGCTTGGCGGTGTCCGTCAGCACGAGCGTGCCGCCGAGCGAACCGCAGGCAGAGCCACCGGCGACGGCATCGGGCAGCTTCGAGGCGATGCCTACGGTGCCGTAGGCGAGCCAGCCCTTCGCGACAGCCCTGTCGGCGATCGTG
>JAENZW010000159.1 GCA_016841065.1 Actinomycetota bacterium
GTAGCGTCTCGCGCCGGCGCTCGAGCTCTTCGGCATGTCTGGCGGCGAGGAGCGGGATCACGAAGCCGCGCACCGCGAGGGCGAAGGCGAGCGCGAACAGGACGACCGAGAGTCCGCGAACCGCATACGCGATCCCGTCGGTCTGCGGGATGAGCTTGAGCTCGGTGAGGATGTTGGCCCAATCGTGGCCCATCTTCGAGCCGTCATCGCCGAGAAGGTCGAGCTTGAGGCGGGTGGCGTCGTAGATGTAGACAGCGACATTGTTGGCCGATTCGGCAGCCCAGGCCGTCATGAGGATGGTCGCGAAGAGGTCTCGGCGGAGCGCGAAATAGAACGCGAACGCCAGCGGGGCGAGTACCTGGAGGAGCGATCCGGCGACCCAGACGACCAGCTCAGGGGCCCACATGAAGACCATGTGGCCGAGTTCATGGATGCCAAGGTCGACGCCGGACAAGAACGGCACCCACCCATTGCGCGTGTACGTGAGGTACGCCAGCAGGAAGGCGACCGCGGCGCCGAGGATCCACTTGAGCGTCTCGTCCCACAGCTTGCGCGTCATCGCTTCAGACCGAATCCCCGACTGCATCGTGCCCGTTGCCGTTGCTTACTCCAGTGCGGGCGCGCTCGCGGGCGCACGCGACCAGACCCTCGAGAGCCTCGCCGTCGTCCGGGAAGAGCGCGCAGCCGACGACGACCCGCATCGGAACACGCTTGTCGCGCACGAAGACCTTCTCTGCAAGCGCGTTCGTCGCCCGCACCTCGAGATCGTGCGCCTCGCCGATCTCCTGGACCTGCGCGAGTACGGCGAACTGCCCGCCGGCGACGCGGGACACCGTGTCCTCGCCCCGAAACTGAGTGACCAGGCGCGCAGCCACATGCCGGAGGACCTGATCGCCGCCTTCGTGGCCGTACGCATCGCTGATGTCCTGCAGATCGGCGACATCGACGAGGAGAACCGCCTCACGGCCTCCCTGCCGACGGGCTCTAGCGAACGCGTTGGCTGCCCGATCGCATAGCAGACCCCAGTTCGCGAGCCCCGTGAGAGCGTCCGTGTATGCGAATCGCCTGATGGCGGCCTCCGATACCCTACGCTCGGTGATGTCGCGGGCCACATCGACAAGAACCTGCTCGTCATCGAGGGTGATGGCTCCGATGTGCGACTCCATCGGGCGCGACTCCATGTCCTCGCCGATGCTGTCGGTCTCGAAGATCGCGCTCGCGCCTTCGCGCGCCGTTTGAATGTGCGAGCTGAACGTCTCGATGTCGGGGGCGGGGATCAGCGTTCTGACGTTTGCGCCGATCAAATCGGCGTGTCCCTGACCACGGTAGGCATGCGCGGCCCGATTGGCGTAGAGGATCGTCCCATCCCGGCGGTACACGAGTACCGCGTCGCTCGTGTGCTCCAGAAGCTGCGAGTGGAACTCCAGCTCTCGTTCGAGACGCCGCTCCTCCGAGACGTCGATGCCGGCGCAACGCACGCCCGTCGGCACACCTTCGTCGTCACGGAGCACCCGCCAGTGCCACACCACGCGGTGGGAGTCCCCGTGCGCGTCGACAACCGAGAACTCGACGTACTCGTCGCCCGTGTCGGAGGCGTCCATCATCCGGGTGAACCGGCCGAACACGCGCTCCCTGGCTTCCGTAGAAACGAACGCATCGAACCAGTCGCGACCGAGCACATCCTCGCGCGGTACCGCAAGCAAGGTGCACGTCCGATCGTTCAGGGCCTCGACGTGGCCCGACGCGTCGAGGACAGCGATCGCGGCCCCGGCGTGATCTACGAAGTCGGCCCACCGGCTGCGCTCCTGGGCAAGTTCACGCTTCGTGGATTTGAGCGAGGTGAAGACGAGGCGAATGCCGTAGACGCCTGCCAGCAGAAGGACGGACACGGCGAGCGCGCTCGCTGCTTCGGTCATCGTCGCCTGGTGGGTGACCGCGTAGATGCGCCGTCCCGCCTGGACAGCGAGACCGAGACTCAGGAGAATCCACGAAACGCGTCGCCCGGAGAGTGGGATCAGATACAGCGCTATGACGGCAGCCGAGAGTTGGAGCAGCGCGGCGAGATAGAGCATGACCTGTATCGCGACCGTGGAACCTGCGACAGCCACCACCCCCGGAGTGTGCCGCGTCGAGAGACCTCCGTTGGATTATAGCGCGCACAGCCCGGAGTGCCTGCCGCGCCGCGCTCTGCCAGCCGAGAACGCCGACCCGTCTAGTAGCCGAACATCGCCATCTCGGGGACGATGTAGCCGGACGACTCGTAGTCTCCCTCGCCGTAGTAGATCGTGTAGGAGGTCGCGAACGTCGGCGCCGCAGTGTATATCGCTTGTGCGATGACCTCGGCGATGCGCTTCCCTTCCGCGTCCCACGGCAGGTCGGTCTTGACGACGAGCGCGTCCGTGAAGCCTGTCGGTAGCGCGGCGGCGAACTCGACGCTCTTCACGTGCGCGACCCAGTCTTCGGGAGCGGGGCTGCCGGTGCCGAAGGACTCGTTGAGCCACGGCACGAACTCCTCGGCAGATGTGGGGGAAGCGGGCAGCTCGATCGGATCCTCGCTCGCGATCGAGCCGATGATGATGAAGCTGGTGATGTTGGGGTCGGAGAGCTCGAGCACGCCCCACTTGTCGGTTGCGGCCAGCGCGGTCTGAAGCGCCATGTTCGCGTCGTTGCGCGAGGTCTCGTCGGTGAAGGTGATCGAGACGACCGGGCGGCGTAGCAGCGTGGTCTCGGTGATGTTGCTTGCCGAAGAAACCCAGCTCTCCGAGGCGAGGTCGCCGTCGATGAGCGCCTGGATGTCGGCTGCGGCAAGGCGGTTGGTGCCTTCGCCGGTGTCGCCGGAGGAGTCGCCCGAGGAGCCGCTGCCGGAATCGCCAGAGGAGCCGCTAGACGAGCTGGTGCTCGTTGAGAACGAGCAGCCGGGCAGGACGAGTGCGAGACACAGAACGAGGATTGCGAGCAGGCCGAGACGCTTCATCGGGCGGGCTCCTTTCGGTGTGGATTTGCCAGCGACTAGATGATACGCCGCTGGAAAGAAGACGGTAAGTCCGCCGTGCATAGGTTGCTGAAGAGAGGAGTCGCGATGACGGACAGGGTGACGGGGCGAGGCGGGGCGCGCACGCCGCGACTGGAAGAGCAGATGCATGCGGCGATGCGCGCGAGGCACTACAGCAGGCGGACCGAGAAGACGTACTGGATGTGGGTGAAGCGCTTCATCTACTTCCACGGCGTCACCCACCCGACCGACATGGGTGAGCTGGAGATCAACGAGTTCCTCACCCACCTCGCGGTGGCCGAGAAGGTGTCGGCGTCGACGCAGACCCAGGCGCTGTCGGCGCTGCTGTTCCTGTACCGCAACGTGATCGGACGCGAGCCGGGAGACCTGGGCGAGGTGGTGCGGGCCCGCAAGCCGCACCGGCTGCCGGTCGTGATGACGCGCGATGAGGTGCGGACGGTACTCGCGCGGCTCGAGGGCGACAGGTGGCTGCTGGTGTCGCTGTGATACGGGTCGGGTCTGCGGCTGATGGAGTGTCTGAGACGGCGCGTGGAAGACGTCGAGGTCGGACGGGGCGGGATCACGGTGCGCAACGGGAAGGGTGCGAAGGACCGCGTGACGATGCTGCCCGATTCGCTCAAATCGCCGCTGCACGAGCAGCTTCGGCATGCGCGCGTGGTGCACCTGCAGGACCTGGACGACGGCTGGGGCCGGGTGGAGCTGCCCGAGGCGCTCTCGCGCAAGTACCCGAACGCATCTGCCGAATGGGGCTGGCAGTGGGTCTTTCCGCAGCAGCAGCGGTGGAAGAACACGCGAACCGGCGAGGAGGGCCGACATCACGTCCACGAGACGATCCTGCAGCGTGCGGTGAAGGAGGCCGTGCGCGAAACAGGGATCGCGAAGCACATCGGGTGTCACACGTTCCGGCACTCGTTCGCGACGCACCTGCTCGAGAGCGGGTACGACATCCG
>JAENZW010000160.1 GCA_016841065.1 Actinomycetota bacterium
TGCAGCTCGGCGAGTTGCGGGAGCGCTTCCCCGGCGTGCCGTTCGTGGCGCTGACGGCTACGGCCGACGAGCAGACGCGCGAGGACGTGCGTGTCCGCCTGCATCTCACGGATGCTCCCGTGTTCATCGCGGGATTCGATCGCCCCAACGCGACGAAGCATCGGGTGAGGAGTGCGGTGGGGTAGGTCACATCGGGTTTGGATCTGGTTCACCACCCCTCGCTACGATTCACGAGGGAGATGAATGCAGACGTGACCATGTTCTCATCGGAAGTAGAGTGTCCGCTCGGTGCGTTCAGACTGTGGCAGCTCAGACTGAGGGGCCGCACGACTGGACATACGCACCATGTGAGTGGTATTACTCACAATATGAGTGATAACCCCTTGATGGCTCTGTTCTCGTCGCGCCCGCTGGTGCGGCTCCTCTCGGTGTTTCTGATGAACCCCGAGCGCTGGTACTATCAGCAAGAACTTGTGCGCATGACGGATGATTCGTTGAGGCCGGTCCAGCTGGCGCTTGCGAAACTCGAACGCGCGGACCTAATCGCGACGCGTCGCGACGGTAGGCAGGTCTACTACCAGATCCGGACTTCCCACCCGGCCTATGGCGACCTTCGCTCGCTGTTCGAGAAGACGTTCGCACTCGGCGATGTGCTCCGTGAGGCTCTTAGGCAAGTGGATGACAAGATCTGCGTTGCATTCGTCTATGGCTCGACCGCCACAGGAGAGGAGCGTAGCGCCAGTGATGTGGATCTGATGATCGTGGGCTCTTCTGGAAGACAAGCCGTCGCCCGGGCGCTGGGTGATGCCGAAACCCGCCTGGGCCGCCCCGTGAACGTCGTCATATACTCTGCGGAGCGGCTGGCTGAGAGCGTCGCAGCTCGGGATTTGTTCGTCAGGGATGTGCTCGAAGGCCCCAAGCTGTGGCTGGTGGGTGATGAGGATGAGCTTGAGCGACTGGCTCGCTGACGGGACCATCAAGCCCCAAGAATCGAACCGGACCGAGATTTCGCGTTTGCTCGCCATTGTCGATCGAGATCTGACCGACGCGAGCGTACCCGGACTCTCCGTTGACCGTGGGTTCGCAACGGCGTACGAAGCGGGACTACAGTTGGCCACGATCGTACTGCGGGCGAGCGGGTATCGCGCTTCGGCGAGCGCCGGCGGTCATCACTGGAGAACGATCGCGCTTCTGACGGAGCTGATGGGGTCCGAACAGTCCGGACGCGCGCGCTATCTCGACTCGTGCCGGCGCGCACGACACCAGGCCGACTACGACCGCACCGGCGTAGCCTCCGCCGATGAACGGGCCGAGCTGCTCGACGACATGCGCACGTTTCGCGTCGAGGTTCTCGACTGGCTCCAGAAACACCACGCCGAGCTGCTGTGATGGTTCGCTTGCGGTGGCTTGAGGCGCTGCCCTTCGGGTTCATCACCCTACGGCCTTGGACGCTCGACAGCTGATGCCGTTGTAGCTGGGACCGCCTCGGCAGGGGGTCGGGGGTCTGCGTCGCACCCTTGACGCTCCCGAGACTAGACTCTAGAATATGCTTAGTCACACGACTAAGGGACAGAGTCATATGACTAAGCACGTTACAACGCGGAGCATCACGTCAACCGCGCTCGCCAGCCAGCTGAGCGCGGTGCTAAGAGAGGTCGACCAAGGCGCGTCGTTCACGGTCACGCGGCATGGGAAGCCGGTCGCCGTGTTGGGGCCCGCAGAGGCGGTGTCCACTGGGGCCGGCGGGGCCAGTGTGGCTACGGAAGAACCCACGCCCTACGGCGCTGCAATGAAGACGGCCCCTTCGAGCCAGCCCGACACCGCCATGACACGCCTGATCGGCACAGGGGCGACGCGGGCAACCCTATCCGTCTTCCTGCGAGATCCGGCCGGCTCGTTCTATCAGCGACAGATCGCACGACGTGCAGGCGTAGGTTTGCGTTCGGCGCAGATTGTGCTCGATCGACTGGAGAGCCTGGGCCTGGTCGAATCCGAGCGTGACGGAAACCGCCGCTACTATCGTGCGGTTCGCTCGGAGCGTTTCGAGGACTTGCGGAATCTGCTGTCGCGGGAGCTTGGAATCGGCGAGGTCATCGCGCGCCACCTGTCTGACATGGATCACCCGGTCTTGTGGGCGTTCGTGTTCGGGTCGGCCGCATCCGGTGAGGATCGGGTCGGAAGTGACATCGATCTTCTGGTCGTGACTGAGGCAGCGGGTGATGATCTCGTTGCGCCAATCGCAGAAGCTCAGCGGGAGCTCGGCCGCGAGATAGATCTCGTCAGCTACCGGCCCGACGAATTCGAGCGCAAGCGAGTCGAGGGCAATCACTTCATCGACTCCGTGCTCGCACAGCCGCGGTTCGACGTGATCGGCGGTCCTCGTGACGCCTGACGCGTTGGAACCGCTCGAGACCTCGCCTTCGGAGATCACCGATCTCCTGAACCGTTTCGAGGTCGCGATGCGCGATGCCCGCGTCATGGGCCAGAGCGCCGACGGCCGCCACATGCATGCATAACCCATTGGACCATCAGCGGGAAATCATCTAGCGCATCCGACTAGCGCTCGGCACCAGCTCGCATCCCCACCAGCGTCCGGTAGATCTCGACCATCGCCAGCGTGTCCTGTCGGCAGTACTCGAGTAGGTCTTCCCGGATTTGCTCCGCGCGCTCCGGCGATGTCTCGGGATCGAGCATCTCGTACGTTGCGACCATCGCCTGATCGCCGTTGCTCACCACGAGGCTTTCGTAGGCGGGAAGGTCGCGTGCGAGCAGCTTCGTCGCAACCTTGATGCTGTACTGTCGCGAGCCCATCGTGCGATGGATGCAGCCGTCACGCACCACGCGCGCTCCGAGATCGAAGTCAGCGAGTCCGCCCTCGCCGATCGTCGGCAGGTCCGCGTGTGAGATGCCTCGGTCGACGAGCTTCTCTACCAGCTTGTCGCGGAAGCCGGGAATGCGCTCGATCAGCGGCTGACGGAACTCGGCGTGCCTGACGGCGATGTCGACGAGCTGAGTACGCTCGTACGGCGAGTAGTGGATGAACGTGCCCTCGGTACCAAGCGCCTCTAGTAGCGTGCGCATGAACTCGGGATCCGGATTCAGGGCGGCGTCTTCGGCAAGCCACTCTGCGTGCTCGAGGCGACCATCGGCGTGCAGCGTGTGAATGGACCACTGCACCCGCGATGTCTGGAAGGGGCTTGTGCCGACGAACATCGGCAGGGCGGGGTTGAGCGTCTCGAAGTCCACGAAGAGGAGGGGGAAGCGCAGCTTGTCGAGCCGCGCGAGCACGCTCTCGACGGTCGTGACCTCGCCCGAGTAGTCCGGCGGCGGTTCGTCTCGCATGCACCAGCCGATGAATGCGCAGTCATACGGTTGCTTGCAGCCAGAGCCGCTGGGGACCTCGGGCGGCTCGGCCAGGGCCAACGTGGCCATCATCTCGTCCAGGTGCCCGGGCACGGATTCGATGTAGGCGAACGCTTCGCTCGTGACGTCAGTACTCGCCAGAGCTCGCTGAGGATCGTACTCGCCGCCCGGGTAGACGTATGTCTGGTCGAGGTGCATCAGTGAGACGCGCTTCACGTCGATCCCGCAGCCGAGAAGCACGTAGAGCTGGACGCCGACATCAGGCAGGTGCTTCTCGCTCTTGTATCCGCCCGTGGACTTCACCTCAATGAGCTCGAATCCGCCCTCGTCAAGGTGCCGCAGCACATCGACCCTGATCTTCACGTTGTCGTGAGTGAATGCGGCCTCGAAGATCGCCGGCGCGCCTTCTCCGAGCGCGGTCCGAGTCGCTTCGATCGCTTCGGTGTGGTGCAGATAGTCTTGCGCGATGAGCACGCCACCGGGGTAGCGCTCTCGGGCCAGTTAGCCGACGCGGTTGCCCACCGCGAACCGTTCCCCCTGTTCGGGTGTCGGTGTGTCGCGCAGATCGTACCGGTGC
>JAENZW010000161.1 GCA_016841065.1 Actinomycetota bacterium
CGCGTTCACGATTCCACCGGTCGCGGGGTCCTCGGTCTCGGCGGACGTCGTTACGCTGCCGGCGACCGCGAGCACCTTCGCGTCCTTGAGGACGACCCGGGCGACAGGTACGTCGAACTCATTGTTGCTCTCATCGAAGTGCACAATGAGCGCCACGTGGTCTCCCGGCTTGATCAGGCCCGATACGCCTGTGACTTCGTCCACCGGGATCGAGATGGCCACATAGCCTTCTGGCACTCCGTAGGCCAGACCCGCCGTGTCGGGCATCTGGAAGCGCGCGCGGGTCACCTGCTCGCCAGCCGATAGCGGTACTGCCAGAACCTGGCCCTCGAGAGCCTTCGTAGAGGAGACGGCGTCCGCGGCGACAAACCTGCGTGGGATCTCCTCGATCGCGATGAGCTTCTCGGATATCAACTCTTCGGCGGTCAGGCCACGGGGGATGTCCTCCTTCGCAACGAGCACCTCGATGGGCTCGTTCTCGTCCTCGAGAGTGGTGCGCGCTTCGTTGAGGTACCTCGCGGCGAGAACAGCCGCCACCCCTCCGAGCACCAGTGCCGCGATGAGGATCAGAATCTTGGTCCGCATGTGCTGCCTACCTTCCGTCCATGTCAGAAGTCCAGGTTCTCGGATGTCAGATATGGGGTCTTCACGATGTACTTCGAGTCCGGAGGCTCGTCACCTACAACCCAGCCGGGACCGGCGTACTCCACGAACCGGCCGGCCACGGTACCGGACTTGTCGTAGTCCTCAATGTAGAACGCCGCAAAGGCGACAATCCTCAGGGGCGTCTGACCGGTCGTGGTCTGCACCTTCTCGGTAATGGGGACGTACACGACACGCCGGCTCGGCGGCATGGAGGCGGCTACCCAGCCATCGAAATCCGAGGGCTCATCTCCGAACCGCGTGTCGAGCGACTTCTCGGTCGTGGGGCCGGACATGTTGCCTGTCTCGGTCCAGACTGTGTCATCTATGTGCAGGATGAAGTCGTACGAGGGAGTTCCCGCGATGTACTCGTAGTACGTGCTGGTTCCGCTGGGCAAGTCGGGATACTCGACAGGGTCGTGCGATTTGTCCCAGTACGGATCGTGGAACGTCAGGTGGAAGTCGACCGCCATGAAATTGCCGGCCTCGCCCGCACCGCCTATGACTTTGAGCTCGTAGTACGTCCCGTACTCATAGTCGTTGAGTTCCGCCTCGATGTGGACCTGCCCAACGGCACCGTTCCGGAACACCGTCCGACCGACACGCACGTCCTTGATCGGATAGGTCGAGCGACGAACGAGCAAGATCGCGGCAGGCGAGACTGTCTCTTGAGTCTTGTTCTTGTCATCCTTGATCTCAATCGCCAGTGTTCTCGTGATACACAGATCGTCGCTCTGAGGAACACCCAGCGATGCAACGTAGGTGGTCGGGCCAGTCTGCGTGAGAGTCTTGTCGTTCTTGCCATCGATGGTTGCCACCACAGACCAATTGGGATCGAGCGGCGCGACAACGTCAACCCGAACAGTCACGCTCTCGCCAAGCCCAGACGTGAACGTCGTCTTGTCCACCCAGATGTCGAACACCTTCGAGTCCACTGGAAGTTGAATGGCCCGCGCGACCCGATCCCCTGTCGGCGGAACCATCTCCGGCACGCCGTCCGGGTACGCGGGGTCGATCGTCTGGTCGTTCCATGCGGTCAGGAAGACATCGCCCGTGGCCCCCGCCGGCAGCCACTTCGACCAGACGCCGTTTGCGTCCTCCGTGAGGTTGTAGTCATTGCCGTTCATCGTCGCTACCATTCGGTCGACCCTCAGAATCGGCAGCGCCCACGGAACCGGGTTCCGCGCTCCCGTGAGATAGCCGACCTTCGCCACCGCTTGCGCGGCGATCTGGGTCTCGCCGATGCCGAGCACCCGGGCGAAGAACGAGCCCGAGGTCGTCTGCACCGTGACCTTCACCGAGTCGTCCGTAATATCGCTCATGCCACCCGGGCTCGGCGGTACGACCTCTATCGCATCGACGGGCACGACCGCGTTGTTGCCCGCATACTCGGTTACGGCCGCCCAGATGACATCGTTGTCGTTGTCGTTGGCGAGCTCCCAGCAGCCAGCCAGAGCGGCCGAATCGGCCGCGGCCTGCATCTGGCGCCGGACGTTGTACCAGTAGCCCATGTCGACGACAAGGGCCGATAGAATCATGAACACCACGAGCAAGATGGCTACAGTGACCGCTACCGCTCCACTGTCGTCACGCGCTATGCGCTTCATCTCGACTCACTCCACCCGCATGGTGGCCGAACTCTCAAGCGGGATGAATTCTCCGCCGAACAGCTCGCCCAGCAATGGCATGAATATCGGGCTGTCGTAGGTGACCGTCACCGTCACGGCGTCGCCCTGGTGCACTACGTGATCGATCCGGTCGACAGCTGCACCGTCCACCGCAACGACAATGTCGCCGTCCGCAAGACCGGGACTCAATCCGGGTGCCGCCGCAGATACCCGTCCGCGGACAGTCCCGTCGTCAGCCACGGAGCCGACATCGATGTCCGAAAGCGATGCCCATCTGACGCCCTCGCGCGCGGAGTGCACGACCTCGAGGTACTGGAAGAACGTGAAGCCGAACTGAACGATTCCGACGAGTATCGAGACCAGCAGTAGCGCGACGAGCGCAAACTCAACCGCCGCCGCGCCCTTCTCGTCTTTCGCTCTGATAAGAGTCACTCGCACGTCTACGCGCCTCCACAAGCCGCCCCGCAAGAGCAGTGCCCGACATCGCCTCAATAGCACTGAGGTCCGGTGACCGTCGGCTCCCGCGCGACCGTCACCGGACCTCCGCTTCTTGCACGTTGAAGAACGGTCCGAATCCTAGGCGCCAGCAATCGCAGCCCGGACCCTCTCGAACAGTCCGTCGAGGGCACCACCCAGCAGGCCCACCGTCACCATGATCGCTACGGCGATCAGAGCTACCATGAGGCCGTACTCAACGGCCGTTGCGCCGTCTTCCCTGTCCATCAGGGTGCGAGCGCGAACATACAGCTTTGTCATCATTGCGTGCACACCTCCTCCCGTCGGGAGCGAACCCATACTCACTCCCGGGTCCGCCCGCGACTTGAAGTGCGTCGATGCGGGCGGCCTAGCAAGTCTTGAGGAGATTGTGCCTCGCCAGCGACCGAAGCGGTATCGGTCGAGCGGGCGGAATAGCAGGCCAATGGTATGAGTCGCGCGTCATACGCATGGACGACGCGAGCACGTCGCTTCTAGCCTGCAGTCGAGTCGTCGATCCTCACGAGCCCGCTCTTGACGGCGGCCAACACGGCCTGTGTTCGGTCGGCCTGGCCCAGCTTGCGCAGGATGTGGCTGACGTGGGTCTTCACGGTCGTCTCCCCGATCCACAGAGCGCGACCGATCTCCTTGTTGCTCATGCCCTTCGCCATCAGTCTGAGCACGTCCATCTCACGATCGGAGAGTAGGTCGCGCTCCGGCGGACTCGCGTCTTCGGCCTTCCCTTGTCCCGAGATGACCCGCGTGGCTATCTTCGAGTCGAACACCGCTTGGCCGTCGGCTACAGCACGAACCGCCTGCACCACACCTTCGGGACGGGTGTCCTTCAGGATGTAGCCCTTGGCTCCGTTCGCGAGCACGCCGAAGACCTCTTCGTCGTCATCAAAGCTAGTGAGGACGAGTATCTTCGGCTCAGGGCATGTCTCGTGGAGCTGGCGACAGACCTCTACGCCGCTAAGCTTCGGCATCCGCATGTCGAGAAGCACGACATCGGGGACTACGTCGCAAATGCGTTCCACCGCCTGCTCGCCATCGGCCGCCTCCCCCACGACCTCGATGTCATCTTCCGCTTCGAGCATCGAGCGCAACGCATACCTGACGAGTTCGTGATCGTCGGCGATGAACACGCGAATCGAATCCACTTGGCCTCACCTATATC
>JAENZW010000162.1 GCA_016841065.1 Actinomycetota bacterium
GGATCGGCCAGCTCGTTGGCCGCAACGACAGACGCGAGGTTCGCGTCGGCCTTGGCCGTCAGGAGCCTGCTGGACGGGCCGGCGTACTCAGACGCGCCGACACCGTGGGGACCGCCGTGGCAGTCATCGTTCGTGCAGCGACTAGCGTGGGGGCCGGCACCTGACCAGGAGATCAGGTCGCTGGCAACCGCGCCGCCGCCGTAGTAGGCGCCGGTGTGGCAATAGGCGCATGCCGCACCCTCGTTGAGCAGGTCGGTACCGCCGCGGTGGACGGAGTGGCAAACGGCGCACTTGATGGTTGTCGTGGCATAGCCGTTGTGCGGACCAAACTCCATGAGAGCGGCGTCGGCGTTCTGCGAAGCCAGGCTGTAGGCCTCAGCCCACGGCACATACTGCGTGGTGTTGCTGTAGCCTGCGTACTTCGCGAATGCAGGTGCTGCAAAGACAAACACTAGAGCCATCGCGAGAGCGATGACCATGATAGACCTTTTCATGTTCTTATCTCCCTTGAGTGATTTCGTTGAGAACATCTCTTGCATGTAATCACCTCCTGCCCGAGATTGGGTTCCAGCGCAACAGATCTGGACCCATTGCGCGTGGTTTCATGGTTCTTTGGTCACCATAACATATCTTAAGCGAATTCGCTAGAAAACTTCATACAACACGCACAAACTGACGCCACATTAAACCCGCAGTTCATCAGCTGTTTTCTACATCTACGCCGTATTCCGTCGCAAGGCGCTTCGGATCCCGCTCGTCGCGGCGCCTCTTCCACCGCCGAATGAGCAGCAGAAGGAGAAGGAGCGGCAGCAGCGACAGGCACGGCCAAAGCGCGCGCAGCGGTCCGGACAAGAGACGGCGAAGCCATGACTGAAGCGCTGCGAAGCCCCCGGGGCCGGTACCCTCGATCCTGACGATCTGGGCCCTCAGGTTCTGCGTGTCGGCAATCGTGAACCAGTCTCTCGCGGGGTCGTAGTCGAATCCGGACGGATACATGAACTGGCCGTCCTTGTCGCCATAGGTCCCCCACTTACCGACGAACACACCATCGGCCGGGTCGAACGCCGAAATGGTGAAGTCGAAAGCATCCAGGATCATCGGCCTGCCGTTGCCATCGACGATGACGTCGGTCGGCAGCTGCAAGTTGGCCGGTGCCCCACTGGATGTTTCCAGACTCATACCTCCCTCGAGGTTCACGGCGTTGCCGCTGTTCCCGAGCTTGACGATCCACTTGCGTGCGCCTGCGTAGTCCCAGGCGCTCAGGCGGTTGTTGTAGGTGTCAACCACGTAGATCGTCCGCGAGTCAGAGTCGATCGCCACCCCGCCGACGTTGTCGAACTGGTCTTCCCCCGAACCCTTGGAACCTACCACGACCTGCGCGTTCCCGTCCTTGTCGAGAACTGCGAATCCAGCGGTGGAACCCACTACGACTATCTCTGCATTGACGTCGACACATGTTATTCCGGGGATGTTCTGACCGGCTAGTTTCGTATCGCCGTCCATGATCGTGAGCGTCTCGTTCGCGCGGTCGACTATGTAGACAATCCCATCAGAGTCGACGGCTATTCGCGAAGGCAGCCGGAAGGGTTCGCCGGTCTGCATGCTCCCCTGGATCATGTCGAGATAGGTGCCGTCGCCGCGGAATCCGATTACCCGTGAATTCGCCGGATCGGTGACCCAAACGGTCCCGTCCGGACCCGTCGTGGCGTCATTCGGGTTGACGAACAGTTGGTCCGCCTCCGACCCGAATCCGTATATCGAGCGCACCCAGATGATGCCGTTGGTGCCGGTATCTCCCTCTTCGTTGCCGGCACCCGTCCCCGCACCGGGAGAGAGGAGTCGATACAGGAATGCCGCCCCCCCACACAGAAGCAGGAGCAGCACGACCAGGACGATGATGAGAATCGTGCGCGTGCGTCGCGAGCGGGGGTCGTCCTCACCGCCCTGGCGACGGGCGAGGATCTCCTCGATTCGGCGCTGTGCCTCTTCCCTGGTGATATCAGGCGCTGCGATAGCCTGCTTGTCTCTGTCTCCGTTGACCGTCATTCACTCACTCCGATTCGCTCGAGCCCCGCCAGGGCCGCAGCATCGCTCCGGATGAACGCAAGCGTACGGCGGTAGTCCTTCTCCGCCCCCGCGGTGTCTCCCAGTTCCTCTTTGACTTTGCCGCGCTGGCTGAACACCGTCGCAGCGGTAGTGTTCTCGTCGAGGTACTCGTCGTACACGGTGAGCGCGAGTTCCCACTCACCCTGCTTCTCGTAGACTTCAGCCTTGAGGAGCAGCAACTCCCAGTAGTTCTTGCTGATACCGAAGGCCACAGCTTTGCTCGGTATGCCGGAAACTTCGACGTTGATCTTCTCGGCCTCGTAGGTCTTCTTGATCGTCTCGAGCGCCTTGTCTGCTGTCTCAAGGACCTTGTCGAGTTCGCCCTGTGCGAGGTACAGCTCCGCCTGCATGTAGACCATGTCCGCGCCGATCTCCTGATCTGGGAGCGTGGCGCTTCCGCTGTCGATCCATTCCTGCGCCTTGCCGTACTGCCCGTCCTCTATGAGCGCACGGATGTAGGTCTTCCATTCGATCGGATCCACGCTGCCCGCCTCGACCTTGGCGCCGGAGGAGATGATCCGCGCCTCGCTCATAGTTCGAGGCGCACCGGTACCAAGAACGTTCGTCAGCTGTGCGTACAAGACAGTCACGAGCGTGAGCACGATGACCAGTAGGATTGTGGTCATGAGCGCGCGAGCGACCGGGTCTACACGGCGCTTGGGCACAACGATCTTCGGAGCATCAGCGTCCGTCGGTTCGACGACATCAGGACTCTGTTCCTCTGATTCAACTGCCATGCACTCCTCCTATCGGAGCTTCGACTCTTCATGGTGCGACACGCGATATCAGAGCAACGTAGAACTCGCGCCGTCGGCTACCGGGAAAGCGGGGCACCCATATCGCCCGTCGGATGATAACACTTCTTAATCCACGCCTCGCACTAGTCGTCAGACAGTCGCAACGACGACTCTCGGGCGCGCCGAAATAAACACGTGTGGTGAATGCAAGATGCAAGCCAAGTGAAGGGGTTCTCATGAAATTCATCGGGGGAGCGAGCCTGACTGGTCAGCGTGGCGAAAGCGCGTTGGCCTACGCCCTCGGTCGCGGGTCGGCTACCTCGGGTTCGACATCTGCTCCAGATACACTCGCACGCCGCTACTGGGCAGGGAGTACGCGAGCGCGGCCGCTGCGTGCTGCCTCGCGGCGTCATCGAATCCGAACTGGGATGCCTGCAGAGCTGCGACATAGTCCCAGAGCCCGCTGGAGGGGTCCGCCTTCTTGCCCTCAAGGAGAGCTGCCTCGGCTTCCTGCCAGGCGGTCTCATCATTGGACACCGATGTACGCGCCGTCGCCACCTGATAGTTGGCGAACGCGGCATCCACATGCCATCCCGCGTCTCGCTCGACGATCGCTGTCAGAGGCTCGAGCCTCTGCAGCTTGATCGGGACATCGCCAGTGGGCAGCGCCCATTCGGCTGACATCGCCGCTGCGGCGATCGAGGGATCCGGCGAGTCGGTCGCCAGCCCCGAGAGGAGAATGGCGTCGCTTGTTCCGCGATCAACCATTCGCGCCCACGAGTACTCGGCCGAAGCACCGTCCGCCGCCAGCACCACTGAGGCCGCCGCGAAGGCCACCGCCATCGCGCCGGATGTCCACGCGACCCACGCGTGCGCGGGCCTCGCTTGCTCAGGCTCTGCGCTGTCCGCCGCCGAGACGAGAGCTGCGAACAGCATCGTTGCGAAGATAGCGGCCAGGGGGCTCACCCAACCGAACATGAGCGAGATGACCCATGCGAACACGCCACCGGCCAGAAACGCACCGACCGTACTCGCGCCCGCAGCTGCAAACGCGGCAAACAGTCGCTGC
>JAENZW010000163.1 GCA_016841065.1 Actinomycetota bacterium
GGCCCGCCACGGCAGCTCGTTGCGCCGAGAAGGGCATTCGGCCCGACTACATCCCCGACGAGTACCGCGCCGAAGGCGTGCTCGAGGGCTTCTGCGAGCGAGGCGTCGGTGAGGGTAGCCGCGTGCTCATCCCCCGCGCACTCGAGGCGCGCGAGATCCTGCCCGACACTCTGCGCGAGCGCGGCGCGATCGTGGACGTGGTGCCTGTCTACCGCACGGTTCTCGGCGCGGGCGAGCGCAGCGTCGTGCAGCGACTCGCCGAAGGCACTATCGACGCAGTGACCTTCACGTCATCGTCCACCGTGAAGAACTTCTTCACGCTTGCCGAAGAAGGTCTCCCCGAAGGCACGGACGTTGCTGACGTAATGCGCGACGTGCTCGTTGCTTCCATCGGTCCCATCACTTCCGACACTGCCCGCGATCTCGGGCTCGATGTGGGAGTCGAAGCTGCCGAGTACACCATCCCCGGCCTCGTGGAGGCCGTCTGCAAGCACTATGGAGACTGCTAGACGCCGTGCCGGCGGCGTGACAGAAAGGACACCTGCAACATGATTGGGATCTCAAAGCTCTACTGCGGTGCCGTCGAGCCTGGCGATGTGCTGCGCTACGACCGCGACAGCTCCAAGCTGCCAAGCGACCTGCTGCAGTTCGCCCGCGACAAGAAGCCCGTCGTCGTGTGGAACTGCACCCAGCGCTGCAACCTGAAGTGCGTGCACTGTTATGCGCAGTCGGAAGACCGGGACTATCCGGGTGAGATGAGCACCGAAGAGGGCAAGGCGATGATCGACGATCTGGCGGAGTTCGGTGCGCCGGTGCTGCTGTTCTCTGGCGGTGAGCCGACCATCCGCAAGGACCTCGTCGAGCTCATGTTGTACGCCAAGAGCAAGGGCATGCGGGTCGTCATCTCCACTAACGGTACGCTCATCACGCCCGAACGCGCGAAGCAGTACGCCGAGGTCGGCCTGTCCTACGTCGGCGTGTCGCTCGACGGCGGGCGAGAGACACACGACCTCTTCCGTGGCTTGCCCGGCTCCTTCGACAAGGCCATCGCGGGCATCCGCAACGCGCGCGACGCCGGCATCAAGGTCGGCTTGCGGATGACGATCAACAAGCGCAACTGGCAAGACATCCCCGAGATCTTCAAGGTCATGGAGGAGGAGAACATCCCGCGCGCGTGCTTCTACCACCTCGTCTACACGGGACGCGGCTCTGAGCTCATGAAAGAGGACCTCGACCACGAGGAGACCCGCAAGGCAGTACGGCTCATCATGGACCACACCAAGGACATGTTCGACAAGGGCCTCGAGCCCGAGGTCCTCACTGTCGACAACCACGCCGACGGCCCCTTCGTCTACATGGAGCTCCTCAAAGAGGACCCCGAGCGTGCCGAAGAGGTTCTGCAGCTTCTCCAATGGAATCAGGGCAACTCGTCAGGCAACGGCATCGGCTGTGTGAGCTGGAACGGCGAGGTGTACGCTGACCAGTTCTGGCGGCACTTCTCATTCGGCAATGTACGTCAGAGGCCGTTCTCCGAGATCTGGTCGGACATCTCCGGCGACGACGACCGCAGCGAGCTCATGAGCAGGCTCAAGGACAAGCGCCCGTTCGTGAAGGGTCGCTGCGCCGACTGCAAGTGGCTCCAAATCTGCGGCGGCAACTTCCGCGTACGTGCCGAAGCGGCCTCCGGCGACCTGTGGAATCCCGATCCGGCGTGCTATCTCAGCGACGAGGAGATTGGCCTCGGCGAGATTGCCGACATGGCCGACGTGGCTGCTGGCGAGGCAGCGGTGGAGACCGGTTCACCGGTCGGCGGTGAGGTGGACTAGAGTTTCTCGTGAGTACTTCTCTCGCAAGCAGGGCGAATGTGCGCGAGCGGTTTGACAAAGAGGATGGTGCTCGGCAGACTGTTGTGTGCTCTGCGGCCGGTGTTGGCCGTTGCGAGCGAGACAAGTGGGGACGTGGCTCAGTTGGGAGAGCGCTGCCTTCGCACGGCAGAGGTCGGCGGTTCGAATCCGCTCGTCTCCACCAAGCATGCATCGTCGGGGCGGCCTGTGAGAACGGGACGCCCCGACTGGTTTCTGCGCTAGACTGACCGTACCCGGCGAAGGAGGCCGCGATGGAGTTTCCGACATATCGACCGAGACGACTGCGTAGCAGTGAGGCCGTGCGCCGAATGGTACGCGAAACCGAACTCGACGCCAGCGACTTCATCTATCCGCTGTTCGTGAAGCCGGGTCAGGGCCTACGCGACGAGGTGTCGTCGATGCGCGGAGTGTTCCAGCTCTCGCTCGATCAGCTGCCCGCCGAGATCGACGAGCTCAAGGCGCTTGGCATTCCTGCCGTGATTCTCTTCGGCTTGCCTGAGACGAAGGACGAGGCCGGCAGCGGCGCATTTGCCGAAGACGGAATCGTGCAGTCGGCGATTCGCGCGATCAAGGCGCACGATCCCGAGTATTACGTGATCACCGACGTGTGCATGTGCGAATACACGTCGCACGGCCATTGCGGCGCGCTCGACGAACACGGTTGCGTCATCAACGACGTCACACTCGAGATGCTTGCATCGACGGCGCTCTCGCATGCCGAGGCAGGTGCGGACATGGTCGCACCAAGCGACATGATGGACGGCCGCGTGGCCGCGATCCGCTCCGCGCTCGATGCCGAGGGCTTCACGGACGTGCCGATCATGGCGTATTCGGCCAAGTACGCGTCCGGCTACTACGGACCGTTCCGGGACGCCGCCGACAGCGCCCCCGCGTTCGGCGATCGTCGGGGGTACCAGATGGACCCGGCGAACACCGACGAGGCGCTGCGCGAGGTCGCTCTCGACATCGACGAGGGTGCCGACATCGTGATGGTCAAGCCCGCGCTTGCGTACATGGACATCATCCGCCGCGTGAAGGACCAGTTCGGCTACCCGACGGCGGCCTACAACGTCAGCGGTGAGTACGCGATGGTGAAGGCGGCAGCGGACAAGGGCTGGATCGACGAGAAGCGCGTCGTTCTCGAGACGATGCTCGGCTTCAAGCGCGCTGGCGCGGACCTCATCCTCACGTACCACGCGAAGGATGCCGCACGCTGGTTGGCCGAGGGCTAGAGGAAGAGTGATGGGGGGCGGGAAGTCCGATGCTCACATCTCTAGTTGGCTGACCGCAAGCCGCGTGATAGTCATCGTCGCTTTGGCGGCGCTATTTGCGGTGAGCGTCTGGATCCGTCTGCCATATCTGCCGCGGGCGATGCAGTGGCATCACGAGGAGGGGACAGCGCGAACTCTCGTTCATAGCGCAGCCTGGCTGGAAGACGGTCCGACGGCGTGGGGCTACATGCTCCGTATGAATCTGAACAGCCCCGGAGACAAGTACCTCGGTCAGGGCGCTCTGTATGATGATGCGGGCAATCAGTATTACTACTCCCTGCCGCCAGGACACCCGTTGTTCATGTACCTGGCCCATCGTGTTGTCGGCGCGGAGCCGTCAGTGCGGAGCATTCGTCATGTCAACCTTGCCCTGCATCTGATCTCGGGGCTGCTCGTGTTTCTGATCGTACGAGAGGTGACGCGCAAGCTTCCGTACGCTTGGTCAGCAACGGCGGGCGTCGTGGCTTTCGGCTTCTACATCTTCTCACCCGTCTCGCTGTGGTATCAGTCGAACGCCTATACGAGCGCGAGTGCCGTGATGCCGCTGTTCGTCGCAGCCGTCTTCGTTGCGGTGAGGGCCTATCGACCGGACACGAATCTGCGCGTCGCTGGACTTGCGATGGGTGGCATCTCGCTTCTGATGTCGTATACGGAGTGGCTTGGTCCGGCGTTTGCGCTCGCCGTGCTGCTGCTCGCGCTGGTCAGACGCAGTGACCGGGTTGCGCGCGCGCTTGCGATCGGCGCGCTCGTCGGTTCCGGACTGGGCATCGG
>JAENZW010000164.1 GCA_016841065.1 Actinomycetota bacterium
GGTGCTGGTCGCAGCCGACCTCATACGGACGATCGCCGTCGAGCCGACGCTCGAGAACCTGGCTGTTCTCGCAGCGCTGGTGGCGATTCGCACGATCCTGGCCTGGTCGCTTGAGGTCGAGATCGAAGGCCGCTGGCCATGGCAGCGCGAGTCGCGGCAAAGCAGCCAGGCCGGTGGCTGACAAGCGGGGGGTGATTCCCTGATGCCGCACGAGGCCGAGAAGCGGGCTGCCGCGCGGGCGGCGCTCGAGTACGTCCCGCACGACACCGTGATCGGCGTTGGCACGGGGAGCACGGTCGCCCACTTCATCGATGCCCTCGGAGCGAGTGACTCGCGCATCACGCGCGCTGTCGCGACATCGATCGACACTCAGCGACGACTGCGAGCCGTCGGCATCTCGCCCATCACGCTAGAACTTGCCGAGAAGCCCCTCGCGCTCTACATCGACGGCGCCGACGAAATCGATCGCCTCGGCCACGCGATCAAGGGCGGCGGCGGTGCCCAAACACAGGAGAAGCGTGTGGCTGAAGCGTCAATGATGTGGGTGTGCATCGTCGATGAGAGCAAGCTCGTTGACCATCTCGGCATGCGGGCACCGGTCCCGCTTGAGGTCGGGTCGGGCGCTCTTGCAGAGGCGATCGCTGCAGCTAGTGCGCTTGGCGGCTCGCCGGAGCTGCGGCCTGGAGCGCCCGCGGACTCGGGGAACCCGCTCGTGGACGTTCACGGCCTCGATCTGTCGGATCCCTTGCGCATGGAGATCACTCTCGAGGCGATCCCCGGCGTAGTCGCCTGCGGCATCTTCGCGCGTCGGCGCGCGGATGTGATCCTCATTGGCCGTGCTGACGGCTCGGTTGTCACGCTAGCGCCCAGCGAGTGAGGCCACGGTGGCGATGAGCCTTGCATCATGCGAGAATGAATCGCGCTCGGGGTCGCAAACTGCTACCGAGTCGCCGTGACAGCCGCTTCTCTCGACCGAGATTCCAGCATTTCGCCTCCGTAGCTCAGGGGATAGAGCACAGGTTTCCTAAACCTGGTGTCGCAGGTTCGAATCCTGCCGGGGGCACCACACAGAAAGAGGCCGGACGCCATGGGCGCCCGGCCTTCTCGTTTCCTGCAACGGCCGACAATCACGTCAGCCGTGGCAGTACCTAGAACCCGCTGCCGTCGGGGATGCCGTCACCTGCGTTCGGCGCCGGACCGACGCCACCGCTCAGGCCGAACGGTGCCTCAAGTCCACTGCCGTCTGAGACTCCATCGTGCGAACGTGGTGCTGGACCGTGGCCGGCGGCCGCGACGGCCACCAGACCCATGGTGAGTAGTACGACCAGCATGATCATCGTCATAGCTCGCGCTACTGCCTTACCGATCATCCCTTGCCCCTTTCGCTGCGGGACTACGAACCCGCCAGCTCCACCACCTACAACGCGTGGCACGGAGAATCGGTTACGTTTCGACGATTCTCTTCGACAAGGCTTAGTACTGGCCGGAGTCGTAGCGTTCCTCAGCGCGGGTGAGGGCCTCCGCACCCTTGTCGGCGTGCGCCGTGAACTCATCGTAGGCACCCTGGAAGTCCGCAAGCAGCAGCGTCGGATCGTCGATCCAGGCAGGGAACTCCGCCGCGTCGATCTCGTCGTTGAGCGCAACGTAGCGATCGACCATCTCGTCGTACTTGGAGAAGTTGCCCTTGTCGGCGTAGTCGATCGCCTTCGACGCTGCGTCCGCCTGCTCCAGGTTCAGCTGCATGATCGCGATCAGCTTTTCCGTCTCCCTGTCCGGGTAGGTGTCTGCGACAGCCTCGAGCTTCGCCAGAGCGTCCCTGTAGCGGCTCGTGGCACTCTTCGCGTCGGCCCTCGCGCCTTCGTAGTCGTCCACATTCGACTTGTCGATCGCGTCGCCCAGCAGCTTGCTCGCCTCACCCGCCAGAGCACTCGAATCGTCCACCGCCTGCAGGAACGGTGCGTCCCCAGAGACAGTCGCGATCATTCGCTGCATCGCCTCAAGCGCTAGCTGCATCTCCTCGAGCGTGTCCGAGAGCGCCTCCTTCAGTGGCGAGTCGGGCAAGTCGCCGAGGGAGTCCTCAAGGCCCTCGAGGTCCTTGATGGCACCGTCAACGATCGGTGTCGCCGAACTCTCGAAAGCCGTCATCGTTGCCGGGTAGTCCCCGTCGTTGGCGCTGTCGACTTCCAGCCAGAGCGCGTCGAGATCGTCGAGGTCGGCTGTCACACCAGCGAAGACCGACTCCGCCTCCTGCATGAACTCATCGACCGTGGCTTTGCGATCGGACTGCGACTTCACGTACAAGAATGCGGCGGCGCCGACGACCAGGATCACCGCGAGGATGATGCCAATCACCAGGCCCTTTCGGCTCTTCTTCGGCGAAACCGGGAGCGGAGCGGGCTGTGCGGGGGCAGGCTGTGGCGCGTACGCTGGTTGATACGGCTGCGCGGGCACCGGCGGCTGCCCCGGCGGGGGTGGCGGGGGTGGCGGGAACTGCTGCGGCGCGCCGGGAATCTGATCGTCTTCGGTCATGTGGATCTCCCTGAACCGGGGTCGCGGAAGTCATCCCCCATGATAGCGGGTGGTCGCCGAGAGGGGTCCGTGCGCCTAGTCTTCGTCCTCGTCGTCCTCGCCGAGCGCCTCGAGCACTTCGTCGTCACTCGTCTGCTCGAAGTGTCGGTAGAACTGTCCGACGGCATAGAAGACGCTCGGTGTCTCGATGGCGATGACCTCGTCTGCCTCGGTGCGCATCAAAGTGGCGGTATCCGCAGCTATCACCGGTGCCGCGACCACGATGTGGCTCGCACCGTGGCGCCGCAGGTAGCTGACGGCGGCACGCGCGGTCAGGCCCGTTGCTATGCCATCGTCAACGACGATAGCGACAGCACCCTCCACGTCGACGCCCAGCAGACCACCACGATACAGGTCGATGCGTCGCCCGATCTTCTCGCGCACCGTCCGCCCCAGATGCTCGACCTCCGCGACAGAGTATCCTGCCTCTTCGTTCACGATGACCTGGCCGTCCGGATCAACAGCACCGATCGCGTATTCGGAGTTGGTCGGAGCGCCGACCTTGCTGGTCACGACGACGTCGAGCGGCAGGTCCAGTCGCGTCGCGACCTGGTCGGCAACGATGACGCCTCCGCGCGGTATGCCGAAGACGACGATGTCATCCTGGCCCGCGTAGCGCGCCAGTTCTTCGGCGAGCATGCGTCCGGCTTCCTGCCTGTCGCGGAACATCGTTCCCCCTGCCTGCGCCCGGAGCCGCGTACACGCAGGGTTCATGCCCGAAAGCGCGGGGTGCGACGCGCACTCACGCGCGCCACCGCTATTGGCCGCCGACGCGTTTCCAGCGGCACGCGCGGGCTTCGGTCACCTCGAGCGCCTCGTAGAGCAGCACTCCGAGCAGCGCCATCGTGACGATTCCCGCGTACATCGCTGCGTAGTCGATGCGTCCCCACGCATCGACGATGTAGTAGCCGAGACCGTTGTTGCCGGCGATGGACTCGGCCAGGAAGAGGACGGCCACTGCGGTGCCGGTCCCGATCCGCAGCGCGGTGAAGATATCAGGCAGTGCGGCGGGGATGACGACGTGCCGAAATACCTGCATGCGGCCTGCGCCGAGCGAGCGCACCGACAACACGGATGCGGGCGGTATCCCCCGCGCGGCGTCACGCGCCGTCACGAGAATCTGGAAGAACACGATGAGGGTGATGAGCACGATCTTGGACAGGTCGCCCAGTCCGAGGAGTGCAAGCAGGATCGGCAGGAAGACGACCTTCGGCACGGGGTAGGACAGGAAGATGAGCGGTGCAGCCACGGCGTCGGCACGCGGCGAGCGACCCAACACGAGCCCCAGAGGG
>JAENZW010000165.1 GCA_016841065.1 Actinomycetota bacterium
GAGGGTTTCGTCCGTGTAGCCCTGGAGGCAATGGCCTGCGGGTGTCCTGTCGTCACCTGTCGCAACTCGGCCATCGTCGAAGCGGTCGGCGACGCCGCCATCTTCGTGGGCGAGGACGACCCTGCCGCGATGGCTCGCGCCATGGAGGTCGTCCTCGAGCCCGAGCGTCGAGCGGGACTCGTCGAAACGGGCCTCGCATGGGCGTCCCGCTTCGAGTGGTCGGACATGGCTTCGGTCGCGGAGCGTGCGATCGCGGAGGCTGCAGGCGCATGAGCGAGCGAACTCCAGACGTCCCCAGCGTCCTCCAGGTCAACACGCATGACGCCGGCGGCGGAGCTGCACGCGTCATGCGAGACCTGCACGACGCATACCTCGCCAGCGGTCTCGATTCCTGGATGGCGGTGGGGTACCGCTCGGGTGATGACGATCGCATCCTGCGCATCGACAACGAGGCGCGGCGCGGAACGTGGTCGCGCGCGTTCGCGCTCACGGCCGCAGCTATCGAGGGCGAACGACCGGATCCCGGACGTCTTCGGCGCGCGCTCTCCCGGGCGTTCCTCGCCACAAGCGCGCCCGCTCGCTATCGGCGCATCTTCGCAGGCCTTGAAGACATGGACTTCCCGGCGACCCGCGGCCTGCTCGACCTCCCGCCGTCGCCTTCTGACGTCCTGCACCTCCACAACCTGCACGGCTACTACTTCGACCTGCGGCTGTTGCCCCAGCTCACGGCTCGTACACCGGCGATCGTCACGCTACACGACACGTGGTTGCTCACCGGTCACTGCGCGCATCCCTTCGGCTGCGAGCGCTGGCGGACGGGATGTGGCGACTGCCCGGACCTCGGGATGTATGTCCCAATCAGGGGCGACGCGAGCGCGGAGAACCGCGCGCTGAAGCGCGACGTCGTGCGACGGAGCGGCGTCGGGCTGGCTGTCCCCTCGCGATGGTTGCTGCGGATGGCAGAGGAGAGCGGTATTCCGGGCGACGACAACGACGTCCGCCTCGTCCCGAACGGCATCGACACGTCCGTGTTCCAGCCGGGCGACCCGGAAGAAGCACGGCACGCGCTCGATCTGCCGAGCGATCGACCGATAGTGCTCGTCGCGGGACAGCATCTCGAGACGAACCCCTTCAAGGACTTCGCGACGTTCCTCGCAGCGCTCCCCCTGCTCCCGTCGCAGGTCAAGCGCGATATCCTCGTCGTTGCGCTCGGGACCTCCGCTTCGCCCGAGACGTCGCCGGTCGAGATACGCGCGGTGCCGTACGTCTCGGACGTCGAAGACGTCGCCCGCTACTACCGCGCGGCAGACGTCTACGTGCACTCATCACGAGCAGACAACCTCCCGTTGGCGGTGCTCGAGGCCGCGGCGTGCGGAACGGCGATCGTCGCAAACGATGTCGGCGGGATTCCGGAGATCGTGACCGACGGCAAGACGGGACTGCTCGTGCCCGCAGGTGAGGCGCCCGCGATGGCCGCCGCCATCGAGCGCTTGCTCGGGGATGCGGACCTTCGGCACGCTCTCGCCGAGGCCGCACTCGCGAGAGTGCGCGAGCAGTTCACGCTCGAGCGGCAGGTTGACGCGTACCGGTGCTGGTACGACGAGCTGCGCGTTGACCGCGGCCAAAACGACCGCTAGCGGACGTTCGTCCACTCCTCGAGCGCACGCTGCGAGCGACCCCATTCATAGTACGAACGGGAACGCATGTCGCAGTTCGAGCACCACGGGATCGCGTGCGTGAGAAAGCGCATGATCCGTTCGGGGTCATGCTCGGCGTGGATGTCGACGTAGTCGGCGTCCGAGACCTGGAGCCCCGGCAGGTCGAAGCGCTGTTTGAAGACATCGGCGAACGCTGCGAAGGCACACGGGTACAGCTTGCCGTTGCGCACGATCGGGCAGTTGTTGAAGCCCTGACAACCCCGGAACGATTCGCGAGCGTCGTGACCTCCCGCCGGGTCGATGGGGATCTTGAAGAACTGCTCCCGCTCTTCGGTCCATTCGACAACGACCCCATGCACCCGGCCGAGCCGGTCGATCTCCTCGACCGGAAGACCGATCGGGTAGTTGTCCGCGAGCAGGATCGTGTTCGTCTCGGCCATCGCAGCCCAGAACTCCTCGCCCATCTTCGTGACGAGCGTCCCGTTCGTCATCAGGTAGATGCGCGTGTCCGGGAAGATCTCACGCGACACTCGCACGAAGTCGGCGACGTCCGGGTGCAGTAGCGGCTCGCCGCCGAGAAG
The DNA here is from genome assembly GCA_016841065.1 of Actinomycetota bacterium. Taxonomy (GTDB): domain Bacteria; phylum Actinomycetota; class Coriobacteriia; order Anaerosomatales; family JAENZW01; genus JAENZW01. The sequence continues at coordinate 2,240 of JAENZW010000165.1, forward strand.
GTATATCTGCTCGACGCGCGAGAAGAGGCCGGCCATCGCGCGCATGTCCGACTCGAACTCGCCAAGGTCGGCGAGGGTCGGTGGACACAGGTTCGAGAAGTGTGCGCACCCTTTGCAGTTGAGGTTGCAGTGGTCGGTAATGTGGATCTCGAAGTGGTACAGGACAGGGCGACGTCGCAGCACGCGGCGGCGGAACCACGGCACGTACCAGCGCTCGCGCGACACCATGCTCTGCTGGTTGTTCACCCGCATGAGAGCGTCGCGCAACGCGTCGACGACCTTCTTCGGCAAGAAGCGCCGCGCAAGGCTGCGGAAAGACGACGGTATCATGCGTGGAGAGCTCATCGGACTCCTGCGTCGGCACATCCCGCCGGTCTCGCCTGCCGAAGAAGCGCTCGGTGGTGGCTGCGCACCTCGTGACGAGGGTGCGGGACGAACGGGGCTTTGCTACCGTTGGGCGTACCCACGATACTATAGCGACGCGCATGCCATGAAGGAGTGTGTCCCATCTCCAAGAAACCGCTGGTATCCATCCTCACGCCCTCGTTCGAGCAGGCGGCATGGTTGCCGGCAAACCTGCACTCGGTCGCGTGCCAGACCTACGCCAACATCGAGCACGTCGTGATGGACGGCGGGTCGACGGACGGTAGCGTCGAGATCCTCGAGCAAGCGGGTGAGAGGGTCCGCTGGCGGAGCGAGCCGGACCGCGGGCAGGCCCACGCCATCAACAAGGCCTTCGCGGCCTCATCGGGCGAGATCATTGGCTGGTTGAACTCCGATGACGCGTACTTCGACTGCCAGGTCGTCGAGCGCGTCGTCGAATTGTTCGAGGTCGACCCTGCGCTTGACGTGGTCTACGGGCACGCGCTGCAGCTTGCCGAAGACGGAACGGCCATCCAGGTTCTCACGGCGCACAGATTCGACGCCGACCTGCTGCGGGCGGTCGATTTCATCTGCCAACCCACCGCGTTTATCAGGCGTTCGGCCCTTTCCGAACCCATGCTCGACGAGACGTTCCACTTCGCCATGGACTACGAGCTGTGGCTGCGCCTGATGACTGACGGCAAGCGCTTCGCGCGACTGAACCGCTTCATCGCAATCGATCGTCATCAGCGTGCTCGCAAGTCCAGCACCATCAAGGACACGTATCGAGAGAACCTCGACAGACTCTCAGGGATGTACGAGATGCGTCTCGACCCCGAGTGGGAGTCGACCAGAACGTCGTACTACAAGCGGCAACGGCTCGCGGGAGCGCTGCTCGTCCCCCGAATTCGCGGACCGTTTGCGTTCGATGCCTCACCATCGATGAAGCGCGGCCTCCTTCGCCGGCAGGCACTGCAGCGCAAGAGCGCGTGGCCCGAGGAGTACCGGTGAGTGGCACGCAAGAGAGTCCCGACCGCGGCGGGACCGATATGCCGCTCGTATCCATCCTCACGCCATCGTTCAACCAGGCCGCGTGGTTGCCGGACAACCTGCGCTCGGTCGCATGCCAGACCTACCGCAACATCGAGCACATCGTGATGGACGGCGGCTCGACCGACGGCAGCGTGGACATCCTGCGCGCCGCCGGCGACACCGTGCGCTGGGAGAGCGAGTCAGACCGCGGCCAGTCGCAC
>JAENZW010000166.1 GCA_016841065.1 Actinomycetota bacterium
GCCGCTGCGACCACGGACTGGAATGCCAACGGTACCGACTTCTCGAGCAACAAGACCGGCCTGACGATCGCCTACGCACCGGTTAGCTACTGCAACTCGTGCCACGATCTCGCCGATGACAACAACGGCGGCAAGGCTGCGTTCCCGCACTCGATCAACGGTGTCGTCGACGCTGCTGTAGGCGCTGACGGTACCACCCGTCCGGCCGTCTGGCTGACCGCTGGCGCGTTCGCTGGCGACACCCGCACGGCTGTCGGTCCGTACAACCAGTACTCCGGTAGCGCGACCTCGACGGCTGACGCTGCAGGCTCGTCGATCATCGACGGCGTCTGCATCAAGTGCCACAAGGGCAGCGCCACCAGTGGTGTTGGCTTCGGCTACTAGATCTTGCATCAAGCCCGTGCTGTTCTGACAGCAGGGTTCACAGTGAGGGGGCCGGCCCGCAATGGGTCGGTCCCTTCCTATGAGGTGAGTCCCATTCGGGCTAGAATCGGCGCAGCACTGTCTGCCTAGTGCAGGGGATCGAGAGGCGTTCGTGGAAGAGGAAGTACAGCGAACGGATTCGCACTTTGCGCGGAACCTCGGTCTCGCGCTGGCGTTTGCGTTGCTCGTCTGTGTGATCGCCGTCGCGTACACCACGGTCGCGCTCCCGGGCTGCGCCGGTTGCCACTTCAAGGTGTCCGGGTTCGAGGAGCAGACGTCATCGACCGTCCACGCTTCTGCGGGAACGACATGTGTTGACTGCCATGTTGCGAGTGATCACGTGCTCTCTCGTACGAAGTTCGGCTTCTACGAGACCTACGGGATGTGGGTGCGGTTTCTCGACCCCACCGCGACCGACGTGACGGCCGTGAAGGACGACCGCTGTCTGGCATGTCATGCGGATGTCATGGACAAGACCCTCGAGGTCAGGGGTCTACGCATCATCCACGAGAGCTGCTCGGCGGGGAGAGCCTGCGTGGACTGCCACTCGGAGGTCGGTCACGCGGCGGCGACCTCGTGGTCGAGGATCGCATCTATGAACGACTGCACGTCGTGTCACCGCGTCCAGAACATCTCGCTCGAGTGTGAGACCTGTCATACCGGCAAGGTCGAGATCGAGCGATCGTCGAGGCCGGAGTTCGCCGTGACTCACGGACCTACCTGGCAGCAGACGCATGGCATGGGACAGATGGGCTCGTGCAGCGTGTGCCACACCGAGGCGAAGTGCGGCAAGTGTCACGGTCCTGGTGTCCCGCATGCCCAGAACTTCATCCTCGATCACGCCGAGATATCTCAGCGTGACGACGCGGAGTGCCTGGCCTGCCACGACAACTCCTTCTGCTACAGCTGCCATCTGACCGACATGCCGCATCCGAGGACCTTCGTGCAGTCTCATTCGTCTACCGTGAACAAGGACGGCGACGCGTCCTGCCTGCGCTGTCATGCCGAATCGGACTGCAGTACCTGCCACGTGAAGCATGTACATCCCGGTGGCGCGGTCGGAAACATCCCTTCGCCGGGGAGGGGTGACTGATGGAGCCTTCTCTCCAGCCGGATCGCCTCGACTATTTCCGCGAGCAGCTCGTCAACGTCTTGCGTCACCCGAACGCGAATCTGCGCGCCGCGTTCGTGCTTGCCGCGATCGTCGTCGTCATCATCCTGCTCCTGACGGCGCTGATCGTCTTGCTAGTCAACCGTTTCTCACGGAAGGATGACCGTCGGGATGACGAGGAGCTTGAGCTCTACATGGCCATTCTCGCCTTGAGCGGCGGCGAGAGCTCGGAGGAGGGCGAGTCCGGTGAGAGCGATGCCGTCCCGGAACCGGCGCCGCGGCCTGTTGTCGTGCTGCCGCCCGAGGAGCCGCGGAACAAGTTGCTGTGGTGGGGCGGCTCGTTGCTGGTCGCCATCGTGGTAGTGCTTGCAGTAGGCATCACGAGCGCGTCTTCGGCGGTCTGCATGGCGTGTCACGAGGCCAACCCACACATCCAGGTGGTCGAGTCCGGGGGCACGGATCCCCACCTCGATACAGCCTGCGTTCGGTGCCATGAAGGATCTGGGCTTCTCGGGAATGTGACCATCGAGGTTCCCGAGCGGCTGCTGCACGTCGCGCTGGGGTACGCCACACAGAAGCGGCTGGCTCCGTATGGCTATGTCATGAGTTCGGGGTGCCTCAACTGCCACAGGTCGGTCCTCTCGCGGGTGACCGAGGACGAGGACAGGGGCATCCGCATGGCGCACGAACACCCGGCGGAGGCGGGCGCGAAGTGCCTCGACTGTCACGACTCGTCGCTGGGCGTGATAACCACGCTTACGACCGGGATGACGCCCTGCCTACGCTGTCATGACGGGCGAAACCAATCCACTGCGTGCGACCTGTGTCACACCAAGGATACGAGCGCTGCAGGGAGGTCGCGGACGAATCCTGCCACGATGGTCGGCCGCTCACTGGTGCCCACCCCCGACTGCGGCGCCTGTCACAAGCAGGAGACGCAGTGCGACCCATGCCACGGCGGTCAGCGAATGCCGCACACGGAACTGTTCATGTGGTGGGGCCACGCGAGGCAGGGAGTCGAGGATATCTGGTACACCAACGGCGCGAAGTGCGGCAGGTGTCACACGCCCGAGCGTAGGCCGTGCACCAAGTGCCACGCGTTCTTCCCGGGCCATCCAGTGCGCTACTTCGCACAGGGGCACACCAAAGCGGCTTCCGGAGACGCGTGTGACGGATGCCACGGGCAGCGAGCGTACGTCGCGGGGCGGGACTTCTGCGAGCTGTGCCACGGGGGCACGAAGATCACACAGTAGGTTTTGCGCCTCTTCGAGTGAGAACGTCTGCGGCGGGTGTGTCCGGAGCGCTGCTACCTCTTGAGAAGCTCAGCCGTCTGCTGACGTGCGTCCTGGATGGACGCGTCTCCCGGGAACGTCGCTTCGAGCCTGCCGAAGACGGCGTCCGAGGCGTCCACGTCGCCGGAGAGAGCGAGCGCCTGCGCGTAGAGGATTCCGGGATAGGACGAGGATAGCTCGTTCTCCCAGTACCCCTCGAGCGCTTGCGCCATGTCACGCCATCGTTCAAGGTCGCTCAGCGCGAGCGCTTTATGCACGCGCGTCGGGATACTCGCTGGCATGATCGCCAGGGCGTCGTCGGCAGCATCTATCGCCGCTTCGGCGTACCCGGCATCGCCGAATCGCCCACTCGCTTCGGCGAAGATCTGAGCGCGTACCGAAGGGTAGTAGTACTCCCGCGGCTGCCCGGCACCGGCTTCGCTCAGCTCTGCGGCGAGTCCGGTCACGGCGCCCCGGGCGGCCTCTGGTCCTGCAGAGAATACGGTCTCCATCTGCAAGACCCGTATGTGGAAATACGCCTTCTGGACGTCCATGTTCCAGCGGACCGACTCAGCGGCGGTGCGAGCCCGCTCGTAGTCGCTATCGCGAAGCGTGCGGGCCAGCGCGAGCTCTGCGCTCAGCGGTCGGACGATTGCGATGACAAGGAGTGCTCCGACCGCGAGGGACACTCCCGCAACGGCTGCGCGAGTAGCGGTCGCGCCGGTGATGTCGTGCGATCTGCCGCCGGGCCGGGCGATGAGCGCGATGCTCAGGAATGCATACATGGTAATCGGCGTGCTCACCGTGGCGACCAGGAGCGCCACCTGGAGTGCGCACGCCGCCGCGAACCAAGCAACGAAGTGCACTGCCTTGCCGGAGAGAGGCTCTCGTCTGAGCAGCGAGAGAGTCGTCCTCGCGCCGTAGCCGAGCGCCCAAAGCGTGACCACGACGTATGCGATGGCACCGGGAACGCCGGTCGTGGTGAGCCCGTACATTACGACGGAGTGCTGGTCGTCTGCGCGGTCGCCAGCACCGCCTCC
>JAENZW010000167.1 GCA_016841065.1 Actinomycetota bacterium
CTGGTGCACGCAGTTGATTCTACCCGACGATGGCCGAGAGCAGGACGGACCGCGGGCTAGCACGGCACGCAGGGTTCTGCCCCAACTGCGGTCAGCCGGTCACAGCGGCGGCGGAAGACGTTATCAGGTTCCCGACCGCTTGCGACTGCGCATGAGCGAGTACCCAAGGCCGACGAGTCCGACGAAGTTCAGGGCCGCTGACGCGAGAGTGGCAGCCCTGCCCCAGTCGGCAATGAACTCGTTCGCAAGTAGGCCGAGAGTGCCCACGACTATCAGTACGAATGCAATCAACCTGAACGATTGGTTTGTCTCCCCCAAGACGATCCCTCCCCGAAGCACATCCTAGAACAGCAGCTTGAGTCGAAGGGCACCCCACACCAAGTGCCAATACATGTAGTAGACGAGCCGCAGTGAATACATCGAGACGAAATCATAGCGACGGAAGACATAGAGCTGGAGAAAGGCGATCGCGAAGACGTGCACCCACGTGTACACGGCCAGCGCAGGCGTCTCACCCCCGAAGAACACCTGGAAGGTGGGTTCTGCCACCGCGACCAAGATGATGGCAATCCACATCGCACGATTCGTTCCGAGGCGATCGCGCAACGGCAGGAGTAATAGGAGCGTGATCGTGAGCGGCAGGATGTGAAAGACGATCTCTGCCACCAGGCCTATGCTTGGATAGAAGGCCAGGGCCTGGGGCATCGGGGCGTTAATGTCTTCCGGATACCGGAAGACGATGTCCGCGATCACGATGGCTACGCCCAGGACGGTTGCGAAGGCGGCACCGACAGCCATGCCGCGCATCGTCGAGCCGCGCCTGAGGATCTCGAATCCATCGAGACGCCTCAGCGCGCCCAGGGAGACGGCTCCGAGTGCTCCCGCAACCAGGACGGCGAACACAGGGTTGAGCTCTCCGAAGAACCAGGCGAAGTAGGGTTCGGTGGCGGGAAGCGTCGCCAAGACGAGCGCGACGGCCACGATAGCAGCGTACACCCCCCACTGTGTACGGATGGTCCATCCTGCTTCGGGCACCATGTCTCGGCCTCCCCCCGAAGTCGAAGCTTCTTCCTATCGTTCGATTCCTACGGACCGCAACGTGCTTGCGCTTCCGCTGAGGCGCGCCCCCGCGCGCTTCTCAGCTTGAGTCTACCTGACACCGTGCGCATTGCGACGCCCCGTCGACTGGTCAGTATCCGAGTTCCTCCATGAGGTCCTCGATCTCTTGTCGGAACTCGAGGGGGGCCGAAATCGCCATCATGGCCTTGCCGTCGTACACCCGACTGGCGTAATAGGGCGCTGTCACGCCCTCGGGATCGGTCCAGTCCATGACGAACCACAGGGTGGTCACGTCTCCGCGATCGTCAAACTTGTATTCCTGTCCACCGGCCTCGAGGCGCTCGATGACTTCGTCCAGACCCGCCTTCGCATCTTCCAGCGTGTGGCACGTCCAGTACTCCGTGTTGAGGCCGCTCTTCTCAAACGCCGAGCGCTCGCGGTAGCCCCCGTCGTGCGAGGCGGCGATGTCCGCACGCTCAACCTCCGCGCGGAAGTCGGCGATGGGGCCCGACGGGCGGTAGCCATCTTCCAGGTATCCGAGCTTCTCCACCAGGTCATCGATGTCCATCCGATTGCCGGAAGCCTCGAACCGATACTTGCCGAAGACGATCTCTACGCTGCCGACCGGGTCCGCCTCGGCGCCAACGGCAGCGGATGAGGTGGCGAAGACCCTCGCCGAGTCGGTGGTGCGCTCCTCGAAGCCCGGCATCTCAGCGAGCAGTTCCCGGCGCTCGTCCTGCGCGGTGGAGGCGGCTTCTTCGTCCCGGTACTCGATGACCTGCGCGAAGCCATGGTCCTCAAGGTCGTAGGTGGACTTGGCGATGAAGGCGTCCGAATCGTCGTCGAAGGTGCTCCAGCCTCGCTCCTCGAAGGTGCGTCGATACTCGGCTATCGAGTTGATGCCCGGCTTGTCTCGCAAGAAGTACCAGGCGGCCCCGCCCGCGGCGAGCGCAAGGACCACCAGGACCGCGACGATGGGGTACCAGCGATTCAGGCGCGTCGTGGGCGCGGGCTGCGCGGCGGGGTCTTGTGGGACCGGAATCGCCGAGACCGGCTGACCACATCCGGCGCAGAAGCCTGCGTCTGGCGGAAGTTGCGAACCGCAGTTGCAGCAGAAGTTGCCGGACATCGTTCTCCTTGTGCGTCGAGTCGGTTGCGGGCGAGGTGCCGACGTTCAGAGTAGCGCTGACGGGAGTCGGCTGGAAGCCTATCAGAGTATGCTCACTGTCGGGGCGGCGCGGCGTCGGCCCCGGTCCAGATCGGCAACCGATGCCGAAGCGAAGGGGGTCACCTCGGTGGCGAATACGGAGAAGGTCAAAGTCGACACAGGCATGGGCATCATCTGGTTCATCGGCTGGATGTTCACAATCGCGTACGCGGAGCTGAGCTTCTGGACCGCCGTGCTCGGGCTCATCGTCTGGCCCTACTACCTGGGCGTGGCAGTGCGGTAGACGGCGGCGAAGCCCCGCCCCTCGCGGACCCGCCACACTCCCCGCTCGCTACTCCCCAAGCTGCATGTTGAAGAAGCTGACGACGCGGCCGACGTACTCGTCGGGGTAGGCGCTCAGCGCCCCCGTGTGCCCGCCTTCTTCGGCAATCCAGAGTGTCGCTCGCTCGCCGAGCTCGGATGCGTACAGCTCGTTCGCTGTGATCTCGAGCGGCTCGGCACGAGCGGGGATCAGGAGGAATCGGGTCGCACCCGAGGCGCGCATCGATTCGAGCAGCGGACGCGCCTCGTCCTCGTCGCGGAACAGCCCGACTGTGCCGAGCATCACCCGCGCCGTGAAGTTGCGCACCAGCGAGCGCTCCGACGGCATCGCCATGATGTCGTCGACGGTCCTTCGGGTCGCGCCTTCGGCGACTATCGCCTGGATGTCCGGCAGATCGCCCGACGCACCCAGAAGCACTTCGCCGCCCATGGACAGCCCGAGCGCACCGATCCGCTTGACCTCGTCGCGCCCATGAAGGAACTCGACGGCCGCCGCGACGTCGTGCGTGCTCTCCCACCCGAGGCGGTTCGTCTTGCCGCCGCTCGTGCCGTGACCACGCAAGTCCAGGGCGAGCACGCCGAAGCCGTGATTCACCAAGAACTCGAAGTACCTGCGCACGCCCTCCCGCGAGCTTCCCGCCCCGTGGACCAGCACGATCGCCGTACCGGCCGCGGGCGGCGCGTACCACGCGTCGAGCGTCACGCCGTCGTCGGTCTCGAGCGTCACGCTCTGCGCCCCGACCGGCGCGGTGCCAACTGTGCCTCCGCCCGGGACGATCGCAACGACGCCCATCACGAACGGCAGGCCGAGATACACACCGAAGACGGCCACGAGCAGCGCGACGCCGACCCACCTGAGGAAGCGCACCGTCTTCGGCCGCTCACTCATTCAGCGGCCTTTCGGGCGCTCTCGTCGATCCGATGCTCGACGATGCGGCGGATCAGGTCCATCGGCATCGGCTGGTCGAGCGGGAACTGCACCGAACCCCTCCCGCTCTTGTAGGGCGCGAGTTCCTCCTTGAAGGCGTCGATCCCGCTGCCTGTCGGGTAGAGGCCGATGTGCTTGGCGAACGCCGCGAAGTGCACCAGGTGCTTCCCGTTCATGTCGAACGTGGGGATCGCGTAGCTGATCGTCTCGTTCGCATCGGGCGCCAGCTCGCGGATCAGCGCCCGCAGCTCTTCAAGCACGACCCGCGCCTCTGCGGGGAACTCGGCGATGTACTCGTCGATGGAGCCGGCGGTCGATCTGTTCGCCATCTCGCACCCCAATCTACAA
>JAENZW010000168.1 GCA_016841065.1 Actinomycetota bacterium
GCGCATCTTCGCTATCCGGTTCGTACGCATCGAGCGCGCCCGCGCCCTGGCGCCACGCATCGACGATTGGGTCGATGAACTCCCACATCGCGCGAACCTCTTCGGTGGAGACGAACAGCGTCTGATCCCCACGAATCCCGTCGAGCAGGAGGCGCGCGTACTCCTCGACGTACTGCGCCTTCTCCTCCTTCTCATAGAGGAAGAAGGTGAACTGGCGCTTCTCGGTCTCATTGTCGAAGCCCGGCTTCTTCGCCCAGAACTCGATCTCGATCGAATCTGCGGGCTCCAGCATGAAACGCACCCGGTTCTGGTAGTGTTTCCCGGCGTCACACAGGCACGGGTGCGGGTGTTTGAGCGTGACGACGATCTCCTTGCAGACCGCGCCGATGCGCTTCCCGGACTCGATGGTGACGGGCACGCCCGCCCATCGTTGTCCGCGCAGAATCGTGCGCACCTTGAAGTACGTTTCGATCTCGGAGTCGGGGTCGACACCCTCGATCTGGCGATAGCCCGCGTATTGCGCGCGATACGTGTTTCGAGCGACATCCTCGCGGCCCATCGGTCTCAGGATCTGTCGCACCGCTTCGGCCCGTGCCTGCCGAATAGCAGCAGCTCCACGGCCCGCTGGCTGCTCCATCGTCACGAGCGCGAGCATCTGCAGCAGGTGGTTCTGGCCGACATCCCGAAGCGCGCCGACGTTCTCGTAGAACCAGCCGCGCTTCTCCACGCCGAGCGTCTCATGCAGACGAACGTCGATCCTCTCGATCGCGGTGCGATCCCACGACGTCTCGAACAGGTTGTTCGCAAACCGGAAGTCCACGATGCCCTGAAGCATCTCCTTCGCGAGGTAGTGATCGATCCGGTAGATCTGCTCTTCGGCAAAGAGCGAGCCGAGGAGCTCGTCGAGGCCCCGCGCGGTCTCGACGTCGTCGCCGAACGGCTTCTCGACGAGCACCCGAGTCCAACCGGTCACATCTGAGCAGCCTTGTGTGAGGCCACTGGCCGCGAGGCGCTCGAAGATGGTGCGGTAGTACTCGGGGGGCACCGCAAGGTAGAAGAGCTTGTTCGTGCACATCCCCCACTCGGCGTCGATGCTCTCAAGCAGGCCGGCAAGCCCCTCGTAGCCGCTATCTTCCGTGAATGTACCGGACTGATAGCAGAACAGCTCGGAGAACCGCCCGATGTCGTCGGCGTCGGCTGCAGGGAAGCGCTCCGTCACGAGTTCGCGGACGTGGGACCTCAGCCGCTCGTCATCCCAGTCCCGCCGAGAGAAACCCACGACCCTGAAACGCTCGGGAAGAGCGTCCTTGCCCTGGAGGTAGAAAAGCGACGGCACGATCTTGCGGCCCATGAGATCGCCCGTCGCCCCAAAGACGACGAGGATGGTCGGTGCGTTGGCTTCCATGCGGCTCCTTCGCGTGTCCCTGGGCGTACGTCACCTAGACTGTTCCCGAACCCGCCGCACCGTGCGCATGCGCCACGCCGAAGAGGCGCTGGCAAATCGGACGTGCCGCTACTCGGCCACCCTCACCGGCGAGCCATTCGCGGACAGTTCGCCGTCGAGGGTCTGCCCGATGACGACACCCTGACCGTCTTTGGCGTACAGGAACAGATACCGCTTGATGCCGTACTGCATGTCAGCCGCATCGTCGAAGTACTGCGCGAGAAACTCCCGTGCGGCATCGACAGCAGCCTGCTCGCCCTCGCTCGGCGACGCCGGCATCTCACGCGTGTTCAGCTGATCGAACCACTCGATCCTCGGTTCGCTGCTCTGCACGCTCTCCGGATTGCCCAACGACTCTGCGATGTGACCGTTGATGTAGGGCAGCTCCACGTAGTCGACGTTCGTGGATCCGTCGCCCTTCGGCTCCCAGACCACGACCTCGTAGCCGATGAAGCTCGGCCCGATACCGGTGACGTCGAGGTAGGTCTCGCCCTCGACCGCGTCATCGCGGGTGGAGAAGGACTCCACGTACTCCGCCACCGTATCGGGCATGTGCGCGAGTGTCGCCTCAGCGTTGGCGTCGAGCGGCATCGTCTCGTAGATATGACCCGGCTCCTCCGCAGCACCGTCTCCGGAGTCGGACTTCGAGCTCGATTCCGAACTGCCGCAGCCAACCACCAGTGCGAGCATCAGCGCGAGAGCGAGAGCGACAAGGAACGCGTGTCTCTTCGGCATGTACTTCCCCTTTCCTCCAGACCCAAGCCTAGCCGACGATGACCTCCTGGCCGCCCATGTACGGCCGCAGCACGTCCGGCACGACGACGCTGCCGTCGGCGCGCTGGTAGTTCTCGAGAACGGCGACGAGCGTGCGGCCGACCGCAAGCCCCGAGCCGTTGAGCGTGTGCACGAAGCGGCTGCCCTTGAACTCCCCCGGCGAGCGGTACTTGATCGACGCCCGCCGCGCCTGGAAGTCCGTGCAGTTGCTGCACGACGAGATCTCCTTGTAGTTGTCGTAGGACGGCAACCACACCTCGATGTCGTACGTCTTGGCTGCCGAGAAACCCATGTCGCCGGTACACAGCGCGACCGTACGGTACGCGAGGCCCAGCTGCTGGAGGATGTATTCGGCATCGGTGACCATGCCCTCGAGCGCCTCTGTCGACGTCTCCGGCGTGGTCAGCTTCACGAGCTCGACCTTGTCGAATTGGTGCACCCGGATCATCCCGCGAGTGTCGCGCCCGGCCGCTCCCGCCTCTTCTCGGAAGCACGGCGTGTACGCGCAGTAGTGGAGCGGCAGATCATCGGCCTCGAGCATCTCCTCGCGATGCAGGTTCGTGAGCTGCACTTCGGCCGTAGGGATCAGATACAGCCCCTCGCCGGTCTTGAACAGGTCTTCCTCGAACTTGGGAAGCTGTCCGGTGCCGGTGAGCGTCTCGGCGTTCGCGAGCGCCGGCAGAGACCACTCGGTGTAGCCGCGGCCTGCATGCGTGTCCAGCATGAAGTTGATGAGCGCGCGATTGAGCCGGGCCCCGTCCTTGCCGAGGACCACGAATCGCGACTTGGCCAGCTTCACACCACGCTCGAAGTCGATCGCACCCAGCTGCGGCCCGAGGTCCCAATGGGGGACGGGCTCGAAGTCGAACGTGGGCGGGGTCCCCCACCTGCGAATCTCGACGTTCTCGCACTCATCGACACCGACCGGCGCTGTCGCATCCGGGATGTTCGGGATCGTCATCAGCAGTAGCTGCACGTCCTCATCGACCTGCGCAAGATGAGCATCCGACGCGGCAATCTCCTCGTTGATCAGCCGGACCTCGTCCTTGAGCTGCTCGGCCTCGGCGGACCGTCCTTCCTTCATGAGTCCGCCGATCTGCTTGGACGCCTCGTTGCGCCGAGCCTGCCGTGTCTCGACCTTCTGGATGAGTTCACGTCGTTCTTCATCGAGGCGGATGAAGGCGGCCACATCCCAGTCGCACCGCCGCGCCTCGAGCGCGGAACGCACAGTGTCGAGATTCTCCCGTACGAACTTGGCGTCGAGCATCGGGCGATTCCTCCCGGAACATCTTCGGACGTGGCAGTTCAACCCAGTGTACCGAAGCGACAGCGGCGATACACTGTGTACCGTTCCCAAGTGCTTTCGCGCCGAAGAAGGGTCCGCTGCGTGAACGCCCGGCTAGACATAGCTCCCGACCGTTTCATCACACTCGAGCGTGGAGACATCACACGGGTGTTCGCCGACGCCATCGTCAACGCCGCCAACTCGCAACTCGCCCGGGGAGGCGGAGTCTGCGGGGCGATA
>JAENZW010000169.1 GCA_016841065.1 Actinomycetota bacterium
GCTCTTCGGCCAAGCACGTCGATGATGACGCCATCCGGGTTGTGGACGCCGATGCTCCCCGAACGCCCGCGCCACTGCACGCTCGACTGCAACCTGTGCGGCAAGGTCTGCCCGACCGACGCGATCCACGTGCCGGACTACTGGGAGGCGTCCGCGCTCGGTCTCGGCAAGCGTGCGCGCGTGGACAAGTCGTGGTGTGTCGCGTGGCAGAAGGGCAAGCACTGCATGCGCTGCCAGGGCGTCTGCCCGATCAAGGGCGCGATCGTCTCAGGCACGGCCGACGTCTTCTACCACGGTCAGTCGCGACACACGAACGTCCCGATCGTAGTGCCCGACCTGTGTGTCGGCTGCGGGATATGTACCGATGTCTGTCCGGCTGCAATGCCCGCGATCCGCGTCTCGCGCTAGATGTGGTACATCGGCGCTTCCTGCGCGTCCAGCTCGGTTTGTCGCTGCGCCAGGTCTGCGATCGTCACCTCATCGAGTGACCTTTCGAGTGCGATCGCCGCACGTCCCCACATCTCCGCGGTCGCGGAGCCACGCGTTCGCGGCACATCGAGCACGCCGCCTTCGAGCGCTCGGACTACGGCGGCGACGGTGATCTCGTCGGCGGACCGCTCGAGCCGACAGCCACCACCGACGCCGCGCTGGCACGATACGAAGCCCTCGCGCGCAAGCTCCGTTATCTGCTGTTCCGAGAATCGCTTGGGGAGTTCGAGAGCCAGCGCGAGATCGCCGATCGCGACGCGGTAGCCCTCGGGTAGGCGTGCGAGGCCGGCGAGCAGCCGTAGCGTGTAGTCGAGTCGTTGAGCGACGCGCATGCTAGCCCATGCCCTCCCAGAGGGGAGTGGACAGATAGCGCTCGCCCGTCGACGGCGCGACGGTGACTATCGTGGTGTTCTCGTACTCCGGCAGGGCGGCGAGCCGCAGTGCGACCGCGACATTCGCTCCCGATGAGATCCCAACGAGCAGACCCTCTTCGGCAGCAAGGCGCCTGGCCATGGCGATGGACTCGGTGACGTCGACGTGTTCCACGGCGTCGAGCACGGTGAGATCCAGCACCGACGGGATGAAGTTGGCACCGATGCCCTGGATGCCGTGCGGGCCGGGAGTGATCTCTTCGCCGCGCAGGCGCTGCGCGATGATCGGCGATTCTGCGGGTTCGACGGCCACGACGCGGGTTGCGGGAGAGTACTCCTTCGCGAAGCGACCGACGCCGGTCACCGTCCCGCCCGTTCCGACACCCGCGACAAACGCGCCGAAGGGCGCGCCTGCGAGGGCTTCGAGCAGCTCGGGCCCGGTGGTCGTGTAGTGGGCGCGGGGGTTGGCCGGGTTGTCGAACTGGCCGGGGATGAACCCGCCCGGCGTCGATTCGGCGATCTCGGCGGCTGCATCGACAGAGCCCTGCATGCCGCCCTCTTTCGGCGTGAGCACGAGCTGCGCGCCGAACGCCGCAAGCAGTCGGCGACGTTCGATGGACATGCTCTCGGGCATCGTGAGGATGACCGGGTATCCGCGCTCGGCGCCGATCATCGCCAGCGCGATGCCGGTGTTGCCAGACGTCGGTTCGACGATCGTGGACGTGCCGGGGGAGATGAGGCCGCGTTCTTCGGCATCGTCGATCATCGAGCGGCCGATGCGGTCCTTGACCGACCCGCCAGGATTGCGCGACTCGAGCTTCAGGGCGACCTGCGCGCCGAGTCCGTCGGTTACGCGGTTGAGGTAGAGCAGCGGCGTTGCGCCGATCGTGCTCGAAACGCGCTTCTGGATGTCTGCCATGACCTTCTCCGATCAGTGCGGTCCGACCCGTGAGACCACGCTAGACTCCGTCGGAGCGGAAGGCAAGAGTAAGCAACGCACTATACGCATGCGAAAAAGCGACAATGAGACGAGCGATGAGCGCCAGACGGGCCGAAGACCCCCGCGCCGACTCCTCAGTTGATGGGGATAAGCGTATCCACAGGTGCGTACGAGTCGGTGAGCAACGGCACGTCGTCCGTCGGCAGCGGGCCGGTGTAGAGGTCGGCGCCGAACTCCTCGAAGCCGTCGATGCTGACCCTGCCTCCTACCCGGTTGGCGATGCGCGCCAGGATCTCGTCTTCGGTCACCCGCGCGTCTGTGGCCAGAACGACGACGTTGCGGTACCGGCTCAGATCGCCGTCCTCGCCGATTCCCACGGGGAAGGCCCACACGTGGTCCAAGACGCTAGCCGCCGTCTTGTACATGCTCCGGAACAGCTCGCTCTTGCTGCCTTCGACCGAGCCGATCACGTTGTACGCGATCACACCGCCGGGCTTGAGGCGCGCCTTCGCCTCCTGGAAGAACTCCTGTGTCGTAAGGTGGAAGGGGATTGCATCTGCGTAATAGGTGTCCACGATGATGATGTCGTAGAGCTCCTCGGTCGTCTGCACGAAGCGGCGACCGTCTTGCACGTAGACCGCAAGGCGCTCGTCGCGCGGCAACTCGAAGTACTTCTCGGCGACCTCCACGACGACGGGGTCGATCTCGACGGTGTCTATCTGCATCTGCGGGTAGTCGCGCCACATCCGCTTCTGGACGGTTCCGCCGCCGAGTCCGAGGGCCAGCACGCGCTGCGCATCGGGCTTCAGCGCGAGCGCCAGGTTGAGGTAGTTCGGGTACGGGTAGTCGCTCCGGAACGGGTCGTCCAGCGGCATCGCGGACTGGATCGACTTGTCGAACAAGAGCCGTCGCTCGCTCGCGTCCTCGGTCACCACGATCCGGTGGTACTGCGTGTCTTCCCGGAGAAGGACGCGCACGTCGCCGGAGAGCGTCTCGGGCGGCGGCGCCACCTCGAGCAGTACCCAGGCCGCGAGTGCTGTGCCGACGATGACCGTGCCGAAGAGGACGACCGTCAGCGCGCGCGCGAGTCGCTTCGAGACAGTGGGTCCGCTGCCTGCCGCGACATTGCCGCCGGTATCGGGGTCGGGGTACGCGTGGGGCAGCCGGATGGCAAGCGCCGCGACGGCGAACTGCACGAGCCCGATACCCACGATGAGACGCTCGATCGACAGCAGCGGGATGAGCCAGAACGACGTCGCCAGCGTGCCGAAGATGCTGCCAGCGGTCGACACCGAGTACAGCCCGCCGGCGGAACGGCCGATTCGCTCCATGCCGGACGCCGCCGCCAGGCGCACGCCCAGCGGGGAGACCATGGCCAGCAGGAGCGATGGCGCGAAGAAGATCAGTGCCGAAGCCACGAGCGAACCGGTGCGCGGCCCCAGGTCGGCGGCGTGGGGGAGTACGGCTTCGGCGATCGGCGGTACGAGGACCGTGAGCAGGCCAGCCGCCGCGATAACGGGGGCGAGGATTCTCGTTGACCCGTACTTGTCGGCGATATGGCCGCCAAGCGCGTATCCGAGACTCAAGGCCACCATGACCGTCGAGATGACGGCGCCCCACACGAAGATGGAGTTGCCGAGCCACGGGGCAAGCACTCTCGCGGCAACGATCTCGAGCCCCATGAGATCGGCGCCGCAGATGAAGACGATGACGTTCAGCATGTTGCTCTTCGGCCCCTTGGTGGCGGGTGTGCTTCGTTCGCTGCGCTGACTTTACGCCATGCCGCGATACGCCGAAAGCTGCCACGCCGTCGCCGGACGCGGTACAGTCGCAGCATGAGAACCCTGTTCATCGATGCCGACGCCTGCCCCGTGA
>JAENZW010000170.1 GCA_016841065.1 Actinomycetota bacterium
CGACGATGCCGCTCGATGGCGCGACCACGAGTGCGGCGTCGTTGTAGGCGCGCGCGAGCGATGACCGCAGGTACGCGTAGCGCACTGACTTGGGTACGAACGATGAATAGACGTCGGAGTACAGGTCGTAGCGCGTGTGGTTCGTGTAGACGATCGGGATTCCGCGCGGGCCACACGCTCTGCGCGCAAGCCGCCCGCTCTGGAAGGGATGGTGAACGGGGGCAACGTCGAGTGCGGAGGCCACGATCCGTGCTGCAGAGGAGTGGTTGAGTGCGAAGCGCCAGCCGGTCTTTCCCCAGGGCAAACCGGGCGAGCGGATCACGTTGGCCTCTGCGTCGGCGTAGTCGCGGTCTCCGAAGGTGAGCACGAAGACCTCGTGGCCGAGCTCTTCGAAGCGTCGCTTGTAGACCATGACGTGGTTCGTCACGCCGCTCACGTGGGGCATGTACATATCGCAGAACATCCCGATGCGCACGGGAAACCTCCGGTCGCTGGCGGCGCGAGCGGTCATCGAGTAGAGTACCCAAGTCCATCGCGGCGTGAACGTGCATCAGGCTAGCACTACGGGGCCGGCGAGTGCGCGATATCCGGGGGTGACGCGGTCAGTATTCGGCCAAGGGCGCCTCTTCGGGTAGGATTGTGACTCTGGAAGGGTCGCCACCAGACCGCCGCACTGCCGCCGGTAGAGGCTTCGTGCGAGAATACCGGCCGAGAGGATGAGCAGCGTGACGCCAACTGGAGACGATCGCGGGGCCAAACGCAAGGCCGACGCGCGGGACAAGGTCAGTCCGCGAGCTCAGGCAAAAGCCGAACTCGCTCGCTGGACGGAGCTCGCGGCAGCGAACAGCTTCGTAGATCCCGCGTTCTACCTTGAGTACGACGTCAAGCGTGGCCTTCGCGATGTGAGCGGCAGGGGAGTGCTTGCCGGGCTCACGCAAGTAGGTGACGTGGTCGGCTATGCCGTCGAAGGCGGCGAGCTCGTGCCTTCCGACGGTCGCCTGATCTACCGCGGCATCGACATCATGGATCTGGTCGACGGCTTTGCGGCCGAAGACCGGTTCGGCTTCGAGGAGACCTGCTACCTGCTGCTCTTCGGCGATCTACCGGTCTCTGACGAGCTACACACCTTCGAGAACCGCCTCGCGACGAACCGCGCCCTGCCGCGGGGCTTCGTGTACGACGCGATCCTCCGGATGCCGAGTCGCGACATCATGAACGCGATGGCCCGGGGAGTTCTGTCGCTGTACTCGCTGGACAAGACCCCGGACGACACGTCCGTGCAGAACATCCTTCGGCAGAGCCTGCATCTGATCGCCAAGATCCCGATGCTTGCCGTCTACGCGTACCAGTCCTACCTCGACGAGTTCCGCGGCAAGAGTCTCGTGATCCATCGGCCGAGCAAGGATCTGTCCACCGCCGAGAACTTCCTGCACATGCTTCGTCCGAACAGCAAGTTCACCAAGCTCGAGGCGACGGTTCTCGATCTGGCGCTTGTGCTGCAGGCCGAGCACGGTGGTGGTAACAACTCGTCGTTCACCTCGCACGTGGTGTCGTCCACCGGAACCGACACGTACTCCACGATCGCGGCGTCCCTCGGGTCGCTCAAGGGGCCGCGCCACGGTGGCGCAAACCTCAAGGTCGTCGAGATGTTCGAGGACATGAAGGTATGTGTCATGGACTGGGAAGATGACGAGGAGATCGGTGACTATCTCGTGCGGTTGCTGCGCAAGGAGGGCTTCGACCGCTCCGGCCTCATCTACGGCATGGGACACCCCGTCTACTCGATCTCGGATCCCCGAACGGTGATCTTGCGGCAGTACGCCGCGAAGCTTGCCGAAGAGAAGGGGCAGGACGCGGAGTTCCGGCTGCACGAGAAGGTCGAGCGGCTGGCGCCCGAGGCCATCGGCAGGACACGCAAGGTCTACAAGGGAGTCAGCGCGAACGTGGACTTCTACTCTGGGTTCGTCTATCGGATGCTGGATATCCCGCGCGAGCTGTATACGCCGCTGTTCGCGGTTTCCCGCATCGTGGGTTGGTGTGCTCACCGCATCGAAGAGGTCGCGAACGGCGGGAAGATCATTCGCCCCGCGTACAAGAACGTCACGCCGCGGCGTGGCTACGTGTCGCTCAAGGATCGATAGGGGTCGCACGTTGGCAACGGACTACGCTCAGATCTCGGCAGCACAGGCCGACGAGGATGCGACGGCCGCCGAACTCATCGAACGCTATCGCCGTGGGCCCGCGCTCCTTGCCGAGTCGATCGCCGGGCTAGCCGCAGAGCAGTTGCTCTCCTATCCGGTCCCGGGGAAGATGAGCGCCCAGGAGGTCGTCTGTCATGTGGCCGACTGCGAGCAGTTCCTTGCGGATCGCATGAAGCGCATCGTCGCCATGGAACGGCCGCTTCTGGTCGGTGTTGACGGGTGGACGTACGTCGAATCGCTCCATTACGCCGAGCGCGATCCGGAGCTCGACCTTGCGCTCGTTGCGGCGACTCGCGCGCAGATGGCGTCCGATCTCGACCGGCTTGCCGAAGATGCATGGGAGCGAGTCGCGGTGCACACAGAGATCGGACTGGTAACCCTCAGAGGGATGCTGCTCCATGCGATTCGGCACCTCGAGGCGCACGTGGCGACTATCGCCGAGAAGCGCGAGGCGCTCGCGGCAGAGCGCAGAGCGTCCGAGTAGTCCGAGACCGCAGAGACTTTTCTCGCGCCAATCCGGTCACATCGGTTCACTTGCACTCGGCACTCTACTAGAATGGCTCCACCGGGGGCGCGCGCGTATCGCTCTCGTGGCTCGCGGGTTGTGCGTCGCAGCAGACATCGGACCAGGCAGCTCGCCGCGATCTTCGGCGATGCGTATGCCTGGTTTCGTCGTATCCGGAGCCCGGCCGCGTCCCGCATGGAATAGTCAATCATGGCCTGCTTTCAGGCGTGAGATTCGAGGAGGCGCACTTCATCTATGGAGATCGAGATCGGACGGGGCAAGACCGCTCGGCGCGCATACGGCTTTGACGACATCGCGATCGTGCCATCGCGGCGCACGCGAGATCCGCGCGACATCGACATCACGTGGACCTTCCAGTTCAAGGGGAAGGACTACTCGTTCCCGCTGCCGGTGCTCGCTTCGGCAATGGACGGAGTTGTTGACCCGGCCTTCGCGGTGACGATGGGCAAGCTCGGTGGACTCGCCGTGCTGAACCTCGAGGGAATCCAAACGCGCTATGAGGACCCGACGCCGCATCTCGACGCCATCGCGTCGTTCTCCAACGAAGAAGCTACCGCTCAGATGCAGCAGATCTACGCTGCCGAAGACGTCAAGCCGGAACTCATCACCAGGCGCGTGAAGGAGATCAAGGACGGTGGCGTTCTTGCCGCCGCGTCCCTGACGCCGCAGAACGTGGAGCGCTACATAGACGCTGCACGTGAGGGCGGCCTCGACATCCTCATCATCCAAGGAACTGTCGTTTCGGCAGAGCACGTCTCGAGCTACGACAAGCCTCTCGACTTGAACGCCTTCGTGCGCGACCTCGATATCCCGTGCATCATCGGCGGATGCTGCAGCTACCAGGGTGCCTTGCACCTCATGCGCGCCGGCGCGATTGGCGTGCTCGTCGGTGTCGGCCCCGGCCACGCGTGCACCTCGCG
>JAENZW010000171.1 GCA_016841065.1 Actinomycetota bacterium
GAGCGAACCGATGATCTCGCGGGCGACGAGGAAGTCCTTGCCGTCGATATCGAGCTCCCCGAGTCGCCCCGCGAGCAGCTGTCCCCCCGATGGCATGTCGTGCTTCGAGACCGCCCGGATCGCAATCATCGCGACCTCTGCCGAGGAATCCCGAATGAGCGTTCCCAGGAGCCGAGATGCAGCGGGTCCCCCACCGGACGCGAGGCCCTGTGCTGCCTCCCGGCGCGACTGTTCGTCCGGGCGAGCGATCACGGACTCGATCGCCTTCTGGGCGCGCGGATCGGTCTCGAGTGCAAGGCGTGCAACGATCGGCTCGACGTGGAACCACTGCGCGTTCGGCACCGCTGCGACGAGAAGATCCACGAGTCGACGACCGAGAACCTTGTCTGCAGCGTCGAGGCCGTCGCGTTTCAGCGCGATGGCTTCGTTCGCGAGAGCACGGGTTGCGTTCTCGTCCGCGTGCTGGAGAAAGTCGCGCACGGTCGCCACCCGAGAGGCATCCGAGATTGCTGCCTTCAGAAGTCCGGCCATCGTGTCCTTGCCCAGTGCTCGAGCGAGAGCCTTCCGTAGTCGGTCCGTCAGCTCTGGCCAGGGCTGGGATGTCTGTGACTCGCGGACGGCGAGGTCGTTGACCACCCTCAGCGCCAGGTCGATCTCGTCCGAGTTGATCAGGCGCGGGACCATTGTGGCGAGATGATCGACGCCCTCCGCGTAGAGCTCGAAGTCCTTCTGCTGGTCCAGAAGGGCGAGCATGATGTTGACGCCGGATACGCCACTTTCACGTGCCGCCGTCGCTGTCTTCCGGCGCAACGCCTCGACCTCGTCGCTCGAGACGTTCATGGCTTCGGCCACTCGGCGATAGGTGCTGTCAGCCTCGGTGAGCGGTGTCTCAGGTTCGGTCTTCGCTCGCACCTCCATCATGTGCTCGAGAAAGGACGCTTCCTTGCCGGTGTGGCCGCCTTCGGGCAGCATCCCCTGAACGTCGGCATAGATCTGGCGCATTCTCTCGGCGAGCGGCAGATTGGTGAGAGCGTTCGAGAGCGCGAGCATGTTGCTGCCGAACAGCCCGCCGCACAGTGCAGATGCAATGTCTGGCGACTCGAGGTGCCCGAACATGCCCGAGGTGAGATCGCGAACGACCCCGGGCTCCAGGGAAAGCCCCAAGATGGCGTCCTTGCCGTCATGCTCCTGCGCCATGAAGGCTGTCGCAAGCGTACGGGTGAGCTCTGAGACACCGCCCGGCCCGACTGCTTCTGACAGCTCGACGAGCCCCTCCTGGAAAGTTCCGGAGTCGCCCGCAGAGGCAGCAGCAAGCCATGCCGCGAGCTTGTCGGAGTCGATTGCGAGGCTGCGAAGGAACTCGCCGATGTCTTCGTCGGCAGCGGGGAGCACCTCCTCGATCACGGTCAGGTGAACGTCGGTGACGCGAACGCCCTCGACGCCTGCGGCGACCAGGACCGCGCTGGCGCCGCCCTCACTACGCACCTCGTCGGTTTCGCGGCCTATGACGCCGAGAAACGCGGCCATGTCTTCGGCGGTGCATCCCGGTACGAAGTCCAATTCCGCGACGCCGTGCTCGCGCAGTTCGCGGGCCAGGTCGTCTACGCCGGCGGCACCCGAGCCAATCACACTACCTGACCAGGTGAAGCCCTCGCGGACGATCAAGAGGGATAGCACGGGATAGGCGTCGAAGAATCCAGCCAGCTCGCCGACAGCAGTCTCGACTGTCTGTCGCGGAATCGGGCTGGCGGCGGGGTAGAGCTTCAGCGCCTTCCCGGCGGACGCAACGGCCCGCACGATTGTCTCGACTTGGCGCGTACCCTCGACCTGTGTCACCCGGACACTCCTCGCGTGGCATCTCGTCCGTACCCCTGCCGAGCAGGGGCGTCACTGCCCGATTCTCGTACATCGCGGCGCGGCAGTCCATGTGTATCAGGTTTATCGGTGTTCCCGGCCACGGTCTGAAGTCCGCCTGCCCGGCGGCGTCTGGTTGAGGTGGATGGCCATCCGAGCCCTGTGTGAATGGGCCATACATTGGTAATGTAGGCGACATGGACAAATACCTCTTTGAAGTGCTCCTGATTCTGGTCCTCGTCCTGCTCAACGGCTACTTCGCGGCAGCCGAGATCGCGCTCATCAGCGCGCGTCGGGCAACGCTGAAGCAGGCGGCAGAGGGCGGGTCGGCGGGGGCCGCGGCAGCGCTTCGCCTGACGGAGGACCCTTCCCGACTGCTCGCTACCATCCAGATCGGCATCACGCTGGTCGGGTTCATGGCATCCGCTGCAGCCGCAGTCAGTCTCACTGAGCCGGTGGCCGAGTGGCTGAGGTCACTCGGGAACTCCTGGATCTCAGGGGCATCGGGGGGGCTAGCAGTTGTGCTGGTCACCCTCGTAATCGCCTACGTCACGTTGGTGGTCGGGGAGCTCGCGCCCAAACGTCTCGGACTTCAACGCGCCGATGCGGTGTCGAAGGCGGTGGCCCGTCCGATTGCGGCGCTGGCCACCTTCGTCGGCCCGGCAGTGTGGCTACTTGCCAAGTCGACGGACGTCGTCGCAAGGCTTCTGGGCGTGCGCCCGGGGCAGGGACGCCCGGGTGTGTCGGAAGAAGAGATTAAGCTCCTCGTGACGGAGCAGGGCTCGCTCCTCGACGAGGAGAAGAGGATGATCCACGAGATTTTCGAGCTGGGCGACACGGTGGCCCGGGAGGTAATGGTCCCTCGAGTGGACATGGTGCTGGTAGAAGACACTGCCACGGTGGGAGACGTCATCGGAGTCTTCTCCTCGTCGGGCTTCTCGCGGCTACCGGTATTCCACGAGGATCCGGATACCGTCATTGGCGTGCTGCTGTTGAAGGATCTCGTCGTGCCTACGGCAGCGGGTGCGCTGACGGACGCAGTGACGGACTATATGCGTCCGCCCGTGTTCGTTCCGGAGACCAAGCAGGTTCTCGCGCTGTTGTCGGACATGCAGACGCTCAGAAACCACATGGCGGTCGTAGTGGATGAGTACGGCGGAACCGCTGGTCTGGTAACGATCGAGGACATTGTCGAGGAGGTCATCGGTGAGGTAGCGGACGAGTTCGATCGCGATAGGCGCTATGTCACCTCGACCGGACCGGGCGAGTGGGTCATGGACGGGAGGTTCCCGGTCGAGCAAGCTATCGAGATGGGTCTCCCGCTGGAAGAGTCCGATGAGTACGAGACGGTCGCAGGGTGGATGCTTGCGCGCCTCGGGCATATTCCCATGGCCGGAGAGAGTGTGGTCGAAGATGGCGCGCGTTTCACCGTTCAGGCGGTGAGGCGAAGGCGTATCGTCCGCGTGGCGGTGTCGAGAACTAGCGTGGCCGAACAGCCAAGTGTCGGAGGGGGACGCGCGAATGGAGACTAGGAGAACCCTATACCGCAGCCGCAGCGAGAGAATGATTGCGGGGGTTTGCGGCGGACTTGCCGACTACGTAGGTCTCGACCCCACACTGGTTCGGCTCATCGCCGTCTTGCTCGCGGTCGTCGGCAATGCAGCCACGTTCATCGCCTACATCGTGATGTGGGTCGTCGTTCCCGAAGAGCCGGTCGACGCTTCGGTGCGCGGTTCCGAGAGTGCGCCCACGTACCAGCCGCTCGAGACTCCCGCTGCCGCGG